>JBAPTI010000055.1:0-19710 GCA_049282095.1 Chthoniobacterales bacterium
CAGCGTTGCTCTTTCGGTCGTGTAGTGCTGTGACTACACTCCCTCTTTCGCGCCTTGTCCTGCACCTCATCTCCTCCTCGCGCCATCCCGCCATTTTAATCTTAACAGGCCCTTATAGGAATTAGCGTGGGTTTTCCGGGGGTACTTCCCCGGGAAACCGCTTCCTGAGCGACCAGGCGTCGCGCAATGCGCGGAATCCGTCGCGGGGAAGCCAGACGCGTGATCCGCCGGCATCCGCCCATGTGACCGGTGCTTCCTTCATCCGGTAACCGAGCACTTCCGCGAGTTTAAGGATCTCGACGTCGAAGGCGAATCCATCGAGTTCGGATCGGGCGAAGATCGCCTTGGCTGCGTCGTGCCGGAAGAGTTTGCATCCGCACTGTGTGTCGGCGTAGCCGGTGAGGCCGCCTAGTTTCAGGGCCCTGTTGAAGGCCCACCCTGAGAGGCGTCTCATCGGGGGCTGCTTGATCACGATGTTGCTTCCGGGGAGGCGTCGGCTGCCGAGGATTCCGTCGAGTTCGGGTTGCCGCTCCATCATGGAGACAAGCTCCTCAAGGCACTCGACCGGAACGCTCAGATCGGCGTCCGTGAAGAGGATGATCTCTCCCCGGGCGGCCGTGATCCCCAGGCGCACGGCCATCCCCTTTCCGTTGCCCGAATGCTGGATGATGGGACGAAGGTCCGGGTCGCTCCCTGCGGCTCTCTCCACGATTTCCGTTGTCCTGTCGTAGCCCTGGACAACGGGGATCACCTCGGTGCTGCGGCCTGATCGCGCGATCCATTCCCGGATCAGCCCCAGGGTCTTCGGGAGACGCGCCTCTTCGTTGCGGGCTGGAATCACGACGGAAAGGCTTGGGCGGTCTTGATTCATTCGTTCGGTCACGATTACTTGGTCTGGATGCAGACTCGCCGAAGCATGCCCAGCGTCAAGAACCTGATTGCTCCTCTTGGTGCGGCGATCCTGATCGAGGGATCGATCCTGCTGCTTGCCGCCCTGCTTCGCCTGTGGGATCTCGACATCAAGCCGGCCCATTTCGACGAGGGGATCAACGGGTGGTTCGTCGATCAGATGAGGGAGGCCGGTTTCTACCGTTATGATCCGGAGAACTATCACGGGCCGCTTTATTTCTACGGTCTCTTCGTCTTTCTCACCCTCTTCGGGCGGAATCTCTGGGCCCTGCGACTGCCGGCCGTTCTCTCCGGCATCGCCGCGGTCTGGATGACACTGCGCTTCGGGAGGTTTGTCGGGGCGCGGGCCGCGCGTTTCGGGGCGCTGGCTTTGGCGCTTTCCCCTGCGGGAGTCTTCTACGGAAGGTATGCCATCCACGAGCCGTGGTTCGTTTTCGCCCTAATGCTCACGACATGGGGGGTGCTGGGGCTCTGGAGCGAGGGAAGGAAGCGGGATCTGATCGCGACGTTTGCCGGAGTGACGCTGCTGCTTCTGCTCAAGGAGACCGGGGTGATTCATCTCGTCTGCATGGCGCTGGCGGCCGGCTGTCTTATGATCTGGCAGCGCTTCGTTCCCTCATCCCCCGCGCGACCGCTTGCCGGGCGTGGATGGAGCGCCAGCGATCTTGCCTGGTGCTGCGCATTGTCGCTGCTGGCACTTCTCTTTTTCTACTCGGGCAACTTCCTGAACTGGCAGGGCCTTCCTGATTTCTTCAAGGCCTACCTCAAGTGGTTCCAGACCGGAACCGGGGCAGGCGGGCATGAGAAGACGGATTTCCAGTTCGGTTCGCTCGGGTTCCTCAACTGGTACTGGCTCTCGCTGATGGGCCGCTACGAGTGGCCCGCCCTTCTCGGTCTGCTCTATGCGGTGAGGTTGGCGTGGCCCTCTCCTGCGCTCCTGCGCTACCTCGCAATCATGGCCCTCGGGGTGCTGGCAGCCTACTCGGTCATTCCTTACAAGACCCCCTGGTGCATCCTCTCGATTCTTTGGCCGTTCCTGCTGCTCTTCGGTTGCGCCGTCGACGAGGGGTTGAAGTGCCAGCGGTTGCGCATTCCATCAACCGTCGCCTGCCTGCTCCTGCTGGCAGTATCGCTTATCATCACGGTGCGGTTGAACTTCCGCCACTTCACCGATCCCAAGGAACCTTATGTCTATGTGCAGACGCAGCCCGGAATCGTTGTCGTGACGGATCCCGTGTTGGGAATGGCTGCCCGCGATCCTCGCAACCACGCGATGGGCGGGCAGATCATTCTGGAGAGCTACTACCCGCTTCCGTGGATCTTTGGGGAGTTCAACCGCATCGGTTATTATGGCAAAGAGGCGGTTCCCGCCGTGCTGGATGGGGACTTTATCGTGGCGCAGACCGCCGATCAGCAGTTGATCGAGGGGCGTCTGAAGAAGCCCTATCTGCGGCAGAGGTTTCAGCTCCGGGATTCGATGGAGGAATGCACGGTCTGGTTCCGGGAGTCCCTGTTTGCGTCCTGGTTCTCCGTGGCGGGTCATGGAAAGCCCGAACGGGTTGATCCGGAGACCCTCAAGAAATCAGCACCCCCTCCTATGAAGGCGGCCCAGCCATCAAAGTCACCAAAACCATGAGGGGAGTTACCGCGATTCTATCGGGGGTCGCCTCGGCTGTTCTGGCGGCAGTGGTGATTGCGTGGACATGGGGAGGATTGCACGGGGCCGGGGGAGTCGTGGCGCTGGTTGTGGGTCTCGCGACGGCCCTTGCCGTGTTCGCCATCACTCCGGCGTCGCCCGGTCGCCGTCCCTCCTCTTTCTGGGATTGGTTGATGATCGCCCTCTTCACGCTCGCCTCGGCCCGAGTGTTTTTCTGGCTGATCTATGCGGACGGCGACTCCTGGAAAGTTCTCTCGCCGAACAACCTTGGTGATCTCTCGCTGCACATCTCCTTCATCCGTTGGTTTGCCGCGACCACCCATTGGTGGCCCGTGAGTCCGATTCTGGCAGGGGATCCGCTTCGCTATCCGCCCGGGAGCGATCTCTTCAACGCACTCCTGCTGACGGGAGGCGTGCCTGTTCCGCAGGGGCTCATCTGGTGCGGAGTCGTCGGTGCCGCGCTTGCCGGGTATGCCCTCTGGCGCTGGGGAGGCGCCGTCGCCCTGGCCGCCTTTCTTTTCAACGGCGGCGTTGCCGGATTCCTGGTACTGAAAACGGGATGGGGGGGTGACCCCGATGCGCAGATCGAATGGAAGAATCTCTTCCTGACTCTTTATGTCACCCAGCGGGGATTCCTCTTTGCGCTTCCCGCCGGGCTCCTGCTGTTAGCCGCATGGCGTGACGAAACATTCGGCGCCGGATCCCGAAAGGTGCTTCCTCTTCCCGTGCAGGCACTCCTACTCGGCATCATGCCGCTCTTCAGCATCCATGCAGCGCTATTTCTTGGAGTTGCCATGTTGGGTTTATTCCTTCTCTCGTCCGCATCAAGGAAACGGATGCTGCGACTGGCGCTTCTCGCGTGGCCCTCGATGGCTTTCCTGGGATGGCTGGTGACAAGCGGCGGAGGCGGTCCCTCTGCGGTTCATTCACTCGGATGGGCGCCGGGCTGGATGACCGATGGCTCGGTCTGGTTCTGGTTTCGGAATTTCGGAATCGCCCTGCCGCTCATCTTCCTGTTGTGCGTTCTGCTTGTGCGCGGAGGGGTCGGTCGCGGTGCCGCCGAAATCGCCGAGGCCCGCGCCTTTGTCTTGCCGGCGGCGTTTGTCTTTGTTCTCTGCATGGTTGTTCGCTTCGCTCCGTGGCCATGGGACAACATGAAGCTGATGCTCTGGTCGTGGCTTGTCGCCGCGCCCTACCTCTGGAGTTTTATCTTGAAGCGGTGCCAGCCGGCTCTCCGGGCTGTGGCGCTGCTCCTGATGTTCGGATCCGGGGCAGTGACGCTGGCGGTGGGGCTCGATGGCCGGCACGGATATGAGCTGATCAAGAGGAGCGATCTGGATCAGGCCACCTGGATCCTCCGGGGGCTTCCCCCCGATGCGGTGATTGCATGCGCTCCGGAATACAATCATCCCGTGCTGCTCTCAGGTCATTCGGTCGTCTGCGGCTACGAGGGGCACCTCTGGAGTCATGGACTTGATTACAAGGACCGTCTGGCCACTTTGGATGCCGTGATGAAGGGAGAGGCGGGATGGAAGGAAAAGGCCCGTGGCCTTGGCGCCTCCCATATCTACTGGAGCGATCTGGAGGCCAAGCGCTGGCCCGACTCCAAACTTCCATGGGCCAAGGAAACAGGACCGACCCTGTATCCCTTGGAGTAATTCACAGGGATGAAGGGGATAAAGGGGATTGCAAGTTCCCCGGTTGCATTTCGGATGAGATGTTTGATATTTAGGTCGCATGAAGAACAACTCCCTCCTCGCTCTTGCTTCCGCCACGGCCCTTCTTGCAGCCTGCACCACTGAGATGGGCCCCAATGGACAACCTCGCTCCGTCATGACCCCGATGGGGGCCGCTGTGGTTCAGGGCCTCACCGCTGCTGGAATCGGCGCGGGCACCGGAGCCCTGATGCGAGGCGTGAATCCCGTGGCTGCGGGAGCCATCGCGGCCGGGGCCGGCAGCGTCGGATCCCAGGCCATCAACGCCTTCATTCCGAAATCAAGCGGCGGCGGATCCGCACAGGCCCACCAACAGCAGACCACCCAGACTCTTTACACCCGCACCTCCGACGGCAGCTTCACCCCTGCGAAGATCAGCTATGTCCAGCAGATGGATGGCAGCTATGTTCCTTCCTATCCTAGGGGCAGGCAGCTCTTCCGCCAGTTGCCGAATGGCGCCTTTGCGCCGGTGAACTGATCTTCCTGACGGATTAATCAGGAACTCAGCCGTAACAAATCAGCGACTGGCGGGAGCTGATAGGACTGCGAAGCAGCCCCCCCAGTAGGGGCGAGTGGCTTGGGAAAGCCCGCCGTAACGGATGCGAAGCAATGGCCGGGCAAGCAATTCAAATGCGTAGCAACAGCCGGGCAAGCCAACTCAGGAATATAGGAAGGGTAAAGGGAGTTGCTGTTGCGATCTTCGTTGGGCTGCAGGCCACATTCTTTCAGATCACATGTATCTGACTAAAAGCCTACAGCCTAAAATGCTAGAGCCTCTAAGTCTCCTTTGATGCCTCCGGGAGTTTGATTGCAAGCAGGCGCAGGCTGTTCAGGACGACCAGCAGCGTGCTGCCCTCATGGGCTGCTACCCCGAGTGTGAGTGGGACCGGGTAGATGAAGGCGGCGCAGACCATCACGAGGACGGTGCCGAGGGCGACGACGATGTTCTGGGTGATGATCCCCTTGGCCTGAACGCTCAACAGGCGGGCCAGGAGGAAGTTCTCGATCCGGTCGTTCATCAGCACCACTTCGGCTTGCTCGAGCGCGGCATCGGAGCCGCGCGCACCCATGGCGACGCCGACATCGGCGGCCGCGATGCAGGGGGCATCGTTCACGCCATCCCCGATCATGGCGACGCGCACTTTGCCACCCTCCTTCAGATTCTCGACGGCCTCGACTTTCTTGTCTGGCGAGAGTTCGGAGAGGATCTCCCCGATGCCGACCTTTGTACCGATCAACTCGGCGGCATCGCGGTGATCGCCTGTCAGCATGACGGTGCGGACTCCCTGCCGGTGGAGCGCCCTGAGGGTCACGGCGGATTCCGGCCTCACCTCGTCGGTGAAGACCATTCGTCCCAAGAGAGTGTCGCCTGCAACCCAGACAACGGCTCCCGCTGTTTTTCCTGCGGGTGGCAGCTCCCGGCCCGCAAAGCGGTCGAGTCCCAGAACGAGCTTCCGGCTTCCCATGACATAGGTCACCCCGTCGACCTTGGCCCGGACTCCCTTGCCCAGGATGGTCTCGAAGTTGGCGGCTTCCATGGCGGGGGTTCCCCAGGTTGCGGCGATCCTTCGGATGGCGCGGGAAAGAGGATGCTCGGAGAGGCGGGCGAGGGAATGGGCAACTTTCCGGAACTGTTCCTCCGATCCCTCGAAGACGTCGATCTCAGCGAGGGTCAGGTTTCCCGATGTCAGGGTGCCGGTTTTATCCAGAGCCACGACAGAGACATTGGCGAGGGTCTCGATGGCGGCACCGCCGCGATAGAGAATTCCCCGCTTCGCGCCGCTTGCAATGGCTGAGAGGATTGCCGAGGGGACCGAGAGAACCAGGGCGCAGGGGGATGCGACGACGAGCAGGGTCATGGTCCGGTAGAAGGCGCTGGCGCTCCCGTCGAGTGTCTCGAACGGGGGCAGGCCGAGTGCCAGCCACCAGACAAAGAACATGACGGTGCAGAGGGAGAGGATCGTCCAGGTGTAGCCGGTGCCGAATTTGTCAGTGAAGCGCTGGGAGGGGGCCTTCAGATTCTGGGCGTTCTGGATCAGGCGGATGATCTTCTGCAGGGAACTCTCGCTGGCCGGTCGCAGCACGCGTCCTTCCAGCACGCCCCAGAGGTTGATCGTACCGGAGAGGGAGGTGTCGCCGGGTCGCTTCGGGACGGGGATCGACTCGCCGGTCATGTTCGACTCGTCGCAGGCGCTCTCTCCCTTGACCACCTCCATGTCGGTGGGGATCTGCTCGCCCGTGGTCACCAGCACGATCATCCCGGGGGAGAGTTGCTCGACCGGAATCTGCTCCTCACGGCCCTCCCGGAGGACGCGTGCGGTCTTGGGGGCGCCGCGGAAGAGGGCGTCGATCGCCTTCTTGGTCCGTCCCATCGCGAAGTGCTCCATGGCTCCCGAGGCCGAGAAGAGAAAGAGCAGGAGGGCTCCCTCGCGCCATGCACCGATGATCCCGGCGCCCACCGCGACCGCAAGCATCAGGAAGTGGACGTCGAGTTGTCCTTTTCTGATGCGTTCCCAGGCGTCCCCCGCCGCATCCCAGCCTCCGCAGAGATAGGCGAGGAGATAGAGGACCGTGGCGGCCTTCTGTTGGTGGAAGATTCCTTCGGTGAGAAGCCCGAGGATCCCGAAGAGAAGGCACCCGGCCGCCAGCGCGGCCATGAGGCGCCACTCCTCGTACTCCTCATCATCGCCGAAGGGGGCGTGGGCGCGCGCCGCATACTGAGGGAAGCAGGCTTTGCATCCCTCCTTGAGACGAGAGAGGAGGTCGTGGTTGGCAGCTGACGGGGGCATGGTGACAAGCTATCGGGGCGACGGAGAGTGTCAAAACAGGAGAATCTGCTTCCCTCGCGGCTTCGGGCGGTTTCCCATAAGGGGATGAACCGACTTGTAGCTGCGGATGAATTGGCGGCCCTTGGCTCGGAGTATGCCGCTTCGGGAAAGAAACTGGTGCTCACCAACGGCTGTTTCGATCTGCTTCACACAGGACATGTCCGCTATCTCCAGCAGGCGCGCGAGTGCGGTGATGCCCTGATCGTGGCCGTCAACAGCGATGCCTCGGTCCGCGAACTCAAGGGCCCCGAGCGCCCCCTCAACGGCGAACTCGACCGTGCCGAGGTGCTGGCGGCGCTCCGCTGCGTCGACCATGTGACGATCTTCACCGGGAAGCGCGTGACCGGGGTGATCCGCTCCCTTCGGCCCGCCATCTATACCAAGGGAGGGGACTACACCCTCGAGACGCTTGATTCCGGAGAACGGGCGGCACTCGAAGAAGTCGGGGCCAAGATCAGCCTTCTCCAGTTGGTGCCGGGCCGCTCCACGACCGCTCTCTTGGAGCGCGCCAAATCACCGGCTTAGCATACAAGAATCGTCGCCGCTCACCGGAACCCGGTTCTCTAATACTGCGGCGGGGTGATGAGTCGCACGGCGGGGTCGGTCCACCGCTTGTCGGGATAGATGAGGGGTGCGTTCGTTGAGATGACGGTGGCGCCGGTGAGGACGAACTCCGGGTAGAAGCTGTCGCTGGCAGGCTCATAGACCTTCTCGCCGGAGAAATAGCCGGTGAGCCGGTACTCATGGTTGTTGTCGGAGCCGATGGCGTTGCGCTCCCGGTCGGGCGCGAGTTTCTTCTGCTCGTTGAACATGACAAGCTGTGACTGCTTCCAGGGTTCACCCGGCTTCCTGACCCAGCCCCACATCTTGTAATCGACCTTGTAGAAGCGGCGCCCGATGTAATAGGGGCCCGGCTTCTCGCCGGCAATGGCCGCGGAAAGTGCCTCGCGGTCCTGCGGGGTCTGGTAAACGATCGGCGCCTCGCAGCCCGCAAGGAGAAAGGCGCAGGCAATCAGGGCGGGAAGGAGTCTTTTCACGGGAGGTCTCGGAGGATGGGTGTCAGGAGTTTCGCGAGGGAGGTTTCGTCGTCCGGATCGATTCCGGCCGGGGCTTCGGCAAGATGCCAGATCTCCGGATGGGAGGTGCTTTCGCCGGGCTGAAGGGTTGCCAAGGGGCCAAGCGACTCGATCTCGAGCATGTCGGCGTTGGTGAATGTCTCGAAGTTGCAGCCGCCGTCGGGATAGGGGGCTCCCTTCACCAGTGGGAATGTCTTGAGGAAAAGATCCTCCCCAAGCAGGTATCCGACCCAGCGTTCCCCGTGCGCCAAGCCGATCTTGGTCGGGGTTCCATCCGCCTGCTGCCGCAGCAGGAAGTAGGCACGGCCGAGTTTCCACCGACGATCGCTGAGATCCGTGTAGGGCCAGAGAACCGCGGTACGGTTCGGGAGAAGGTCGCGCGGATGCTCGCCAAGGGGAGGTTGAGGGATGATCTCCGTGCCTCCGGGGGCCATCACGGTGAGGGCCCATGTGGCCAGGGTGATCGGGGTGGAGCCCTCGTTGGTGATCGAGTGGAGGAGGTCGACTCGGGATCCCTTGTCCGCCAAGATGATCGAGAGATCCTTCCGGAGGGGGTGAGGGGATGCCATGCGACTGGAGATCACAATACGGCCGTCGCCTTCACTCACCCAGGAGACGGGTTCGTTGTCGAGGTGGTAACTGAGCAACTCGTCCTCCGGGGCGATCCAAAGCCGGTGCCCTCCGCGGATCATCCATTCCTTCTCACCGCAGCCGCCGAGTTGTCCCTGGTAGTTTTTGAGGACGTTGGCTCCCCCGGGCCTCCGGTAGGAGAGGATCCTGGGTCCGACATCAAGGGTGACAATCAGCTCGGCCTCCGCGTTGGAAAGCCGGAGGCAGTTGTTCCATCCTCCGAACGGGACGGTTTCGGGAGTCATCTGGGAGGAGAGCCCTTCGGATCAGACCGAGACGCGCATCGGCATAAGCACGTAGAGGAAGCGCTGGGCCGAGTTGATCTTGATCACACCGGGGCTCATCTCGTCGATCAGTTCGAGGGCGATGGTGTCGTCGGAGAGGTTGCGGAGCGGGTCGATGAGGAACTCGGGATTGAAGGCGATCGAGAGGTCGCGCCCCTTGTAGGCGACGGCCAGCGACTCCTTTGCCTCTCCGACCTCCGGGGTGTTGGAGGTGATGTCGAGGTTGTTCTTGGTGAAGTTCAGGCGGACCGATCCGCTCTTGTCGCTGCTGAGCAGCGAGACGCGGCGGGTCGATTGGAGCAGGGTCTCACGCTCGAGGGAGACGCGCTCCTTGGCCTCGCCCGGGATGACCTGGCGGTAGTTCGGATAGGTGCCGTCGACGAGCTTGGTGGCGAGCACCGTGGTGCCGAGGTCGAAGGCGACGAGGTTGTCACCCACATGGAGGCGAACCTCCTTGTCGTCGACAAGCAGGCGCTGGAGTTCGTTGATCGCCTTGGTGGGGACGATGAAGTCGCGCTCGTGACCCTCGGGATACTTGATCTCGCCGAGTTCCGCGTCGCAGAGGGCGAGGCGGCGTCCGTCGGTGGCGACCAGGGTGAGCCTTCCGTCACGGAATGAGAAGAGGATGCCGTTGAGGACGTAGCGCGTCTCGTCGAGCGAGATCGCGTAGGAGGTCTTTTTGAGCCCGTCCTTGAGCTCGGACTGCTTCATGGAGAAGCCGCGCTTTTCCTCCAACGAGGGGAAGGCGGGGTACTCTTCCTTGGGAAGGCCGAACACCTTGAAGAAACTGGGACCGCTGCGGATGGAGGTGATGTTGCGGGAATCGGACTCGAGTTCGATCTCCTCGGAGGGAAGTTCACGGATGATCGAGAGAAGTCGCTTGGCCGGCAGGGTGGTGGAGCCGGCCTTCTCGACGGTAGCGGGTGTCTCGGTGCGGACGCTGACTTCGAGATCGGTCGCCGTGAGTTGGATGCCGTTCTCCGTGGTCTCCAGAAGGACATTGGAGAGGACAGGAAGGGTGACCTTGTTGGAGACGATGTTCTGGATGCGCTGGAGCCCGTCGAGGAGCGCTTGCTTGGTGACCGTGAATTTCATGGAAGATTGGGTGGATGGGGGAATGCCATCTCAAGCATCTCTGGATAGATTCTCAGAGGGGTGCTGTCAAAGCGATTCTCCCCCAAAACAGGGGTCCGACCACTACCGCTGGAGTTGCTGGTCGAGGAGACGCACCAGATGTCGGGTCTTCGGGTCCTCTTCCATCCGCTGCTTCACCAGCTTGCAGGCGTGGATGACGGTCCCGTGATCCTTGCCGCCGAAGGCGTCCCCGATCTCGACGAGGGTCGAAGGGGTCATCTCGCGCGAGAGGTACATGGCCACCTGACGGGGGTAGGCGATGCTGGCCGTCCGTTTCTTGCTGGTCATGTCGGCCAGCCGGATGTCGAAGTGCTCGGCCACCTTTTTCTGGATCTGGTCAATGGTGACGGCCTTGCGGGCCTGTTCCTGAAGGACGTCCCGGAGAAGGTGCTCGAGGGCGTCGCCGGTTAGGGACTGGCCGCTGAGCGACTTGTAAGCCGCGACGCGCATGAGGGCTCCCTCGAGGCGTCGGATGTCGCTGCGGATCTTGTCGGCAAGGAACTCAAGGACCCATTGCTCGATCTCGATATGCATCCGGGAGGCTTTCCCCTGCAGGATGGCGATCCGGGTCTCCATGTCGGGAGGCTGGATTTCGGCCGTCATGCCCCACTCGAAGCGGGAGACGAGGCGCTGCTCCAGATTGGCGATCTCGCTGGCCGGGCGGTCACTGGAGAGGATGATCTGCTTGTGGCCGTCGTGCAGGGCGCCGAAGGTGTGGAAGAACTCCTCCTGGGAGCGCTCCTTGCCGGCGAAGAACTGGATGTCATCGATCATCAGGATGTCGGCCTGACGGTAGCGCTTGCGGAAGGCGACCAGGGCGTTGTTCTGGATGGCGTCGATGAACTCGTTGGTGAACTGCTCGCTGCGGAGGTAGACGACGCGGGCTCCCTTCTTGACCGAGAGGATATGGTGGCCGATCGACTGCAGGAGGTGGGTCTTGCCGAGTCCACTGCCGCCGTAGATGAAGAGGGGATTGTAAGTGCGGGCCGGCGCATGGGCCACGGCCATGGCGGCGGCGTGGGCGAACTGGTTGTTGGCACCCACGATGAAGCTCTCGAAGGTGTAGGAAGGGTTCATGCCGGTGGCCGCTGCGGCGCTCTTCACGGCCTGAGGGCTGACAGGGAGGGGCTTGGGTGGTTCGGCGGAGGCGGCGGGCCGGGGCTCCTCCTCCTGATGCGAATCCTGGGGGGAGCGGAAAAGCAGGGTTCTCGGGGCGCCGTGCACCTCGTGGATTGCGGAAGAGAGAATGTCGGAATAGTTGCTCTCGATGAAGAACTGGTGGATCGGGTTCGGGACGCCGAGGGTCACGGAATCGGGAGTGGTCGCGAGCACCGAGACATCGCTGAACCAGCGGTCGTAGCTGTCGGGGCTGACGCGCCCGCGGATGACCCGGGAGAGGTTCTCCCAGAGGGCGGACAAGGGGGATGCCGGAGTGGCCGGGGCGGCGTCCTGAGACTGGCGTGAAAGGGAACGGAGGGTCGTGTTCAAGGGAATGAAATTCTTGGGGGAGGATCAGAATAAAAACCGCCCTATTCCCCCCTCAAGCAGAAACCGGACGGGATACGTTTTTTTATTTTCAGGGATTTTTGGAAAGCCCTTGACCCTTCGGCTGGGAACATGTTGGACGCATGGACCCGGTCCTGAACGGCGCGGCCAGCAGGAGCGTGGCGGAACAGCCGATCAGGACATACCAGGGCCAGGCGATCTGGGGCCACCAGGCGGGCATCCAAGGGCCGAAGTCGATGATTCCCGGGATCCTGATCCTGCAGAGGAAGAGGACGGCCGCGATTCCGCCGCCCATGGCCGCCACATTCATCCGATCGCATCCCCTTCCGGTCGTCAGCATCCCGAGCAGGAAGATTCCGAGGAGGGCGCCGTAGGTGTAGCCCAGGATGCCGATCGCGATCGGGATGATCGTGAGGCGGGGGTCGTTGAGGACCGAGTAGGCGGCCAGAGTCCCGACCCCGACCATCAGCAGGCCGAAGACCAGCGTCGCGATCCGGGCCGCCCGCACCGAGGTCCGGTCATCGGCGCCGGGATTGACGTAGGGAAGGTAGAAGTCCGAGGTGAAGCTGGTGGCCAGCGCGTTGAGGGCGGCCGAAGTCGATCCCATCATCGTGGCGAAGACCCCGGCAATGATCAGGCCGCGCAAGCCGACCGGAAGGTCGTGGACGATGAAGTGGGCGAAGATCTCGTTGTCCGGGATGTCGGGGGTGCCTCCGCCCGGACCCTTGTAGTAGAGGGAGAGCAGGATCCCCACCCCGAGGAAGGCGAGGGCGATCGGAATATCGGCCAACCCGCTCAGGATCAGGGAGAGCCGGGAGCGCTGGGGATCGGGGGCGGTCAGCATCCGCTGGACCATGTCCTGATCGGTTCCGTGCGTCGCCATGGTCAGGAATGTCGAGCCGATCACGGCGGCGAAGATCGTGTACGGTTCGGAGAGCATGGCGGAGAGCGCCTTGCCAAAGGGGAGGGAGTCGTCCCATCCGATCTGGATCCACTGCAACTGATCCCATCCCCCCATCGCGTCACCCGTCGCGGCAATGCCGCCGAGATGATGGATCAGGTACCAGAGGACGAATCCGACCGATCCGAGCATGAGTGTCGCCTGGATCAGATCGGTCCAGACCACCGCCTTGATGCCTCCGGCAATCGTGTAACCCGTGGTGACCAGGGTCACGAAGAGGATGCCCCAGAAATAGTTGCCCAGGGTCACGGGGGCGCCGGGGAAAAGGTGGCGCCAGAGAACCACCAGGATGACGCCGCCGAGGTAGAGGCGCACGCCGATCCCGAGCACCCGGGTGAAGAGGAAGATGCCGCTCGCCGCGTTCTTGGTCCGCGGCCCGAAGCGAACCATCAGGAACTCGTAGATGCTCTCCACCCCGTAGCGGTAGTATGGCCCGATGAATGTGAAGGCGATCACCACGCGCGCAATGACCGTGCCGATCGCCAGTTGGCCGTAGAAAAAGGCGCGCGTCTTGTAGCCCTCCGCCGGTGTTCCGAGGAAGGTCGCGGCACTGGTCTCGGCGGCCACGATCGAGGCCAGGACGGCCCACCAGGGGATGGATCGCCCGCCGAGCGCGAATTCCTTCAGCGTCGTGTTGCCGCGGCCGGCCCGCAGGCCGATGGCCACGATGCCGAAGAAGTAGAGAAGGATGACGGCCGCATCGATCCAGAATCCGGAAGTGGCTGCCGCAGGCATGGCTGGTTAACCCGACCGGGGAATGTTCACCCGCCGGTCAGGCGCCCTTCGGGCGCAGTTCCTTGACGAGGATCCTGGAATTCCTGCCGCTTCCCTCGTAACGGGAACGCCTCTCCTCGGAGAGGATGGAGGCATCGGTCTCCGCATAGCCCCCTTTCTGCTGGAGGTAGTTCACCGCGCGGGTGGAGAGGGCGACCATCCGCTCGACACCCTTTTCCTTGGCGAGGTTCTCGGCGAATGCCATGAGCTTCCGGCCGAATCCCTTGTTCTCATGCGCCTTGCTGACGTAGAGGCAGGCCATCTCGGCAAGCGAGCGGGAGGGATCGATGTGGACGGCAACGCAGGCGATGGGGGTACGGTCCACCTCCAGGATCCAGTAATCCTCGATGCGGGAGAGGATGTCGGCGCGGGTCCGGCGCGCGATCTCCTCGTCCTCGACGGACTGCCGGATGAGCGTCATCACGGCGCGGACATCCTTTTTGAAGATACGGCGGATCTGCTGGTACTCGTTGGAATAGACCATCGTGCCAGATCCCTCGTGGCTGAAGATCTCGGTGAGCAGCGCCTCGTTGATCCGTCCGTCGAGCAGATGGGCGCGTGGGACGCCCCCTCGGCAGGCGCGGGAGGCGCACTCGATCTTGGAGATCAGTCCCGAAGGGCCGTTCGAGGCGCGGAGTTTTTTGATCAGCTCCTCCGATTCGTCAATCGAGAGCTGGCGCGGAAGCGGGCTGGCTCCCCCCACCACATCGTCGGCGCCGAGGAAGATGACCTTGGCCGCATGGAGCGCCTCGGCTACCTCGAGGGCGATGCCGTCGGAGTTGACCCGGTAGGTGCGCCCCTCGCCGTCGAATCCGAGCGGAGGAATGACCGGGATGATCCCTTCCTTGAGAAGGAGTTCCAAGGCGTGGTTGTCGACGCGCTCGACGCGGCCGGTGAAGAGTTGGTCGGTGCCGCCGAGGATGCCCGCGGGGTGGGCGATGATGGCGTTGGCGTAGGCGGCGCGGAGATCGACGGCCGAGAGTCCCTCCATGATCCCGTTGGTGAGCCGGATGGCGGCGTCGATCGAGAGTTCCAGCGTCGGTTCATCGGTGATGCCGGTTCCGTCGCTGTTGGTGATCTTCATGCCGCGCTTGCGGGCCAGTTCGACGATCTGGTGGCTGGCTCCGTGGACGAGGACCACGCGGATGCTCAGCGAGCGCAGGACGGCGATGTCGAGCAGGATGTTCGGGAAGTTCGGGGAGGCGGCGACGGCGCCGTCGACCGCGATGACGAAGATCCGCTCGCGGAAGCGGGGGACGTACTGGAGGATTTCTCTGAGATCGGAAACGTTCACGGAATGAGGGATGGTGAGACTGCTTTTCCCGCGGGCGCAATCAATTTATGAGGCCCGGCTGGGGCTCCGCCTCCGGAGGGGTGAGTTCCCGGGCGATGGCGGCGGCGATGGTGTCGGGTTCGGCGAGCGGTGCGAGGATGCCCAGGGCCGGCACCTCGACGATCGAGAAGCGCCCGACAAGCGGCCTGAGATCAGCGATCGCGGCCGACGAGTCACGGTCGGATCCGGTGGCAAGCATCATGGAGACGGGCGAGGCCAGATTGCGGAGGCCGGTGCGGAGGCTGCGCCAGTAGGCCTTGGAGGATTGGGCGAGGAAGGAGTGCTCGGCGCCGTACTGCTGGGCGGTCGAGGTGATGACCGAGAGCGACTCCTCGAATCCCGGACCCTCCGCCGCGAATCCCGAACGGAGCAGCCAGGGACGCAGGAAGGCCTCGGTGGAGAGTTGGCGACGGTAGACGAGCCTGGCCAGGCGTGGAAACCAGCCCAGCCGGTGCCAGCCTCTGGAGGGATTGGCCTTGCCCAGGGCGACATCGGGCATCCAGAGGATGAGGCGCGTTGTTTTTTCGGGGAAGCGGGAGGCGAAGAGCAGGGCGATGTTGGCAGTGAGGCCCGAGGCCACGATCACGGCGGCCTCGCCGGGCACCGTCTGGTCGAGGAACTCGGCCAGCGCGCGCACCTGCTCCTCGGCGGTGGGGGCAGGTTCGGGACGCTGCGATTCGCCGAAGCCGATCATGTCGGGAACCAGGACGCGCCATGTCTCGGCGAAGCGGGTATAGATCTTCGACCACTCGAAGGAGGAGGCGCCGGGGAAGACGCCGTGGAGGAAGAGAAGCGGCGCTCCCGGGGTCTGGCTGTCGGCGGTGTGGTAGACGATCTCCCCCGAGGAAGTGTCGGCCACCCGGGTCGCGAAGACAGCCGGGGAGATGGCGTCGGGAATAATGCCTCGAAGGGTGTTGCGCCAGCCGTAGCGGACGGCCAGGGCGACCGCCCCGAGGAGACCCGCACCCAAGCCGACGCCGAGCGCCTTGCGGCGGCCCGGCGTGCCTTGGGATTCCTCGCTCATGCGGCGGCGGGTCAGTTGCCCGGTTCGGGGAAGAAGCGGACAACGCCGCTTCCCTTGATGACGCCGCCGATCACCTTGCCGCCGAGGGTCTTGGCAATCTTCTCACCTTCCTTGCCCGGAACGACGAGTACCATGCCGATACCCATGTTGAAGACCTGGTACATCTCGAGGGGGTCGACGTTGCCGCCGCGTCCGATGATCCCGAAGATGGCGGGAACCTTCCAGGAGCCGGGGTCGATGACGGCGTCGCAGCCCTTGGGCAGGATGCGGGGGAGATTGTCGATGAGTCCGCCGCCGGTGATGTGGGCTGCGGCATGAAGCGGCTTGCCCTTCATGGCGTGGAGTTTCCTGAACGCGGGGAGATAGCTGCGATGGACCTTGAGGAGTTCGGCTCCGACGGTGGTGCCCAGACCCGCAGGGCGGTCGGAGAGCTTCAGGCCGAGGAGGTCGAAGAGGACCTTGCGGGCGAGGGAATAGCCGTTGGTGTGAAGGCCGTTGGAGGGGAGTCCGACCAGCGCGTCGCCCGGCTTCACCCGGCTTCCATCGAGCAGGTCCTTCCGGTCGACGATGCCGGTGATGGATCCGGCCAGGTCGTATTCACCTTCCCCATAGAGACCGGGCATCTGGGCGGTCTCGCCTCCGATGAGGGCACATCCCGCCTCCTTGCAGGCACGGGAGAGGCCGGTGATGATCTCCTTGAGCACCCTCGGGTCGAGCTTCGCGGCGGCGATGTAGTCGAGGAAGAAGAGGGGCATGGCGCCTGTGACGGCGATGTCATTGACGCAGTGGTTCACCAGATCCGCGCCGATCGTGTCATGCTTGTCGGTGGCAAAGGCGATCTTCAGCTTGGTGCCGACGCCGTCGACGCTCGAGACGAGGACGGGATCCTTGATTCCGCGCTTCTTGAAGTCGGGACGGAAGAGGCCGCCGAAGCCGCCGATGCCTCCGAGTACCTCGGCGCCGTGGGTCGGCCGGACAAGGGCTCCGATGCCGGACTTCACCCTGTTGCCGAGCGCCACATCGACGCCGGCCTTCGCATAGGAACTCTTGGAACCCTTCGCGACGGATGGTGCGGAGGGCTTCTTTCCAATGGCTTTCTTGGTGACTTTCTTTGAGGGACTCTTCGTTTTCTTGGTGCTCATGAAATGAATGCGGTGATGGGTGCCGTGGATTGAGGGATCAGGATTTGTGGGGGAAGAGAGGTGGTTGTGCGCTCTGGTCGGGAAGGAGTTGGGCGCTTCCCTTGCGGCGCTCCATGATCAGCTTGTCGAAGGCGGCGTCGAAGGGAACCGGGTAGTCGCCGTTGAAGCAGGCCATGCAGAAGGAGTTCTTTTCGAGACCCGTGGCCCGCACCATCCCGTCGACATCAAGGTAGCCGATGCTGTCGGCCCCCAGGTAGTCGCAGATCTCCTGATGGGTCTGCTGGTTGGCGATCAGCTTCTCGGGATCGGGGAAGTCGATGCCGTAGTAGCAGGCATGGCGGTGCGGAGGGCAGCTGATGCGGAGGTGGACCTCCTTGGCGCCGGCCTCGCGGAGATTCACCACGCGCGCCTTGGCGGTCGTGCCGCGCACGACGGAGTCGTCGACGACCACGACGCGCTTCCCCTTCACCGACTCGCCGATGAGGTTGAGCTTCACCCGGACGTTGAAGTCGCGGATGAGTTGGGTCGGCTGGATGAAGGTGCGTCCGATGTAGTGGTTGCGGACGAAGGCGGGGTCGTAGGGAATCCCCAGCTCCTCGGAGAAGCCGAGCGCGGCATAGATGCCGGAGTCGGGCACGGGCACGACCACGTCGGCCTCGACGGGGTGGAGTCGTGCCAGTTCGCGACCCATGTTGATCCGTGCCTTGCTGACGGTGATGCCGCGAAGGCGGCTGTCGGGTCGGGCGAAGTAGACATACTCGAAGATGCAGAAGGCCTCGCGCGACTCGGTGAAGGGGAACTCGGAACGGATTCCCTGGTCGTCGATCACGACAACCTCTCCCGGCTGGAGATCGCGGACGAAGGTCGCCCCGATCAGGTCGAAGGCGCAGGTTTCGGAGGAAAGGACCCATCCGTCATCAAGCTTGCCGAGGGAAAGGGGGCGCAGACCGCTGGGATCGCGGAAGCCGATGATCTCGTTCTCACCCATGACCACCACGGAGAAGGCCCCTTCAAGACGGCGCAGCGCGCCGATCGGCCCGCCCATCGTCTCGTCGGGTTGGGCAAGGAGGTGGAGAATGATCTCGCTGTCGACCGTGGTCTGGAAGATGGATCCGCGGTTCTCAAGCTCGTTCCTGAGGGCGGAAGCGTTGACGAGGTTGCCGTTGTGGGCGATGGCGAGTTGTCCGCGTGCCGTGTCGACGCCGAGCGGTTGGGAGTTGAGGAGGGTGCTCGATCCCGTCGTCGAATAGCGGACATGGCCGATGGCGCGCGTGCCGGAGAGCGATTCCAGGTTTTCCTGTGCGAAGACCTGCGAGACCAAGCCCATCCCCTTGTGGAGCCGGAAGACCTTCCCGTCGCCGCTGCTCGAGGCGATGCCGGCGCTCTCCTGACCGCGGTGCTGCAGCGCGAAGAGGCCGTAGTAGGTCAGCATGGCCGCGTCCTTGTGGCCGTAGACGGCGAAGACGCCGCATTCATGTTTGGGACGATGGGACTGGGACAAGGAACGCGGGGTTGGAGAGTTGTGCTCGGGTGAAAGGATTCCGGCGTACCGGAATCCAAAGGTTTTCATCTTTTGGTCCGGTCATCAAACATGATTTGGAAAAAGCGTCCTTTAGGGAAACGCTGATTAAATCTCATGAAGGCCGCTGAATGCCATTTGCTGATTTTTGAAGGCGCGAGTGCTGGGCGATACCCGCAGCGGTCTCGCCTGAGCGAGCAACGCCACAAAAATCGACAAATGGCTTCAGCCCTTCGGGTTGCGGAGATAACAGGCCGGGGGCTGTGTTGGCTTGGCGCTTACAGCCCACTGCGGGGATGCTCGCGCCAAGCCGTCTTGCCCGCGGCCCATTCTTCCCGCAACGGCCTCTATGCGATTTAATCAGCGCTTCCTTAGAGTCCTTTGTGGCCGTGTGTTGGGGGTCCTTCGAAAAATCCGTTGACCCGAGGAGGTTTTTGCCGTTCGCTTCCCGCCCTTCACGATGGCATCCAGTCCTTCACTTTCTTTTGCAATTCCCGGATCCGTCCCCCGTTCGCCCGATGCGGCCGCGGGTTTGGCCGCCCAGGGTTCTTCCCCGTGGCTCCGTTTTACCTGGCAGACCGACAAGACGGGAACTGCTCCCGCAGGTTCCGATCTGATCAGGCCCGCCACCCGTGAGGAGGCGGATGAGGTGCTTGGGGTTCTTCTTCTTTCACTTTCGATGGATTCCGGTTGGAACGATTCGTTTGCCATGGTCGAACAGCATCTCAAGGCCGAGGTGGCCAGGATCTTCAATGAGGGAGATCCGCTTTGCCTGGTGATGCCGAAGGGAAGCAGGTTGATCGCGGCCTCCTTGCTCGATCCCTCCCCCGAGGCCTCCTCCCATCTCGTCAGCGGTCCCGCCGTCCTGATGGAATACCGCAATCGTGGCATCGGTTCCCGCCTTCTGCATGCCTCGTTGGAGGCATTGAGAGGAAACGGAATCACCGTCGCTTCGGGTATCACCCGGGCCAAGACGATGGCCGCCCGCCATGTCTATCCGAAATTCGACGGCGTTGCGGAATCCGTCACGTTTTCCAAACCCGTCGAAGCTAAGGAAACGCTGATTAAATCCCATGATGGCCGCTGAAGGGCAGTTGCTGATTTTTGAAGGCGCGAGCGCTGGGCGATACCCGCAGCGGTCTCGCCCGAGCGAGCAACGCGGCAAAAATCGACAAATGCCTTCAGCCCATCGGGTTGCGGAGATAACAGGCCGGGGGC
>JBAPTI010000056.1:0-7090 GCA_049282095.1 Chthoniobacterales bacterium
CATCACCGTCATCTCCCGCTCCTCGGTGAACTTCTTGATGTAGGGCTCCCCCGTGCGGGCCGTGACGTTCCAGTCGATCGCGCGGATCTCGTCGCCCGGCGTGTAGGGCCGGACCTCCTCGAAGTTCATCCCGCGCCCCTTGAAGACACTCTGGTACTGGCCGGCGAACGACGACTCCACGAGACGGCGCGTGCGCAGCTCGAGGCGGCGGATCTTGCGGAGAATCTCGCGGGTATCGTTCATCGGTTCTTCTGAAAAGGGTTCTCCCAGTAACGGCGAAGCCGGTCTCGGGCTGATCCTTTAGGGATCCCTTAGGGAACCGGCAGGCCCTCGAAGACGCGCCTGACGATCTCCTCGGATGTGATCGACTCGGCCTCGGCCTCGTAGCTCACCGCCACACGGTGCCGGAGCACCTCAATGCCGACCGACTTGACGTCGTGCGGGGTGACGTAGCCGCGACCGTTGAGGAAGGCGTGGGCCTTGGCGGCGAGGGTCAGGTAGATCGTGGCTCGCGGGGAGGCGCCGTAGCGGATCAGGCCGTCGAGCTTGAGGTTGTAGTTGCCGGGCTCGCGGGTCGCCCAGACCAGATCGACGATGTAGTCCTTCACCCGGTCATCGACGTAGATCGAGTTCACCACGGTGCGGGCCTCGAGGATCTGCTCCTTGGTGACCAGGGGGTCGACATGAAGCTTCGGTGAAGAGGTCGCCATGGCGTCGAGAATCGACCGCTCCTCGCTGCGGGTCGGGTAGCCGACCACCACCTTGAGCATGAAGCGGTCCAGTTGAGCCTCTGGGAGCGGGTAGGTTCCCTCCTGCTCGAGCGGGTTCTGGGTGGCGAGGACGAGGAAGGGATCGGGGAGCTTGAAGGTCTCGTCACTGATCGTCACTTGCCGCTCCTGCATCGCCTCAAGTAGCGCGCTCTGGACCTTGGCCGGGGCGCGGTTGATCTCGTCAGCTAGGATCAGGTTGGCGAAGATGGGCCCCTTGCGGGTGGTGAAGACCCCCTCGCGAGGATTGTAGATCAGGGTGCCGACCAGATCCGCAGGGAGAAGGTCGGGCGTGAACTGAATGCGGGCGAAATCCGCATGGATGCAGGAGGAGAGGGTGCGGACGGTCAGGGTCTTGGCCAGGCCGGGCACACCCTCGAGGAGGACGTGGCCGTTGCCGAGAAGGCCGATCAGGAGACTCCGGACGAGTCCCTGCTGGCCTACCACGACGCGGCTCATCTCCTGGGTGAGGGGCTTGACCCAGGTATTGGTCTCCTGGACACGACGATCGAGTTCTTGGACTGATGGGTTCATAAAGTTTGTTGCGGAAATGACGGGGAATCGGGAATCGGTGCCGCCGACGTGTTCATCGGCCGCAGATTTTGAGACACAAGGAAGGCCACGGCGTTCAATTTTTGTCAACGTGCGGCCAGTCTCACGATGCGATCACGCAGCAGGAGGGCCCGGTCGCTCGTGGCGCCCACCTCCCCCAGGAGGGTGGCGTGACCCATCTTGCGTCCCGGCTTGGCGCCGTTCTTACCGTAGAGGTGCAGGAAGAGCCCTGGCTCGCGCAGGAGGAGTTCCCAGTCAGGCTCCCCTCCTGACCAGAGGTCGCCAAGGAGATTGATCATTACACCGGGGGAGCGCAGCTCCACGGGGCCGAGCGGCAGTCCGCAGACCGCCCGGACATGCTGGGCGAACTGGCTGGTCATCGAGGTCTCGAGGGTGTGGTGACCGGAGTTGTGGGGGCGCGGCGCCAGCTCGTTGACCATAAGCGATCCGTCGGGGAGGACGAAGAGTTCGACCGTGATCAGGCCGATTGCACCGAGTTTTTCGGTGATGGCGGTGGCGATTTCGCGGGCCTTGGCTGATACGGCCTCGTCCAGCGGGGCGGGGGCCAGCGTGACATCGAGGATGCCGTTGCGGTGGATATTGGCCTGAACCGGAAAGCAGGAGGTCTCCCCGTTGGCCGAACGGGCACAGATCACCGAGGCCTCGGAGTCGAAGGAGATGCGTTGTTCCAGGACGGCTCGGGGAGAGCCGAGCATGGCCCAAATGACCTCCGTGTTATCACCCGGGGAGAGACTGATCTGCCCCTTGCCGTCGTAACCGAGCGCGGCGGTCTTGAGGATCGAGGGGGCGTTGAGCTCCGCGATGCCCGCGGCAAGCTCTGCGGCCGAGGTGATCACCCGGAAGGGGGCGACGGGGAAGCCGTTGTTCCTGAGGAACTCCTTCTCAAGCACCCTGTCCTGGCAGATCCGGACCACGGAGGAGGAAGGACGCACCGGCACGCGGGTCTCCAGATATTCCAAGGCCTCGAGCGGGATGTTCTCGAACTCGACCGTGACCACATCCGTGTTCATCGCGAAGCGGTCGAGCGCGTCATGGTCGTCAAAGGGGGCCACGATCGTCAGGTCGGCGCAGGAGGAGGCGGGGCCGTCCTTGACCTCGTCGAAGATCACGACCGCGTAGCCCATGCTCTTGGCTGCCATAGCGGACATCCGGCCGAGTTGACCGCTGCCGAGAATGCCAATCGTCGCCCCCGGCAGGATGGGGCCCGGAGCTTGGGGGAATTTCCCTTCCGGAGCGGACTGCGCCCCGTTACTCTTCTCTGCTTCGCTGTTACTCATGGATCGTCTGCTCTATCTTCTGGCTTTGTCTGTTGTGACGGGGATCCGTTTCCTCCCCATCACGGTGTGCTTCGTGCTGGGTCAGGCAATCGGTCTCCTTGTCTGGATGATTCTGCCCGGCTACCGCCGACTCTCCAAACAGAATCTCCGCATCGCCTTCGGGCCCGGGTTGACCGGCGGGAAGGCCTCCCTGATCACCCTGCGGCACTTCCTCAACCTCGGCGCCAACATCGTCTGCTCGGTGAAGATCCCTGCCCTGAGCGAGAAGCAGTTGCGCTCCCGGCTCACCTTTGACCAGGAGCGGAACTGGGAGGACTGGATCGTCGGAAAGAAGGCCGGTGAACGCGGCACCGTCGCCGCCCTGAGCCATTTCGGAAACTGGGAGATCAACGCCCAGATCGCCGAGTTCGTGAAACCCCGCCGCGCCGGATGCGTCTACCAGGCCCTGCGCAACCCCCACATGGATGAACTGGTCAACCGCGACCGCCGCAGCCGCGGCGTCTCCACCTTCGACCGCAAGCGCGAGATGCAGGGAGCGGCCTCCCTTCTCAAGGAGGGAGGGGTCGTCGGCGTCCTCATCGACCAGCATGCCGGGAACGCCGGGATCTGGATGCCGCTCTTCGGGAAGCTTGCCTCCACCTCGCCGCTCGCGGCCAGCCTCGCTCAGAGGACCGGATCACTGCTCGCCATGGTGAGCGTCCGGACCGTAGGGCTTGCTCGCTGGGTCATCCACACCAGCGACCCCGTGCCGACCGAGGGGCGCGAGATTTCCGAGATCACCATGGATCTCAATCACCTTCTCGAACGCGAGATCCGACGCTCACCCGCCGACTGGTTCTGGGTTCACAACCGCTGGAAGGTCCCCCACCCGAATTTCCTGATCAGCGACTCCAAGCGCGGCATCCACCTCCCAGCGGAGACCTCCCCCTCCGCGCTCCACCCCTTCCGCCTGCTGATCCGCTCGCCGAACTGGCTGGGCGACGCCTGCATGGCGGCCCCCGCGATCCGCGCCATCAAGGCGGGCCGACCCGACATGCACCTTGCCCTCCTTGCGCCTGCCAAGCTTGCCCCGCTCTGGCGTGAGATGCCCGAAGTGGACGAGGTGCTGGAGATCCCTCCGAACTCCTCTCCCCGCAAGGTCGCCCGGATCATCAAGTCCTCAGGCAAATACGACGCCGCCATCCTCCTGCCGAACTCCGTGCGCAGCGCCCTGGAGGTCTGGCTCGCCCGCATCCCCCGGCGGGTCGGACGCGACATCCACCGCGGACGCCGCTTCCTCAACCAGACGATGCCCTCCGTCCGGCAACTCCACCCGATCCTCCATCAGTCCGACGAACTGCTTGCGATGGTCCGGCGCCTCGGGGCACCCAAACTGCCTCCCCGAACCCCTCGCCCCACTCCCGCTGGCCCGCTCCGGATCGCCCTCTGCCCCGGTGCGGAATACGGTTCCGCCAAGCGCTGGCCCTTGGAGAACTACCGCGCCGCCATGGAGAAGATCTCCAAGGATCTTGACCTCACCTGGGTCATCGTCGGCACCGCCAAGGAAGCATCCCTCGGCGAGAGACTGGCTCAAGGATTCCCCGGCAAGGTTGAGAACCTCTGCGGCAAGACCACCCTTCCGGAGCTCATCACCGAGCTCAAAGGCTCCACCCTACTCCTCACCAACGACACCGGGACCATGCACCTGGCCGATCTCCTCGGCGTGCCGGTCGTGGCGATCTTCGGCTCCACCGAACCTGCCCTCACCGGCCCCAGAGGAGAGACAAAACCTCCCCACAGAATCCTCCGGCGCAAGGTCGAGTGCAGCCCCTGCTACCTCCGCGAGTGCCCCATCGACTTCCGCTGCATGAACGAACTCACCGTGGAGATGGTGGCGGCCGCAGTGCAGGAATCGCTCCACTCAATTCAAGGATTTACAGGGGTAAAGGGGATGAAAGGGATAGATGCCTAAGGACCGAAGAACTGAAATCAAAAATGAACATTCCTCTCGTGAACAAGTGAGCTGTACTCGTTGCTTGTTTGTTTTTCTGGTTAATACCATCCCCTTTATCCCCTTCATCCCTGTGAATCTTCTCCTCTTTTTCCCATGCTAAACATCCGCAAACTCAAGAAAACCATCGGCGGCCGCACCCTCTTCGAGGAGGCCGACATGCAGGTCAACTACGGCGAGCGCGTCGCTCTCGTAGGCCCCAACGGCGCCGGCAAATCGACCCTCTTTTCCCTCCTCCTGAAGAAGGACGAGGCCGATGCCGGAAGCATCGAGCGGGACGAGTGGACCATGATCGGCCACCTCGCCCAGGAGGGAGAGGCCACCGGCGAGGAGACCGTGCTCGATGTGGCGACAGGCCGCGCCGGTGAACTCCCGGCCCTTGAGAAACGCCTTCACGAACTCGAGCAGGAAGGGACCGTCGACACGCCCGAATACAGCGAGGCCTCAGCGAAGCATGCTGCCCTGAGCGATCCCAAGGTGGAGGCCAAGGCCAAGAAGATCCTCACCGGTCTCGGCTACAAGCAGGAAGACTTCGACCGGAAGGCCAAGGAACTGAGCGGCGGCTGGGTCATGCGCGCCCATCTGGCCCGCCTGCTTGTCATGGAGCCCGACCTCCTGCTCCTTGATGAACCGACCAACCACCTCGACCTCGTCTCCCTGCTCTGGCTCCAGAATTATCTCAAGACCTACTCCGGCGCCGTCCTGCTTATCTCCCACGACCGCCAGTTCATGGATGAGATCATCCAGACCGTCTACGAGATCGCCGACGGACGCCTCCACTCCTACTCGGGCAACTACACCGCCTTCCTGGAGGAACGCGAGGCCCGCTACGAGCGTCAGAACGCCGCCTACAAGAACCAGCAGAAAGAGATCACCGCTCTCCGTGAGTTCTACGACCGCTTCCGACAGGTCGCCTCCAAGGCCTCCCAGGCGATGAGCAAGCTCAAGCAGATCGAGCGGATGGAACTCATCGAGAAGCCCGAGGCGCCACGCAAGCCGTTCCGGTTCCAGATTCCCCAGCCTCCGCGCGGCGGCCAGCGCTCCGTCATCCTCGAAGGGATCCACATGTCCTATCCGAGCACCCAGGGGGAGCGGAAGGTCTACTCCGGCTTGGATCTCACCATCGAGCGCGGCGAGAGGACCGTCCTGGTCGGCCCCAACGGCGCCGGCAAATCCACCCTGCTCAAGATCCTTGCCGGAGTGCTCGAGTTCCAGCAGGGGAAGCGCACCGAGGGCCCCAACGCCAAGATCGGATACTTCAGCCAGCACCGCGCGGCCACCCTCGATGCCAACAAATCGATCCTCGATGAGGTCAGGGCCAGCAACGGCGAACTCTCCGAGAACGACGCCCGCGGCATCCTCGGCTCCTTCCTCTTCCGCAAGGATGACATCTACAAGAAGACCGCCGTCCTGAGCGGCGGCGAGAAGACCCGTCTCAACCTCGTGAAGTTTCTTGTCGATCCGCCGAACCTCCTGCTCATGGACGAGCCGACGACACACCTCGACATCCACACCGTCGAGTCGCTCATCCTCGCGCTCGGCAACTACGAGGGAACGCTTGTCTTCATCAGCCACGACGTCCACTTCATCCGCAAACTCGCCACCAAGGTCCTCCACGTGAAGGATGGCAAGGTCACCACCCACCTCGGCGGCTATGACGACTTCCTCGAGCGCGTGGGAGCGCTTGGGAATGAGAGGGAGGCGCTCACCGCCTAGCGGCCCGGGGCCGCAGGCTGTTAGCGGTTTAGACTGTTGGACTGTTGGACTGTTGGACTGTTGGGCTCTTAGGCCGCAGGCTGATGGGTTGCCTCTCAACCTTCCCCATCAGAACTTCACCCCTGCCGACCAGAAGATGTTCTGGCTGACGAGATCGCTGTTCCCTGCGGCGGCGTTGTAGAAGAAGGAGGTGTTCCAGCGCTTGGAGAACTCCACAGTGAAGCCGACCCCCGTGTAGAGGAAGTCCCTGATCGGGGTGGCGCTCCAGTTCGAAAAGGTCGGGCTGGTTCCTCCCAGATTGCCGCTGATGGCGTAGGGATTCTGCATGAACTCATGCTGCCAGGAAAGGTTCACCTGAGGCACCACGAGGATGTTCTTGCTGGCCACCCAGCTGTAGGCTGCATGGGCTCCCACGCTTGAGAGCATGCTGGAGCTGTTCCACCCTCCTGAGTTGAAGCTCAAGCTCTGGGCTCCGGTTTCGTTCAGGGAGTTCACTCCCAGGTAGGTGTACTGGAGCGAGGCAGTCGGTCCGAAGGTGAACTTCCCCTTCTTGATGTCGTAGCCTGCGGCCAGCATCGTATCGAGTTCCCCGGCTCCGGGGGCGCTGTTGGCCGTCCGGTTCATGCCGGCATACTGGATCACACGGGTGGCCTGGAAGTTGTGGTAGCCGCCTCCGGCAAGGGCGTTGACGAAGAGTCCCTTGCCATCCTTCTGGCCGTAGGTTCCGAAGACTCCGAAGCGGACGGCGTTGTCGATGAGTCGGCTTC
>JBAPTI010000057.1:0-1641 GCA_049282095.1 Chthoniobacterales bacterium
CAGGTTGAAGCTTGAGTAAAATCAAGTGGAGGACCGAACTCTAGTGTGATGAAAAACGCAGGGATGAACCGTGATAAGGGGTGAAAGGCTAATCAAACCTGGAAATAGCTGGCACTCCCCGAAATGCCTTGAGGGACAGCCTCATTCAAATGTCTAGGAGGTAGAGCACTGTTTGGACTAGGGGCCTTCACCGGCTACCAAACCCAGGCAAACTCCGAATGCCTGAACACAACGTATGGGAGTGAGACCGTGTGCGACAAAGTTCATTGTCGAGAGGGGAACAGCCCAGACCGACAGCTAAGGTCCCTAAATACCGCTGAGTGTTAAATGATGTGCGATTGCCCAGACAGCCAGGAGGTTGGCTTAGAAGCAGCCATTCCTTTAAAGAGTGCGTAATAGCTCACTGGTCGAGCAATCGTGCGCAAACAATGTAACGGGGCTAAGCGGTATACCGAAGCTTCGGATTCATAGCGCAAGCTATGGATGGTAGGGGAGCATTCCATGGACCGGCGAAGGTAGCCTGTAAGGGCTGCTGGAGGGGATGGAAGAGAGAATGCAGGTATAAGTATACGAAAAGACGGGTGAGATCCCCGTCCGCCGAAAACCTAAGGTTTCCTGGGTAAAGGTCATCTGCCCAGGGTTAGTCGGCCCCTAAGGTGAGGCTGAAAAGCGTAGCCGATGGGAAGCTGGTTCATATTCCAGCACCATGTACGGATTCGATGGGATGACGCATCAGGTGAAACCCGGCCGGAGAACGGTTGTTCCGGTCGAAGCGCTCAATCCTATGAGAGGGCCAGGGAAATCCGGTCCTTGAGGCAAGGCGCGATAGCGAGTGGAGCTACGGCGAAGCGAAGCGGGCGTAATCATAGTGCCAAGAAAGAATCCCTAAGGTTCGTCTGTATGCGACCGTACCGTAAACCGACACAGGTAGGTGGGATGAGAAATCTAAGGCGCTCGAGATAACTAGCGTTAAGGAACTCGGCAAAATGCACACGTAACTTCGGGAGAAGTGTGGCCCCACCCGGTGTAGCAATACGTCGGGAGGGGTTGCAGAGAGCAGGCCCAGGCGACTGTTTACCAAAAACACAGGTCTCTGCAAACGCGCAAGCGGATGTATAGGGACTGACGCCTGCCCGGTGCTGGAAGGTTAAGAGGAGGAGTCAGCCGCAAGGCGAAGCCCTGAATCGAAGCCCCAGTAAACGGCGGCCGTAACTATAACGGTCCTAAGGTAGCGAAATTCCTTGTCGGGTAAGTTCCGACCCGCACGAATGGTGGAACGATCTGGGCACTGTCTCAACGCTAGACTCGGTGAAATTTAAGTACCGGTAAAGATGCCGGTTACCCGTGGTTAGACGGAAAGACCCCGTGAACCTTTACTGCAACTTACCATTGGGACTTGGCCTGTCATGTGTAGAATAGGTGGGAGACTGCGAGGCATGGCCGCTAGGCTGTGCGGAGTCGTCGGTGAAATACCACTCTTGTCAGGCTAGGTTTCTAACCTAGGTCCTTCAATCAGGATCGGGGACAGTAGTAGGCAGGCAGTTTGACTGGGGCGGTCGCCTCCTAAACGGTAACGGAGGTGCGCGAAGGTCGCCTTGCGCTGGTTGGAAATCAGCGCTCTAGTGTAAAGGCAGAAGGCGG
>JBAPTI010000058.1:0-3148 GCA_049282095.1 Chthoniobacterales bacterium
AGGGCGGCACCGCTTGCCGGGAGGCAAGTACCGTCAAAGGCGAAATTGCGAATTGGTTATTGGTGATAGGGGAAGCCGTTGTTGGTTGAAGGTTCTTGGTTCTTTGGTTTCCGGAAACAAGGAACTATGAACGAGGAACAGTTATGGGAGGGCTGAGGGGAGGGGATCGATAATGGGTGATAGGTGATAAGCGGAAGGATAGAAGTTGATCTTCGGAGGGGCTCTTTGGTATTGCGATCTGCAGTTATCGGTATTACATTTATGCTATGACAACGCTGACGCTTAAGGTTCCCGAAGAGCTTCTGGCTCGGCTTGATGAGGCGGCTCGTCTTGATAGAACTACCCGATCCGAGATCTGCAGGAAGGCTCTTGAGGCTCGGTTGAAAAAAACTCCCGTGAGGCGACGGAGTCTTCTCGAACTGAGTCGTGATCTTTGTGGAGCAGGCTCCAGCGGTATCAGGGATCTCTCCACTAACAAGAAGCACCTCGAGGGGTTTGGCCGGTGATCGAGATGATCATTGTGGACGCCGGTCCGCTCGTTGCCTATCTGGACCGTTCTGATCATCATCACGAGTGGTCCAAGGGGCAGATGGCTGCCTTTACCGACCCTTTGTGGACTTGTGAGGCGGTTCTTGCTGAAGCTTCATTCCTTCTGCGTCGAGGAGGGATCAATCCTTCAATCCTGATGAGGTTGGTGGAGAGGGGGGTCATGAAGCTTCCTCTGGATCTGGAATCAGAGGCATCACTGATCGCCCAGATGATGGAGCGATACAACTCTGTGCCGATGTCCTTGGCAGACGCCTGCATTGTTCGCTTGGCAGAAATCGGCAATAAGACCCGTGTGTTTACCACGGATTCAGATTTCCAAATCTATCGGAAGAGTGGTCGCAAGGTGATTCCTCTGCTAGCTCCCTGGACGTAACGTGGAAGTGGGAGGGAGAGGGAAAATGAAAAATGATGAACCAAGCCGCTGGGGAGCGGCGCGGAAGACTACGATGCAATCGTAGCCCCAACGGGGCGCCACAGCTTCCGGGAGGAAGTGGCGTCAATGATGAACCAAGCCGAGGGGGAAGGCTGAAGGAGGGGGAAAGCCGTTGTTGGTTGCAGGTTCTTGGTTTCCTGCAACTGGGAACTGGGAACTGGGAACCGAAGGGTGGCACAGCTTGCCGGGCAGCAAGTGCCGTCAATTATTAAGGATTAAGGATAGGGGAGGAGGGATGAAAACAGTCGATTCCTCTGTTGATAGTTCTTTTTCCATTGACGCATTCAAAGATGTCGTGCATACATGGCATATGAGCACGACACTTAGCATCCGTCTACCGGATGAACTTGCCCGGTGGGTTGAGGAGAAATCACAGGCATCCGGGAGATCCAAGGGGAGCCTCGTTAAGGAAGCGCTGGAGTTGATCCAAGTCAAGGAGGCGAAGCCATTCATGCGGCTGGCGGGGAAAGTGAAGGGGGCGTCTGATCTCTCCTCACGCAAAGGGTTTTCCAAAGCGTGACCGGCATTGCCGATACGGGCTTCATCGTGGCGTTTTTGAATCGCCGCGACGCCCATCATGCCTGGGCAGTTCAAGTCGCCTCGGAAATCGAGGATCCGCTGGTCACCTGTGAGGCGGTCTTGGCCGAGGCGGCGTTTCATCTGGGATCGTTGACCAGCGTTCTGGAACTCGTGGAGAGTGGATTGCTACGGATCGACTTTGATCTGGATGCCAATCGGAAGAGGCTGGCCGTGCTCGCGAAGCGTTATGAGGATCGAAATCCGGATCTGGCCGATCTTTGCCTGATTTGTATCAGCGAACGCTTTCCAAAACTGCCGGTCATCACGGTCGATGGAGACTTTCGCATCTACCGCAGACACCAGCGAGAGACTATCCCGGTACTGATGCCAGACAGGTGATTCGTATTGAAAGGCGGAAGGATCCCGCGAAGCGGGAGGGGATCTGGGATGGGGAAATGAAAAATGAAAAATGGAAAATGAAAAATGGGGACTGAACCAAGCCGAGGGGGAATAAGGTGGAAGGCGTTGTTGGTTGCAGGTTCTTGGTTTTCCCGCAACTAGGAGCGAGGAACAGAGATGGGAGGGCTGAGGGAGAATATAAAAGGAAGGCTTTTAGGCTTAAGGTGTTAGACTCTAGGTGTGAAGTTTCAGGAGGTTGTTCATGCGAAGGAGAGTTGGGATACTTGGGTTAATGAAGATCCAAAACATCCAACCACATCCAACGCATGAACTATCATAGTAACGCACGGTTGACCCTTCAGGGTCGAGAGAGACTTGCCAAAGCGGTGAACGAGGAGGGATGGACTCTGAAGAAGGCAGCTGCCTTCTTCAGAGTCAGCGAGCCGACGGCGGCCAAGTGGGCTGGTCGCTATCGCAACGAAGGTCTTGAAGGCCTTAAAGATCGTTCCTCACGCCCCCATTACAGTCCGCGTCGCACACCAAGCGCCCAGGAAGCCGTCGTTCTCTCCTTGAGGAGACTACGGATGCCTGGTTTTCAAATTGCCCGCCAGAGTGGGCTCTCCAAGCCAACTGTCTCCAGGATCCTGCAAAGGCATGGTCTTAACAGCCTCGCTTCTCTGGATCCCGCCCCTGCCGTGGTGCGCTACGAGCGTCAGCATCCTGGAGAACTCCTTCACATCGACATCAAGAAGCTCGGTCGCATCGTGCGCCCCGGCCATCGGGTCACCGGCAACCCGAAGGATCATGTCCCGGGAGCGGGATGGGAGTATGTCCATGTCGCCATCGACGATGCATCGCGTATCGCCTATGCGGAGATCCTTCCGGATGAAAAACACCAGAGCGTGGAGATCTTCCTCAAGAAGGCTCTTTCCTACTACGCCTCGCTCGGCATCAAGGTGGAACGTCTCATGAGTGACAATGGGCCAGCCTACCGTTCCCGCCCCATCGCTCGACTACTCCGAGAGCTTGGTATCAGGCACATCTTCACCAAACCCTATACTCCCAAGACCAACGGCAAGGCCGAACGCTTCATCCAGACATCACTCCGCGAGTGGGCCTATGCTGCCGTCTACCAAAACTCAGACCATAGACAATCCCATCTCAATCCCTGGCTCCACAGATATAACTGGCATCGTCCTCATTGCGCTTTAAAACTCAAAACTCCCATCCAACGTCTCAATCTCCCAG
>JBAPTI010000059.1:0-2050 GCA_049282095.1 Chthoniobacterales bacterium
CTCGCCCTCGCTTCCACGCACTGTCATTCATCTTGGCGAGCGGGCGCCCGCGGTAGGGGAACACCCATACCGGGTGCAAACCTCGCTGTGCCTCGATGACCGACTTTGCAACATCATCCTAAAAACCTGAGTTGCCGTTATGCCAAAGCGAGTAAAGGTTGGCAAACTGTGGGTTTGGGATGGAATTGAGGAGTCACCCGATGGGTGAGTCGAAACTGAAGCTGGCGAAAAGGGAAGAGATGCTATTGTCGTGCGCGGGGGTGCAGACGATGGCAGGCCGAGTGCAGGTGCGCTGGGAGTCTGAGAGTGCGGCGACGCCGATGGGGCAATTGGCCTACTTCATCGAGTTTCTCAACCTGTCTGGACTGTGGAGTAGTTGGCTGGAAAGCGCCCCGCTGAGCTACGCCAGTGGTAATGCGCCTTCCAAGGCGGAAGTGCTGGGGACCTGGACGCTCTCGGTGCTGGCGGGCCACCGACGCTATTCGCACGTGACGGCAATCCGCTGCGATGGCGTCAATCCCGGATTGCTCGGCATGGACAAGGTGATCTCCGAAGACGCGCTGCGCAATGCCCTGAAACGCATCCCGGAAGCGCAAGGGTGCGCGTGGCTGGATGGGCATCTGTGCGACAGTGTCACGCCGCTGCTGAACGCCGCCTGGATTCTGGACACCGATACCACCATCAAGCCGCTGTACGGCCATCAGGAAGGGGCGGTGATCGGCTACAACCCGAAGAAGCCGGGGCGCCCCTCGCACAGCTACCACACCTACCTCATGGCTGGTCTGCGCCAGGTGCTGGGTGTGGAAGTGTGTGCCGGAAACGAACACACGGCCAAGCACGCCCAGCCCGGTCTGCTGAAGGTGCTCGATGATCTGGCGCCGGGTCGCAAACCGAAGCTGGTGCGAGGCGACAACGCCTTTGGTAACGACTCGATGATGACGGCCCTGGAGGCACGGGCGCAGCCTTACCTGTTCAAACTCAAGCTCTCGAAGAACGTCAAGCGCCACATTGGCAGTTTGTTCCGCCAATCGGGCTGGACCGATGCCGGCCAGGGTTGGGAGGGCAAGGATGGGCAGTTGGTGCTCAATGGCTGGGAGAAGCGTCGTCGCGTCGTCGTGCTGCGCCGGCCATTGATGGGCGAGATCGTGGTGGCCGGTGAGGATGTCGGTCAGCAGCTACTCGCCTTCGTTGAGGCTGACCGGAAGGCAGGCCAGAGCATCACGGGATACGAGTACGCGGTGCTGGTGACCAACACGGACTATGAGATTCTCAGCCTGGGCCAACTCTACCGGGATCGGGCGGATGCCGAGAATGCCTTCGATGAACTGAAGAATCAGTGGGGCTGGGGTGGTTTTACCACGCACGACCTGCACCGCTGCCAGTTGGCCGCCCGGGCCGTGGCACTGATCTACAATTGGTGGAGCCTGTTCGTTCGCCTGGCCAATCCTGAAGCTCGCCGCGAGGCCATCACCAGCCGGCCGTGGTTGATGTCGTCGGTGGGGCGCCGAACGGAGCATGCCGGGCAAACGACGATCACGCTGACCGGTTTGCACGCTCATTTCGAGAAGGCGCGGGCAGCGCTGATGCGTGTGTCTGCCATGCTTCAGGGCTGGGTAGCTCGTGCTGCGGAGCAGTTGGATCCGACAACCGTTTGGCATCTCGTCTGCGAGCATCTCAAACGCCTCCTCGCCGGGGTCGGGCCGCCTCCCGCCCATCGCCTTCTCGACAATCATGCAAACGGAATCGGCTAACTGCGGTTTTTAGGTTCATTGGTCCACTGGAAGGGTCGGATCCATGGGAAAAAGTCCCGACGGGCGCGGGAGCACCGAGTCTCCCGGAAGACTGCTCTGGGCTAGAACGATCCCGCTATGGCCCGGCCGCAGAACCCCATCAGCGGCTGGGGAAGGATCCCGAACGCGAGCAAGGCGAGTCCATTCAGACTCAGCACCAACTTCATCTCCGGGCGGGGAGCGATCGCGGTTGTCACGGCTGGGGCGTCGAAGTACATGAGCTTCACAACCCGAAGGTAGTAAAAGGCGCCGATCAGGGA
>JBAPTI010000060.1:0-55845 GCA_049282095.1 Chthoniobacterales bacterium
GTCCTGCTGATCGAACAGGAACTCCGGGCCAAGCGCTTCGACGGCATCATCGCGCTCCACACCGACGACACCAGCGAGGGAATCTACGGGTATGTGAACGGCAGTACCCTCACCCGCCACCTGCTTGAGCCCTCCCTGGATGCAGCTTCCTCGATCCTGCCTCGCGATCACCGCCCTGAGATCGACACCCATCCGGCGGAACGCTCGATCATCACCGGCGGCTACACCGGGATTCTGTCCGCACCGCCGGATCAACATCCGAAACCCTTCGAGATCGTCTTCGAGACCCCCCATCTGGCGCCGCTTGGCAAACAGGTTGAGGCCCATCTGGCCGCCGTGAAAGAGATTCTGAGGATTTTCCCCCAGATCAGTTCCCAAGGAATGGATATCTAGGGAATCGCAGCCCTGAAAGGGCGGAGGGGAAGTCCGTTTTTAGTTGTAAGTTGTTAGTTGTTAGAGGTCAGAACCAAGCTCCTTGGAAGGAGCGCGGAATACTAAGACGCAGTCGTAGCCCCAACGTGGCGGCACCGCTTTGCGGGGGCAAAGTGCCGTCCATTCAGCAACCAGCAACCAGCAACCAGCAACCAGCAACCAGCAACCAGCAACCAGCAACCAGCAACCAGCAACCAGCAACCCCTCATGTTAAAATGGCCTCGCCTTCAAAAGACGACTGGCTTTCCCGTTGTTTTACGGCATTCTTTTCGCCTGCTTCGCCATGTCCAAGAAACGCCACATCCTTCCCGGATTCCACCTGAGCCTCGGGTGGACCGTGACCTGGCTTTCCCTGATCGTCCTCCTGCCCGTGATCGCATTGGCGGGCAAGACCGCTTCGGGAGGGTGGGAGCATTTCTGGGAAACTGTCACCGATCCCGAGGTCGTCGCGACCTACCGCGTGACCTTCGGCATCTCCCTGATCGCCGCCATCATCAATGGTCTCTTCGGCTTCCTGGCGGCATGGATCTTCGCGCGTTACGAGTTCCCAGGGCGCAGGCTGATGGAGGCCGCGACCGACCTGCCTTTCGCCCTTCCGACTGCCGTGGCCGGAATCGCCCTCACCGCCCTCTACTCGCCCAACGAGTGGATCGGAAAACACCTTGAGCCGCTCGGGATCAAGATCGCCTTCACCCCGGCCGGCGTCCTCATCGCGATGACCTTCATCGGCTTTCCTTTCGTCGTGCGCGCCGTGCAACCGGTCATCACGGAACTCTCCTCCGATGTGGAGGAGGCCGCGGCCTGCCTCGGAGCAAGCCGCTGGCAGACCCTGCGCCATGTCGTCCTCCCTCCCCTGCTTCCCGCGCTGCTTGCCGGGATCATCATGTCCTACGGGCGCGCCGTCGGGGAATACGGCTCCATTGTCTTCATTTCCGGCAACATCCCCTTCCGGACCGAGATCACCCCGCTGATGATCGTCACCAAGCTGGAGCAGTACGACTACACCGGGGCCGCCGCGATCGGCTTCACGATGCTGGCCGCTTCGCTCGTGATCGTCGTGATAGGTAACAAGCTCCAGAGTTGGGGCAACCGCTTCCGCAAATCCGCCTGACCACCGTTCCCGATCCATGGCCAGCTTCATCGATTTCAGGAATCCTCCGGGCAGTGACCGGCGTGCCGACAGCGCCTTCCGTGCCACCTCGGAGCCGCTTTGGGTGCGGAGAATGCTGATCGGCATCGTCCTTGCCTTCTTCATCCTCTTCCTGGGACTGCCACTGGTGGTTGTCTTTCAGGGGGCACTTGCCAAGGGAACGGAACACTTCGTTGCGGCTTTCCGCGATTACGACATCCTGCACTCGGTCCTCATGACGCTGGCGGTGACCCTGATCTCGGTCCCCGCCAACACGCTCTTCGGCATTGCCGCCGCCTGGTCGATCACACGCTATCGCTTCTTCGGCCGCCAGGCGTTGCTTGCCCTGATCGACCTTCCCCTCTGGGTCTCCCCCGTGATCGGCGGCCTCGTCTACGTGCTGCTCTACGGACGGCGCGGCTACATGGGCCCGTGGCTCCAGGCGCATGACATCAAGATCATCTTCGCTCTCCCGGGCATGGTCCTGGCCACCACCTTCGTCACCTTCCCCTTCGTGGCACGAAGCCTGATCCCGCTGATGCAGGCCCAGGGGTGCGAGGAGGAGGAGGCCGCGCTGACGCTCGGGGCGGGCGGTTTCCAGATCCTCAGACGGATCACCCTTCCAAAGATCAAGTGGGGACTCTTCTACGGAGTGATCCTCTGCAATGCGCGCGCCATGGGAGAGTTCGGCGCCGTCAGCGTCGTCTCGGCGAAAATCAGCGGAAAGACCAACACCATGCCGCTCGAGATCGAACGTCTCTACGGAGACCTCCTCTTCGCGGATGCCTTTGCCGTCGCATCGGCCCTTTCGCTGCTTGCCCTCATCACCCTCATTCTCAAGACCCTCGCCGAGTGGAAAAACCGCCGGCAGTTCGAGGCGGGCCAACGCGCCCTGCTCGAACCGACAATCGAGGGAGTCACGAATTGAATCATGTAGCGGCCACCTTTTCACTTTCCCACTTTCCCACTTTCCTCCCCATTACCGATCGCCCATTCCCTATCACCCACATTCCCAATGAGCATCGAAATAACCTCCATCACCAAGAACTTCGGCGCGTTTCCCGCCGTGAAGGATGTCAGCCTGCATATCAAGACCGGCGAGATGGTTGCCTTCCTCGGCCCCAGCGGCTCGGGCAAGACAACCCTCCTGCGCATCATCGCGGGACTGGAGTTCGCCGATCATGGAGAGATTTTCTTCGACGGGGAGAACGTCAGCATGAAGAGCGCCAACGAACGCAAGGCGGGTTTCGTCTTCCAGAGTTACGCCCTCTTCAACCACATGACGATTTTCGAAAACATCGCCTTCGGCCTGCGCGTCGCGCCGCGCTCCAAGCGGCTGACGAACGAAAAGATCCGGGAGCGTGTCCTCTCCCTGCTGGAGACAATCCAGCTCTCGGGACTGGAGAACCGCTTCCCCGTGCAGCTCTCGGGTGGGCAGCGCCAGCGTGTCGCCTTCGCCCGTGCACTAGCCGTGGAACCTAGGGTCCTGCTTCTGGACGAACCTTTCGGCGCCCTCGATGCCAAAGTCCGTCGCGAACTCCGTGCCTGGCTCACCGAGTTTCACAACAAGACCCACCTGACCAGCCTCTTCGTCACCCACGATCAGGAGGAAGCCTTCGACGTCGCCGACCGCGTGGTGATCATCGACAAAGGAACCATCCAGCAGATCGGAACCCCTGAGGAAGTCCGCTCCGGGGGAGGAAACGCCTTTGTCCGCGACTTCCTCGCCATCGATATCTGAACGAACCCGACCGGTTAAACAGTCAATGTTTAAGGGTCTTTGCTATTTGGAATGGGTGGAATCAGCAGAGTTCCTAAACTATCACCACAGAACCCTTGTCCCCGAGTGGGTGCAGAGAGGGAATTGAGATTTTGAATCAGAAAGCAGGAAGGCAGGAGGCGGGCTATCTACACTTCGTTTGATCGCTCGGACTTTTTCACTTTTCACTTTTCACTTTTTAACGCTTCAAGCTTTCCCTCTCCCTGATCGCCTTGGCGAGCAACGAGTAAACCTGCGTGTTGTCGATTCTCCCGTGGAAGACATCGGCCCCTGGTCCGTTCGCGACGAGCCAGACATCGCCACCGGTATGACGGGCGGATCTTTCCTTCAACGCGGCGGGTTGGACATGATCGAAGGCGACCGCTTCGTTGGTCGATCCTTGCAGATGAGTCACCGGATCAGGCCCGCCCGGTCCCGTGGCCCACGTCAAGGTCGATCCCTTGGTCACAGGGCTCTCCATGAGCAACGCCTCGCCGCGAAGTCTTCGCGGGACCGGTGAGTTGAAGGCAAAACCTCCGGTGTTGTGATCCGTGGTGGCGACCACAAGGACATCGGGCGGCAGTTTCTCCTTGAGCAACCCCATCATGGCATCCAGTTCCAGTACCTCCCCGATGGCCCGTTTCGCCTGATTCTGATGGCACGCCTTGTCGGGAAGGGAGGCCTCGACCATCAGGAAGAAGGGGCGCTTGTCACGAAGCATCAGATCCAATGCCACGGCCGTCATGTCACGCAGGCGCAGTGACCTCGTTCCATCGGCATAATAGGGAAAGACATCGGGAAAAAAGGTTCCCAGCACCGGCTTTTCAAGCGCATGACCGGCCTTCACATGGGCGGTGAAATCCTCCCAACGCGAGAAGGCCAGGATGGGGCGGCTCCTGAGATCCGCCTCGGTCCGCCGAACCACCTGCAGATCGTCGCTTCCGTAACTCTCCGTGGCACTCATGTCATGGAACCACTTGTTCCCCCCACCCAGAATGATGTCCGCCCGGACTCCGAGCTGAGGCACGATCTTTGAGGCGATGAGGGAATGCTGATTGCGGTCAGGACACTCAACGGAAAATGGGGCGGGTGTGGCCCCGGTGGCCGAATCGTCGGTAATGGTTCCCGTCGACCATCCGGCTTTGCGTGCGAGATCAAGCAGGCTAAGCGGTGCATTGGTCGCGGTGGCGGATGCCATTCCGATGACGTGATTGTCCGCCTTGATTCCCCGAGCCAGGGCCGTGGCCGCAGCGGCGGAATCGGTCACCATGTCATTGGCCGAGTAGGTCGAGACAAATGCGGTCGCCGGATATCCATCCATCGTCAACTTCCCCTCGGCCCCGCCGGCGTAACAGCGCGAGGCGGTCAGGAGTTCCTGAGAGGTGCCGTCGGAAATGATCAGGACAATGCCTCGTGGCGACTTGGAGGCAGCACCGACAGGATCAGCCCATACGACAAAAAGTATCAGAGAAACAACGAGGCGCATCATTCCCCCATTGAGCCAATAGCCCGCAGGAAGTGCAATCGCCGTGTCACCAATTGAGAGGGATATGTGAAAAGGACGTGAAACGTTGAATCCTGATTTTGCAATAGAGCGGCATCAATAGGTGTGGATGCTTCACCCAGATGGTGGGGCCTCAGGGAGTTAAAAATGTTGAAGCGTTAAAAGAGTTACAAGGGTCTGCATTGGAAACCTTGATTCGACTGTTCGCCCCGTACTGCTGCAACGAGTTCTCTGAATTCGCCTTCTCGATTATCAAATCAGGGCTGTTTTGATCCACTTTTTAACGCTTCAACTTTCTAACTTTTTTAACCCCTTCCCCGCTCCCAGAACCCAGTCCCTAATGATTAATCTGGGTTGAATCATTAATGTGGACTGAGGAGATTGCCCATGAAGCCCCCTTGCTCACCAATCACTCACGGTATGTGTTACCCATGTCCTGAACCCAAAGTGTTACCTATGTCCTGACCTACGCCCTACGCCCGGGCTTGGTTCAGGTCTCATCCTTCATCCTTCATCCTTCATCCTTCAGCCTTCCCACTCCCCCATCAGTGACCTCCGCGTCCGACCGCGACACCCTCACCGGATTCACCGCTCAGGCGTGGCCAGGCAAATCCGTAGGCCGCAATGATCAGGAAGCAGAGGAGTGGCACGGCAAAGCCGGGCGTCATGAGTTTGTCCAACTCTCCCTGCTGATGGATGCGGCCATACCATCCACTCACCACACCATATTCGTCGCTCATCCACCCCATGACCTTAGGCACCACAGCCCCTCCCATGATCGCCATGACGATGTAGGCAGAAGCAATCTTGGCCCGCTTGCCGAGCCCCCAGATTCCCAGCGCGAAGATCGTCGGGAAGCCGACCGAGAGGAAAAAGAAACTCAGGAACAAGGCCGCCACGGAAATCCATCCGAGCTTGAGGAGAATAACTCCCATGAGGAGTGCGTTGATGACCGCATAGATTGCCAGGATCAGATGGGGACGGACGAAGGTCAGGAACCAGGAACCCGTGAAGCGCCCCGCAACAAAAAAGAGGAAGGCAACGCTCAGAAGTGTGGTCGCCCCCTTGTCGCTAAAGAAAGCAAGCCCCGCGGCCTGCTCGTGGATCCCATTGGATCCGCCGATCAGCCATGAGCCCTTGAGGCATTCGGGAACCGGAGGTGTGTCGGAGACAATGTAGTTGATGAAAAAGCTGAAGATTCCCGCCTGGGCCGCGACATAAAAGAACTGCGCAACGACCGCCCCGGGAAAATGGAGATGTCTCCAGATGGAACGAACCGCCCTCGGCTGCGACTCCTCCGGTTCATCCGCCTTGAAGGCATCCTCCGTGTTGAGTTCCGGCAACGGCGCCACCATGAAGAGGGCGGCGATGAGCAGGACAAAAACCGCCAGGGCAAGGTAGGGAATGTAGAGTGTCGCATTGGCCGCTTCCACGCCGCTGTCTGAGTAGAAGAACATGCCTCCGACGATCGGCCCAAGGGGCCACCCCAGGCCGTTGAACGAGGCGGCAAGATTGATACGGGCGGCGGCATAGCGCTTGTCACCCAGGACTGTGGCATAGGGATTGGCGATCGTCTCAAGGAATGTCAGTCCCATCGCGACCAGACAGACTCCGAGAAGGAAGGCCCAGAACTGCTGGATATGGGTCGCGGGGATAAACCAGAAGCCTCCGATCGAGACCAGTAGAAGTCCGATGATGATCCCTCTGCGATAACCGAACTTCTGGGCCATCCACCCCGCGGGGAGCGCGATCAGAAAATATCCGAGGTAGTGGGCGAACTGAACCCAGGCTGACTGAGAACGGTTGAGATGAAGCAGATCCTGGAAGTGCTTGTCCATGGTATCGATCATGGAGTTGCAGAACGCCCAGAGGAAAAAGAGCGTCGAGATCAGGACGAACGTCAGGAGATAGCTCTTTCCGTCCGAAGAACGGAACATCGCGAGGAACTTTGTCATGGGGGATCGAGGGGGGGAGCTAGGAGTTGGAGGTTGGGGGTTGGGAGTTCGTAGCTAGGAGTTGGGAGCAAGAATCAGCTTTTAGGTTTCCTCCCTTCTGACTTCAAGTTTTGGATTAGAGCGCACTTGCCGCGCTGCAAGCAGTGGCGCTCCTCAAGGGCTTGGTTCAAGTTCTTCCCCCATTACCCATTACCTATTACCTATCACGCCAGCATCGAGAGGCTGTCGGCGTGCTGTCGGTCCCAGCGGTTGCTTAATCCCGCCCAGAATCTGGAGGTTTCGTCTCGGGTCCTTCTTTCGTAGCGTTCGCGTGCCTCGCGGATCCGCTCCAGCAGCGCCGCAGGATCCTGCTCCGCTTCACGCAGGGCGGCCTTCGTCTTCGGTCCGGCCAGGCCATCAGCCGGCAAACCCAAGGCATCCTGCAAAATCTTCACCGCACCGGTCGGCCCACGGTTGAACGCGGCGTTACGGAGCGCGAACTGGATGGCGGGCACTTCCGAGAGCATCGCGACTGGATCGGTGTAACGCTCAATATGCTCGGCCGCGGCATCCTCAGCCTCACGATACTTTCCCTCTGCAAGCAGGCGCTCGATTCGGGCGAGCGTCTCGGGATGGTAGCGATCGTTGATCCCGGCTACTTCCTTGGTCCCTCCGCCATCTCCCGATGGAAGCTGATAAACCTTCAGATGGCCTGCGGCATCACGGCGAGCCTCATAGTCGACGATCCTGCGGGCCTGTTCGCGTGGAGTCATGAAAATAGGGGCTGGGTGATTGGCTATCGGGAATGCTGGAAATGGAAGAAACGACGTAGATCGGGTCTCGAATGTCCTCACAATGCCAGACAGCCCCCTTCGTGTCACCACCGCGTCGATCAACGATTGATGATTTTCGTTCTTCATTTTTCTATTTCTGATTAGGTTGTCACCCATGACAAGCCCCTCCCCCACCCCAGTCAAACTCAGCCCGATCGTCTACTTCATCGGGATCACCGCCGCTCTTGCCGGATTGCTCTTCGGCCTCGATATCGGGGTTATCTCGGGAGCGGAGGGATTCATCCAGAAGAGCTTCTCGATCAGTGATGCCATGATCGAGTTGGTCGTCAGCTCCCTCCTCTGGGGGGCCGTCTTCGGAACCCTCATCAGCGGGGTTCTCTCCAACAAGATGGGACGCCGGGGCGCGATCCTCGTGAGCGCCGTCATCTTCGTAATCGGCTCCATTGTCTGCGCCTTTTCACCCGACCCCCACACCCTGGTGCTGGCCCGCTTCTTCCTCGGAATCGCCATCGGCGTCGCATCCTTCACCGCCCCCCTCTACCTCTCCGAAATCTCGCCCCAGCGGGTGCGCGGCTCGATGATCTCGATGTACCAGCTGATGATCACCATCGGCATCGTGATCGCCTTCCTCAGTAACACTTGGCTCGGCAAGTACGCCACCATCGACGGGGTGACCGGTGGCCATTGGCGCCTCATGCTGGGTATCATCGCGGTTCCTGCGGCTATCATGTTCCTTGGTGTGCTCTTCCTTCCGGAGAGCCCGCGCTGGCTTTTCCTCAAAGGAAAGAAAGACATGGCCGTTTCCGTCTTCCAGCGGATGCGTCTACCGAGCGCCGAAATCACGCGCGAGGTGACCGAGATCGAGGAGAGCCTGCGCGTGAAGCAGAGCGGCTTCCGGATGCTGATCGACAACTCCAACTTCCGCCGTGCGATCGGACTGGGCATCGGCCTCCAGATCATCCAGCAACTCACCGGCATCAACGTCGTGATGTACTACGCCCCGCGCATCTTCAAGATCGCCGGATTCGCCAACACGGAGCAGCAGCTCTGGGGGACCGTCATCGTCGGCGTCACCAACGTGCTTGCCACCTTCATCGCGATCGCCTTCGTCGACCGGCTCGGACGCAAGCCCATCATGTATGCCGGCTTCGCCGTCATGGGAGCCGCCATGGTGGGCGTCGGGATGCTCTTCAACATGGATCTGGAGAAGACACCCGCCCTCGGAACCTGGGCTATCGGATCCCTACTTCTCTTCATCGTCGGCTTCGCCATGAGCGCGGGCCCGATCATCTGGGTCCTTTGCGCCGAGATCTTCCCCCTCTCGGGACGTGATCTAGGCGTGACCTTCAGCACGGCCACCAACTGGATCGTCAACGCCATCGTTGGCGGAACCTTCCTGACCATGCTCAACACGCTGGGCAACGGGAACACCTTCCTTCTCTACGGCGGATTGAACGCCATCTTTGTCCTCTTCTTCCTGCTCTTCGTCCCCGAGACCAAGGGCGTCTCCCTCGAGAAAATCGAATCCAACCTCCTTGCAGGGAAGCCGCTGAGGCGCATCGGCCGCTAAGGAAGCGCTGAACAGCGATAATCCTTGAGCACCCGGCTCAAAACGGGAATGAATGATCTACTGCTCGGATGGCGGAATTGGCAGACGCGCCAGACTTAGGATCTGGTACCGAAAGGTGTGTGGGTTCGACCCCCTCTCCGAGCACTTCCACCCCACCGCGTATCGCGGTGAAAATCCAATGGACGCAACCGCGACCGTTGAGGTAGTTGTTTTCCACTCTCACCAATAAAACAAAATCATGGGCCGCATCCACAACTCCATCGTCGACACCATCGGCCGCACTCCTCTCGTGCGCCTCAATCACGTCACCAAGGGCCTCCCGGCAACGATCGCCCTCAAGTGCGAGTTCTTCAATCCCCTCGGCAGCGTGAAAGACCGTATCGGCGCCGCCATGATCGCTGATGCCGAGGCCAAGGGCCTCCTCAAGGAAGGAACAACCATCGTGGAGCCGACCAGCGGCAACACCGGCATCGCGCTTGCCTTCGTGGCCGCGGCGAAGGGCTACAAACTCATCCTCACCATGCCCGAGACCATGAGCCTCGAGCGGCGCACCCTCCTCGCCATGCTCGGCGCACAGCTGGTCCTCACCCCCGGTTCGGAAGGGATGAAGGGAGCGATCGCCCGCGCGGAGCAGATCCTCAAGGAGACCCCCGGAGCCTGGATGCCCCAGCAGTTCAACAACGCGGCTAATCCCGCCATCCACTCCAAGACAACGGCCGAGGAAATCTGGGAGGATACCGACGGCAAGGTCGATATCCTCGTCTCCGCGGTCGGCACCGGCGGCACCATCACCGGCGTCTCCGAGGCGATCAAGGCCCGCAAGCCCGGCTTCAAGGCTGTCGCGGTCGAGCCCAAGGACTCTCCCGTCATCACTCAGACCCGAGCCGGAGAGCCCGTGAAGCCCGGTCCTCACAAGATCCAGGGAACCGGAGCAGGATTCGTCCCGGGCAACCTCCATCTCGACGCCGTCGATGAGGTCCTTACTGTGACCAACGACGAAGCCTTCGCCATGGCCCGACGCCTCGCCAAGGAAGAGGGCATCCTTGCCGGCATCAGCTCCGGCGCCAATGTCCATGCCGCGATCGAACTGGCCAAGCGCCCCGAGAACGCCGGCAAGCTCATCGTGACCGTTGCTTGCTCCACCGGAGAGCGCTACCTCAGCACCGCACTCGCCGAGGAAGCCCGCGCCCAGGTGGGAGGCTGATGTTGGCCCATGGCCAACCGAGGCTGTTAGGCTGAAGACTGTTAGACGGTTAGTTTCAGACCAAACCGAGCCTTTTGCGCCCTTGCGGATGATTTGAGGTTTTCATTTCCCCACTTTCATCATTCATAATTCATCATTCATTCTTTTCCCGAACCATGTCCTCCCCTTTCACCCCGCCCGAAGCCGATCAGGAAATCGCCCCGCCCTCCACGCTTGAGCTTCTTTGGATCAACCATCGCGGAGCGCTTCTGGGCGGAATCGTCGGCCTGACCATCCTGACCATCATCGGTCTCGGAGTCTTGGCCATGAACCGCTCCGCACGCATCGCCTCCGAAACGCTTCTCTCGGGAGCTAACAACGATGCGGCATGGAACGAGGTCATTTCCAAATACCCGCGTACTCCCGCCGCGGCCGACGCCATGCTCCTGCTCGCCGCATCCCTGCGCGATGCCGGCAAGATCGAGGAATCAGACTCCCTCTACTCGCGATATACCGAGATCTACCCTTCGAGCCCCCTGGCCGTCTCGGGATTGATCGGCCGCGCCTCCAATGCCCGCGTGGCAGGAAAACCGGCCGATGCCCTCAACTCCTACCAGCAGGCCGCCGCGGCTTATCCACAGAGCTACGGGGCGCCCTTCTCCATCTTCTCCCAGGCCCGTCTTCTGGCCCAGCAGGGTAGGATGGAGGATGCCAGACGCGTCATCCAGTCACTCGGCACTCAGTATCCCAATTCCGTTTCCGCACAGGCCGCAGGCGTAGCCGCGCAACTTCCCCGCCAGCCTCAGAACTGAGGCTTGGAGCGGTTTTGCTTCATCTCTAGACATTCTTTGCGGCGGCATGAGCCGTTGTGCTGTGTCGCATCGCTCGGGCTGTAGCGCAAGACTACAACCTCTTCGCTTGCTTCTTGCCCACCACCTCATGGCATCCGCAAATCCTGTGTCTATACCCGAATCAAAAATGCTCTAACGTAAAACTATAAGCAGGGCTTATCGCTTCACTTTTTGAACGTTTTGTTACTTGACTGGATGCATTGTCCTGCATCAGAAATTGAGGCGCCATGAAAACACTACCCCTCATCACAGCACTCATCCTCACCATGGTTGCAAGCGCCCTCCATGCGCAGACAACCCTCCTCATCCAACCCGGGGATACGGTTCCCGGAGTTACCACGAATGCAAGGCTATCGTGGATTAACGGCGTCACGATCAATGAATTTGACGGATACGCATTCCAAGGATTCTCCATCGAGTCCACATCCAGGACCAACATCTCCATCATCACGAACAGAAGTGTCACCTCATTCTTTACCAATGTCCTTACCTCTAACTCCTTGATCACATTCAGGGGCATCGTGACCAACACGGTAATCGCTACAAATAGGTGGAATGTGAATGGAACAACAAACACCTATGTCTCCAGGATTCCGCAAATCCTCTTTCAAACGAACGGCCCGACCAATAGCGCCACCTTTACAAGACACACTCCCCAAGGGCTGACTTCCGTGACAAACGTCACGATCCTCACCAATCGCTGGGTTTCGATGACCGGCATCACCAATTACACAGGCATCTGGGCAACAGGTGGTGCCAGCAATGCACTCGGCCTCATAGCCAAAAGCGGTGATGTCGCCCCAGGCACATCCAACTCCAACAACTTCGTTTCCTTCAGCTCACCTGTTTACAATAACGCCTCAGCAGTGGCCTTTATCGGTTATGTGAGACCCGTAGGAATTGTTACCAACGGCCAGAGCACCAATGGACTGACAAATGCAGGGACATTCACTCCCACGACATCCGGAATCTGGACGACTCAACCATTCAATGGCAGCAATGCGTTGACCATGGTTGCGATTGCAGGATCACCCGCTCCAGGCACCAGCGCCAACTTCTCTTTCTTCAACAGCATCACAATACCCGATGCAGGCGGAGTGATCTTCCAGGCAACTGCCGGAACCAACACAGGCATCTGGGCCCAGAATGCAAGCGGAGTCTTGAGCGCCGTGGCGATCAGCGGACAGTCGCTTCAGGTTGGCGCCACAAACAAGGTCATCAGATCCCTCTCCATGAGCACGGGAGGCTGGCCTGGTCCGATCCGCTCGGTAAATCAGGATACCGGCACGATCATCTATCAGGCATGGTTTACGGATAATACCTCCGCCTGGATGAAGGTCCGCCGCTAAAGTTTCCCACTTCCAATCCTTCTGAAGCCGCTGGTTCGCCAGCGGCTTCTTTTTTTGGGCCATTCAACCCGAAAAATCTTTGCTTCAGCTAAAAAGCCAAAACACCCAAAAACTTCTCAAGAAAGGCCGCTCTCACTATGGGAAGGCGGCCTTTTCTTTTGTCCCCCCTAATTGGACTTGAAAGCCCTCTCCAATTTGACGGCACCCGCCTCCCAGTGGGCAGTGCCGCCCATCCGGGTCACGCTTCGCGGGCTCTACCGCGCAGCTTCCCAGCCGCTTGGTTCCACGAGATTGCCTCAGGCCTGTAACCTATCGGCAATCTCTTCCGCCGGGTAGGTCCAGATCTCGCTGAGCGTCGGGTGGTAATGAGGGATGACAGCCAACTGAGCCGCCGTGGCGTGGAAGGCCATCGCCACGACGATCTCATGGATGAGTTCGGAGGCCTCCGGCCCGACGACGGCGCCGCCAAGGATCCGCCCCTCCCCGGCATCGGCGATCAGCTTCACAAAGCCATCCGTCTCCCCCTTCACAAGGGACTTCCCATGATCAGCAAAGGGATAGGAAGCCGTGATGATCTGCAGACCATTCTCCCGGGCCTCCTGCTCGGTCATGCCACATGAGGCCATCTGCGGTTCGGCAAAGCAGGCGAAGAGCTTGAGACGATAATCCAGGGTTACCGGAGCACCTCCCTTGATCAAGGCGGCGGCATTCCTGGCGGCGGTCTCACCCTGGGTGATGGCGATGTGGACGACCTCATAGGGGCCGCAGCAGTCCCCAGCGGCGAAGAGATGCCGGGCCGTCGTGCGCTGTTCAAGGTCGGTGCAGATGGCGGGCCCCTCAAGGGCCACACCGGCTTTCTCCAGACCGAGGCCCGCGATTGCCGGGCGGCGGCCGAGTGCATTCACGACGAGATCGGCCTTGATCACTTCACCGCCGTTGCCATGCCCGAAATGCACGGCTATTTGGTTGCCCGATTTTTCGATCTTATCCAGCCGTGTGCCGCAGAGAACCTTCATGCCCCTTCTGCGGAATGCCTCCGCGACAGCCTCGGCGACATCGTGGTCATTGCCCGTCAGGAGTTGGATGTTGCGCTGGAGGATCGTGACCCTTGAACCAAGAGACTCGAGATAGTGGGCCATTTCCAACGCCACGGGCCCACCGCCCAGAACGACCGCCGAGGCGGGGATCTCCGTGAGCTCCAGCAGATCATCGCTTGAGAGGCAGAGTTCGATTCCCTGAATCGACGGGCGGTTCAGAACAGATCCGGTCGCGATGCATCCGCTCTTGAGAGCCAGGATCCTTTCACCCCCCTCTCGCAGGGAGACCCTCAGGCAATGCGGATCGAGGAACTCTGCGCGGCCCCGGATAAAATCAAAGGAACCACCCGCAAGTTGCTGGGCCCGGTAGTCGGCGAATTCCCCGATTAGCCGCCGCTTGCGCTCCACGATCTTCGCGGCGTCAAATCCGATCTTTTCCGCATGGAGGCCGAACTCCTCCGCATGACGGAGCGTCCGGTAGCGGTTACCGGACTCGATGAGGGTCTTGCTCGGCATGCAGCCTCTCAGGATGCAGAGACCTCCCACCTGCTCACCCCCCTCGATCACGGCCGTCGAGAGACCCAGAGAGGCGGCCGTCCGTGCGGCGGCGTAGCCGCCGCTCCCCCCGCCGATCACCACAAAGTCATATTCCTTCATGCCCTTAATCTGATCCCAAAAGTCTCAATATGGAACTCAGGAACTCAGGAAAAACATGGAGGTGGATCAACTGGGAATATTTTACCCCGAATCTATGTGACTGGCTGCTTTCCTGTTTTGGCTGGCCCGGCCGTTGCTTCGAATCCGTTACGACTGAGTTCCGTATTCTCTTCTGTATTCTAGATATAGTGGCCACACCCATCATCTGACCCCCATATCCTGCGTTTTTGGCCCGAAAATGCCCAAAAAAGCGTTGCCCACCCCATTTCGGTTCCCTAACCTACTCGGAACCACAAAACCGCCCTCCCTCGGGCATTCAGACTCTCTCCCATGGCCAAGAAACCACCCGCAGAACCGATCATTCCCCTCGACGACAGCGATATTCCCGAGAAGCAGGACACCGCAGGGGGCGAGGAGTACGGAGCCGCCCAGATCGATAAGTTGGAGGGACTCGAGGCGGTCCGCAAGCGCCCCGGAATGTACATCGGCGACCCCGATGAGCGCGGCCTCCACCATTGCGTCTTCGAGGTGCTCGACAACTCCATCGACGAGCATCTGGCCGGCTACTGCACGCGCGTCGAGGTGGCCATTCACTCCGACGGATCCGTCTCCATCCGAGACAACGGCCGCGGCATTCCCGTCGAGGTCCATCCCAAGTTCAAGATCCCGACCCTCGAACTCGTCCTGACCAACCTCCACGCCGGCGGCAAGTTCGGACAGGGAGCGTATAAGTACAGCGGCGGTCTCCACGGCGTCGGCGCCAAGTGCGTCAATGCACTCTCCACCTGGTTCAAGGTCGAGGTCATGCGCGAGGGGAAGGTTCACTTCATGGCCTTCGCCCAGGGCAAGACCACCCAGCCGCTGACCGTCCTGAGCGAGCTCAAGAATAAGAAGCAGACCGGCACCTTCGTCACCTTCCTGCCTGATCCCGAGATCTTCACGATCACCGTCACCTTCAAGTTCGAGCGCCTAGCAGGACGTCTCCGCGAACTCGCCTTCCTGAACCCCGGCATCGAGATCGTCCTCACCGACGAGCGTGACGACGAGGAACACCGTCCCCGTAGCGAGACTTTCTTCTACAAGCACGGCATCCAGGAATTCGTCCGCCAGCTCGGCGAGACCCGGACGGTACTCCATCCCAAGCCGATCGTCATCTCCCGCCAGCGCGACGAGATCTTCGTCGACGCCGTTCTCCAGTACAACGACTCCTACACCGACCAGATCCTCTGCTTCGCCAACTCGATCCCCAATCCGGACGGCGGCACCCACCTCACCGGACTGCGCACCGCGCTCACACGTGCGATCAACCAGTACGCCAAGGCCAACAGCATCCTCAAGGAGAAGGATCCCGCCCTCTCCGGCGACGATGTCCGCGAGGGCCTCACCGCCGTCCTGAGCGTCAAGCTCCCCCACCCTCGCTTCGAGTCCCAGACCAAGGTCAAGCTTGTCAACACCGAGGTCGAGGGCGTCGTGAACTCCTCCATCTACGAGGGGCTCATGGATCACTTCGACCAGAATCCCGCCGTTGCCAAGAAGGTCATCGACAAGGCCCTCACCGCCGCCCGAGCCCGCGAGGCCGCGCGCAAGGCCCGCGAGACCGTCCGCAAGAGCGCCCTCACCGGCGGCGGACTCCCCGGCAAGTTGGCAGACTGCTCCGAGCGCGATCCTGCCCTCACCGAGCTCTACATCGTCGAGGGCGACTCCGCAGGCGGCTCCGCCAAGCAGGGACGCGACCGACGCTTCCAAGCGATCCTCCCGATCCGAGGCAAGCTCATCAACGTCCAGAAGGCCCGCCTCGACAAGGTCCTCCAGAACACTGAGATCCAGACCATGATCACGGCGATCGGCACCGGCATCGGTGACGGCGATCAGGAAGGCGCCTTCAACATCGAGAAGCTCCGCTACGGACGCATCGTCATCATGACCGATGCCGATGTCGATGGCTCACATATCAGGACCCTACTCCTCACCTTCTTCTACAACCAGATGCCGCAGCTCATCCGCCGCGGGCACATCTTCATTGCACAGCCACCGCTCTATCAGATCAAGAGAAAGAAGCGCGAGGAATACGTCGACGATGACGTCCAGTTGAACCGGATCCTAATTTCACTCGGAGCTGAAGAGCTCAAGCTGGTCACCCTGCCAGATAAAAAAGAGATCCCAGCCACCCAGTTCAAAGAGATCCTTGAACTCCTCGACCGGCTTGAAAAATCAAGTGAGGCAGTCCGCCGTCTCGGCGGTGAATTCGAGGCATATCTTGGAGCCCGCTCAGCCGAAGGGGTGCTTCCCGCCTACCTCGTCGTCATCCGCAGCGGCAACGACGAGAGTGTCGAGTATTTCCACAACGAGACCGAGCTCCGCGACTTCACCGCGAAGAACATCGATCTCAACCTCTTCGATGCCGAACCCTCCGAGGGAGAGAATGGCGAGAATGGGGGTGCCCCCGTAGAGAAAGTCGCCAAGACCGACAAAAACGCCCGACGCCGCCGAGCCCGCCTCGTGGAGATCCATCAGTCCAAGAGCATCGAGAAACTCATCGCCGAACTCGCCAAGAAGGGCTTCAAGATCGAGCACTACGCCGACAGCACGACCCCTCTTTTCCATATCGTGGACGGAGAGACCACCCACGAGATCTTCGCTATTCCTCGCATCCTCGAGATGGTCAAGGAAGTTGGTCGCCGCGGTGTCCAGATCAAGCGATTCAAGGGTCTTGGTGAAATGAACGCCAAGGAACTCTACGAGACCGCGATGAATCCCGAGCGCCGTCGCTTCCTCAAGGTGGAGCTCAACGACGACAATTCCCTCGAGGCAGGACGCATGTTCGACATCCTCATGGGTGACGTGGTCGAGCCGCGCAGGATCTTCATCGAGGACAACGCTCTGAACGTCCGAAACCTCGATGTTTAGGAAGCGCTGATATCAGCGCTTCCCTAGACTTGGAGCCATCAGATTCTCCTGGTCACGGTGTCATGGAGAAACTTGGCGTCGTCGTGACCGGGATAATCGAGGGTGTAGTGAAGGCCGCGGCTCTCCTTCCTGCTGATGGCGCAGTCGACGATGAGTGAGGCGGTGGTGGCGAGGTTGCGGAGTTCGAGAAGGTCGGCGGTGATCTTGAAGTTCCAGTAGAATTCCTGGATCTCGGTCTGGAGATTGCGGAGGCGTGTGGCCGCGCGCTGGAGCCGCTTGTCGGTGCGGACGATGCCGACATAATCCCACATGAGCCGCCTAATCTCGTCCCAGTTGTGGTAGATGACGACCATCTCGTCCACATCGCTGACCTTGCCCGACCGCCACTCGGGAAGGACGATCTCTGTCGACTGACGGTGGTGGTTCCGGCTCGCCTTGGCCTCGGCCCGATGGGCCATGACCAGCGCCTCGAGGAGGGAGTTGCTGGCAAGCCGGTTGGCGCCGTGAAGCCCGGTACAGGCGGCCTCACCCACGGCATAAAGTCCCCGCAGGCTGGTTTCGCCGTTGAGGTCGGTCTTCACGCCGCCGCACTGGTAATGGGCCGCGGGAACGACGGGGATCGGCTGCCGGGTGATGTCGATCCCAAGCCCGAGGCAGGTCTCGTGAATAGTCGGAAAGCGCTCCCTGATGAACTCGGCCGGCTTGTGCGAGATATCAAGGAAGACGCATGGCTTTCCGCTACGCTTCATCTCGGCATCAATCGCGCGCGCGACGATGTCGCGGGGAGCCAACTCGAGGCGCGGGTCGTACTTCTCCATAAAGCGGCGCCCCTGGCCATCGGTGAGGATTCCCCCCTCGCCGCGCACCGCCTCGGTGATGAGGAAGGATTTGGCCTTGGGATGATAGAGGCAGGTCGGATGGAACTGCATGAACTCCATGTTTGCGATGGCCGCTCCGGCACGCCATGCCATCGCCACGCCGTCGCCGGTAGCGATGTCGGGATTGGTGGTGTAGAGGTAGACCCGCCCACATCCCCCCGTGGCGAGGATGGTGACGTCGGAGCGAAGGGTCTCGACCTCTCCCGTGGCCTCGTTGAGGACATAAAGACCGACGCAGGAATCCTCCATGGCGTAGCCGAGCTTGCCGGTGGTGATGAGATCCACGGCCATGTGGTTCTCAAGCACGGTGATGTTCGGATGAGCGGCCACGGCTTCCAGCAGCGTCCGCTCGATTTCGAATCCCGTGGCGTCCTTGGCATGCAGGATGCGGCGCTTGGAATGCCCTCCCTCGCGGCCAAGGTCCGGTTCCTTGCCTCCCCCCGGTGTCGTGCGTTCGTCGAAATGCATCCCGAGAGAGACAAGTTCGGCAATACGCTCAGGCCCCTCGGCCACCACGCTCCGCACGACCTCCTCGTTGCACAATCCATCCCCCGCGATGAGCGTATCGCGGACATGGAGGGCGATGGAATCCTCGCTACTCGTCACGCAGGCGATGCCGCCCTGGGCCCAGGCGGTGTTGGAATCGGCGCGCGATTTCTTGGTGACAATGGCGACCGATCCCTTTCCGGCTGCCTTCAGCGCATAGGTCAGTCCCGCAATTCCGCTGCCGACAACGACGTGATCAAAGGTTTTCATCAGAGAGGAAGATTGTCGATCAGGCGGACGGATCCCAGGCGGACGGCCGCAAAGATGCGGGCACCGGACGCGGGCTCAGCCGATTTCAAGGACTCGAGCGTTTCCCCGTCGAGAATCTCGGCATAATCGACAACGGCAGCCGGAATGGCCGCGAGTTCCTTCATCAATCCTCCCCGAAGCCTTGCGATGCGGTATTCTCCCGCCTCCGCCTCCATGGCCGTGGCGATCAGCGCCTGGTGAATCCTCGGGGCAAGCCGCCTTGCCTCGGGCGAGAGCAGGCGATTGCGGGAACTCAGCGCGAGGCCATCCTCCTCCCTGACCGTCGGGAGCCCGACGATTTTCACCGGCATCGCGAGATCGCGGACCATCCTCCGGATCACGGCCAACTGCTGCCAGTCCTTCTCCCCGAACACAGCGACGTCGGGCTGGACGATATTGAAGAGCATCGTCACGACCGTGCAGACGCCGTCGAAGTGGCCGGGACGGGAGGCACCGCAGAGTCCCTTCGCGAGGGAGGACTCCTTCACCATGACCGATGCATCCCCGGGATACATCTCTGCGGGTGTGGGATGAAAGAGAAGATCCGCCCCTTCTTCCTTGCAGATCATCCGGTCCTGAGCAAAGGGCCGGGGGTATTTCGCGAGATCTTCCTTGGGTCCGAATTGGGTCGGGTTCACGAAGATGGAAACCACGACGCGCCCCTTGGGGCCGGCCAACCTGCGGGCTTTGCGGATCAATGCCGCATGCCCTTCATGAAGCGCCCCCATGGTGGGGACAAAGACAACCGGGGAGGGCGCCGTCCGCCGCCATGACCGGACAACTCCGATCCGGGCCGCCGTCTTCACCGGGTTATTTGGCCGGAGCCGAAGGTGTCACGGGCGATGCCGCCGGTGAGGGTGCCTTCATCAACTGCTTCTGGATCGCGGTGGGACCAGCGGTCACCTTCACCTGCAGGACCGAGATCAGCAGGGTCAGCGCGAAGAAAAGTCCTCCGAGCCAAACGGTGAATTTGGTGAGCACGGTGGTGGTCTGGGCACCAAAGAGGTTGTCCGTGAGTCCGCCACCGAAGGCGGCTCCCAGTCCCTCGCTCTTAGGGCGCTGCATGAGGATGGTGAGGATCATCAGCAGGCAGATGATCACGAGCAGGGTTACGAGGATAGGCATCAGGAGCCACATAGGGGAACCACTACAAACGGAAGGAGGAAATCTGTAAAGAGGGAACCTCTTTCGTAGCGCTTCCATCCGGACAGGTTGCTTGACCTCCGGCGACTCCTCCCGTCACAATCACCCCTTACAAAACCAACACCATGGCACGTACCACCAAGACCTCCAAAAAGGCCCCCAAAGCCCCCGCCAAGAAGCTTTCCGCCCCCAAGGCCAGCAAAGCAGCCAAGATTTCCAAGGCTCCCAAGACGGCCGGATCGGACTTTCCCGAAGTCCGTTCCCTGATCGACCTTCTCAAGCAGAACGACCTGGCCGTCCTCGAATTCGAGAAAGGTGACTTCCGCATCACCCTGAAGACCCCGGCGGGTGCCTCCTCCGGCGCCACCGTGATCCAGGGCCATGCCTCGGCCCCCGCTCCCGCCACCCTCCCTGCGGCATCCTCCGCTCCTGCCGAAAAGGCAGCCGCCCCGGAGCCCGCCAAGAGCAACTTCAAGGAAATCACCTCCCCCATGGTCGGCACCTTCTACGCCACCCCCTCCCCGGATGCGCCCCCCTTCGTCGAGGCAGGGAAGACCATCAATGCCGATTCCGTCGTCTGCATCATCGAGGCGATGAAGGTCATGAACGAGATCAAGGCCGAGATTTCAGGAAAGGTCGTCGAGGTCGTTGCCGAGAACGGAAAGCCGGTCCAGTTCGGACAGGTTCTCTTCCGCGTCAGCTAAGGCAGCGCCGGAACCTCCGACCACACCGACCCGATGTTCAAGAAAGTCCTGATCGCCAACCGTGGTGAAATCGCGCTCCGCATCATCCGAGCCTGCAAGGAGCTGGGAATCAGCACCGTGGCGGTCTATTCCGAGCCCGATATCGACTCGCTCCATGTCCAGCTTGCCGACGAGGCGATCTGCATCGGTCCGGCTGCCGGCAGCGAAAGCTACCTGAAGATCGACCGGATCATCAGCGCGGCCGAGATTGCAGATGTCGATGCCATTCACCCGGGCTACGGGTTTCTGGCCGAGAACGCCCACTTCGCCGAGATCTGCGCCTCGGCCAACATCACCTTCGTCGGGCCCTCTCCCGAGTCGATCCGGCTCATGGGTGACAAGAACAGCGCCCGCGAGTGCGCCAAGAAAGCAGGTGTTCCCATTTCCCCCGGCAGCGACGGAGTGGTCCAGGACGAGAAGGAGGCCATCAAGGTCGCCCGCAAGATCGGCTACCCGGTCATGATCAAGGCGGTCGCCGGCGGCGGCGGCCGGGGAATGCGCATGGCCCACAACGAGGGAAGCCTCGTCGCGGGATACCACAGCGCGCGCATGGAGGCCGACAAGGCCTTCGGCAATCCCGACGTCTACATCGAGAAGCTGATCATCAACCCTCACCACATCGAGTTTCAGGTATTCGGTGACAAGCACGGCAAGATCGTCCATCTGGGCGAGCGCGACTGCTCACTGCAGCGCCGCAACCAGAAGATCCTCGAGGAGTGCCCCTCCCCCCTGATGACCGAGGATCTGCGCAAGCGGATGGGTGAGGCTTCCGTCCGTCTCTGCGAGACGGTCGGCTATTACAACGCCGGAACCATCGAGTATCTCGTCGACGACGACCTGAACTTCTACTTCATGGAGATGAACACCCGTATCCAGGTGGAGCATCCCGTGACGGAAGAGGTATACGGGGTGGACCTGGTGAAGCAGCAGCTGCAGGTGGCCGCCGGGGAGCATCTCTCCGATCACCTGGTGAACGCCAAGCCGCGCCTCCACTCCATCGAGTGCCGCATCAATGCCGAGGATCCGGAAAAGAATTTCATGCCGTGCCCCGGCAAGATCGAGGCCTACTACGCCCCGGGAGGGCGCGGACTGCGCATCGACTCCCACGCCTACGCCGGCTATCCGATCCCGCCCAACTACGACTCGATGATCTCGAAGATGATCGCAACGGCCTCGACCCGCGAAGCAGCGATCGCGCGGATGGCGAGGGCGCTCGGCGAGTATCAGGTCGTCGGCATCAAGACGACGATCCCGCTTCACCGGGCCATCCTTCAGAACTCCGACTTCCAGAAAGGGAAGTACAGCACCGGATTCCTTGAGAAGTTCCTCAAGGATGGTGTCCCGGTGGTCAAGGAGTAGGGTTTTAGCCCAGAGACGACTGGAAAGGACTAGAAAGGGGTCAACGGGAGGCTGGAATCACATCCCATGAAGCCGCTCTCCGAATGCTGTCTCTACGGGATCGTCGACACGGGCTATGTGACACCGGGGAAGATGGTGTCCATGACGCGCTCCCTCATCCGGGGTGGGGCGGATATCCTGCAACTCAGGGCAAAGAAGGAGTCCAACGATGAAATCCTTGCGATGGCCCGGGAGCTTGCGCCGATCTGCCGCGAAGCGGGGATTCCCTTTATCCTGAACGATTACCCGGAACTCGTCCGCGACTGCGGTGCCGCCGGTGCCCATGTCGGTCAGAATGATCTCTCCGTGGCCGAGGCCCGCCGCCTTGCAGGCTCAGGGGCCATCATTGGCAAATCAACCCACTCCCTGGAACAGGCTCTGGCATCCGCTGGGGAAAAGCCGGACTACATCGGATTCGGCCCCCTTTTCGCCACACCCACCAAGCCCGATTACCTTCCGATCGGGACCCGCGAAATCATGGAAATCCACCGATTGCTGGAGTTGCCGATCTTCTGCATCGGGGGAATCAAGCGCAGCAATCTTGCCGGGGTCGTGACCGCCGGAGCGCGGCGCGTTGTGATTGTTTCCGATCTTCTGCTGGCCCCCGATCCCGCTCAGCGCACGGCTCAATGCAAGGCGCTGCTGACCTCCTGATCCGGTGGATGACGCCGGGGTTCTTCCGCTGCTGAGGCGGGTTCAGGAAGAATGCGGGGGAGTCATTCCCTTCCACCGGTTCATGCGGGAGGCGCTTTACCACCCCACCCTCGGCTATTACACGGCCCATATCTCCGACGTGGGACAGGAAGGAGACTTCTCCACTTCCGCAACCTTGGATCAGGGACTCGGCATAGCGATCGCGGCATGGATCATGGAGCGGGCCAGGGCGTCGGGATGGCGGCGCATTCCCGTGATCGAGGTGGGTGCCGGGAGCGGACATCTGGCGCGTACCATCCTGAAACACCTTGGATGGCTGGGGCGGCTCAGAACAAGCTACACGATCGTGGAAGCCTCGCCGATCCTGAAGAGGCGTCAGCAGGATCTGCTGCGCGGTCGCGGAGCGGTCTGGGTCGATTCCATGGAGCAGGCCCTCAAACGATCCCGGGGACGGGCCCTGATTTTCAGCAACGAACTGGTCGATGCCTTCCCTTACCGTCTTTTTGAGAAGAGAGAACATGGATGGAGCGAAGTGGGAGTTCAACTCTCCCCCGACAACTCGATTCTTGAAGTCCTGATCCCTCTCGGGGCCGGCGATCCGTGGTTCGGTCAATTCGAAGCCTGCGCCCCGGGCCATCGGGTTGAGCGCCATGATTCCTACAACGAGTGGCTTCGATCATGGAGACCGGAGTGGAAGGAAGGTTCCATGCTGACGATCGACTACGGGGATCAGCAAACGGCTCATAGCCGTACTCCCATCCAGGGAACCGTGCGGGCGTACTGGAAGCACCAGCGATTCACGGGACGGGAAATCTATGCTCGTTTCGGGAAACAGGATATCACGGCCGACGTCAACTTCAGCGACCTGATCCGATGGGGAGAGGAGTTGGGGTGGAGAAGCGAATCGCTTGCGACACAACGGGAATTTCTGGAAACCCGTCTCACCCCGAGTCAGATCGGCAGGAATTCAGACCGATTCAGCACTCCGTCCGATGCGGGCGATGCCTTCATGGTCCTGGAGCAGAGCACCGGACCTGAAATTCCCAAAAGGAAAAGTTACTGAGCTCCGGAAGTGGTCATTGGACTGGAGCCTGCCTGCTGGGCGCCACTGAAGGCGAGCGGCAGCGTCACCTGAGGGAGATCCTTCAGGGTGAATGTCAGGAGAGCCCCGTATAGATTCTGACCACCCTGGGTGGCCGTTCCTTGATTGGCACGCACCTCGGCACCAAAGGAGACGATCCAGCTGGAGAGATCACGGTGAATCATGTAGCGCTGGTAGATCAGGGCGCTTCCGGTCGAGTTGTTGTTGGCGGCGGCCTGGTTATAGATTCCCTGTCCACTGACCGACCAATGGTCATTCAGCTTACAGAAGGCATTGATGGGATACTGATTGTCGTTGCTGGAGCCGTTGTAGTTATCAATGTAACGCGTTCCGAAACCAAAGGAGAGATTACGGGTAGGCATGACATTGAAATCGGTATTGAGTTCCGTAAAGCCGTCCGAGGTCAGGGGAACCTGCGAACCGACCCTGAGGTTCAACCAACTCACCGGGGCAAAGATGAAGCGGTTGTTGAAATTGGAGATCGGTCCGTTGAAGTAGGGATTGATCCCGTTCACATCCGCGAAGGAATCAAGATAGAACCAGTCGTGAGTGTCGCCATCCCGGCGGGTCTGCAGTCGGTTACGGACTCCGAGACGCCAGATCGCCCAGGTGTCAATCGCGTCGATTGCCGCAAACTGGGGGAAGTCGAGCGGTTCGAGCTGGGTCGAGCTGGGCTGGTAGCCTGAACGGGTCGTCTGATTGGGATTGTTGGGGAGCAGACGGTCGAACTGAAACACCTGATTGACATTAGGTCCGCCGGCGTAGGCATAGGATAGATTGCTGTAGGGCTGGAAGACGTGCCTCACTCCGTCGAGTCCGAGCATCCGGGACTGAATCCCCTCGAAGCTTCTGGAAATCTTGAAGGAATTTTCCAAACCGGCATTGAAGATGGGGCGCACCACATTGCCAGTCGTCACCAGCGCATTGCCGACGGGGACATTGGCATTGCCATTGGTATTGCCGTTCGCGGTGTAGGCATAAGGGAAGGGATTGATCACCCCATTGGATCCCTGAAAAGAGCCACCTTGGCTGTAGAAGGTTCCACGGATACCGACCTTGGGAACTGCAGAAAGCCAACCCCAGAGTGTCTGAGGAGCGCTGATCTGGTGGAAGGTGTCAAACCGGGTGGCCCCGTAATCCACGCCATAGGAATCCTGGGCGAAGTTGCGGTTCAGCTGGCCCAGCGCCGTCGTGCCGTCGTAGAACACGGGAAGACCAAAAAGAGGCTCCTGCTTGAAGTCGAACGCGGCCTCCGGTTGACGCTCGGTGGTCTCCTGGAAGCTGTTCATCTGCCAGCGGGTCACCAGCGACCAGGTGTAGACATCATCCAACTTGGTCAGGGTGACGTTGTTGTCAGGCTGGGGATTGGTCATGTTCTCTAGAGGATAGAAATCCTGCATGAAGTCACGGTCGCTCAGCTTGGTGATGTCGATGGTGGCGTAAATATCATCGGTCACGAACACCTTCCCCTGATAGCCGATACGGTAACGGGCCTGGGTGTCTTGCTCCGGAAGCTCTCCCGGTCCACCGATCTTGGTGGAAGGCTGCTGATCGTTCACATAGTAGGAGATAAACTTCCCGTAGCTCCGGTCATTCTTGCCAAACTTCAGTGCGAGATCGAACCCTGCTGCCTCTCCACGTTCTGTGTAGTAATCCTGCCTGATGGTTGCCAGAAAGTTGTCACCAGTTCCGATGGGGAAGGTGTAGGAGGTCAGAAGGAAGCCGCCCCAGTTTGAAAAGTAGCCGGGAGAGACCTGCAACCCCTGGCTTCGGAGATTTCCGTAGGCGTAGGGAAGCCAGAAAACCGGCACCTTGCCGACATAGAGGGTGGAATTGAGCATCACGACGCGATCCCCCGGGTAGAGGCGGATGGTCTTGGCCTTCACATGCCAGTCTGGCATCGAGGAGTCGGAGGTGGTGATGGAGGAATCGTTGAGCGTGAACTGCCGGGTTCCAAAGCCCTTGGCCGAAAGAGAGCTGAATTTGAGAGGGGCATGACCTCCGTCGAACTCCAACGCCCTGACCTGCTTGGTCTCGAGGTTGTAGAAAGCCCGCTGGCCGTTGAAGAGATTCTCCCCGCTGTAGATGCGGACATTACCAACCAGCAGGATGTCGCGAGTGTCGGGATTGTACTCGGCATGATCGGCATAGATGGCGATGCCTCCATAGCGGATCTGGACATTGTCATCGGCGATGGCGGCGCCGTTCTCGAAGCGCGTGTCGCCATCCGCGGTGATCTCCACCGGTTTGTCGCTGAAGTTCCCGAACTGGGCACGGGCAACCCCGCCCAAGGAGCAGATCAGGGATAAAACCAGGAAAAAACGTCGCATCGCTTCAGATGGGAAAGGCTAGGGTGAGCCCCCTCACCTTCAAAGAGAAAAATGGGGGCAAAAATCCCCTGATTTCCACCGAACGGACCTACTTGCCGAGGTGCCTGATATCCTCGGCCCGGACCGCAAAGACGACATCCTCGGCCATATTAGCGGCATGGTCCCCGATCCGCTCGAGGCAACGGCTGACAAAGATCAGGTTGAGGTAAGTCGGGAGGTTTGCCGAATCGTCCTGCATCCTCTGGATCATCTTGTCGGTGAGTTCGCGGTTGAGGCGGTCGAGTTCCTTGTCCCGCGCCTTGAGTTCGACGGCCAGATGGGCGTTCCTTTCGGCGAAGGATCTCACGGCGTCATCGAACATGGAGACCGCCATCTTGACCAGTTCATCGAGGAAATGGAGTTCGGGCACCTCGGGGTGTTCGTTGATCTTGCGGGCGCGGCGGGCGATGTTGACGGCCTGATCGGCCACGCGCTCGATATTGGCACCGATCTTGATCGAGGAGATCACCTCCCGGAGATCCGAGGCGACGGGTTGGAACCTGCTCATCACGTCGATCCCCTCCTTGTCGATCTGCATTTCGAGCAGGTCGATCTCCTCGTCGTCGGCAATCGAGTTGTTGCACCAGTCGTCGTCGCGATCCATCAGGCCCCTGATGGAGTTCTTGAGATTGCGCTGGGTCAGGCTCGACATCATCAGCACGCTGCCCCTGAGGTGATCGAGGGAGGCGGTGAAGTTGGTCAGCGTGTGGGGGCGTGAGGGTTCCGTGTGCATGGTGGAAAAGTGGATAATGTGGAGAAAAAAGGAGCGAGGGAAAGATCAACCGAAGCGGCCGGTGATGTAGTCCTCGGTCTGCTGGCTGGCGGGGTTGGTGAAGATCTTCTGCGTGATGTCACACTCCACAAGACTCCCCAGGTAAAAGAAGGCGGTGAGGTCCGACACCCGGCTTGCCTGATGCATGTTGTGGGTGACGATCAGGATGGTGAAGTCCTTCTTGAGTTCGATGATCAACTCCTCCACCTTGGCCGTCGCGATCGGGTCGAGCGCCGAGCAGGGCTCGTCCATAAGCAGGATTTCCGGCCTGCTTGCGATCGCGCGGGCGATGCAGAGACGCTGCATCTGGCCGCCGGAGAGACTGAGGGCGCTCTCGTGCAGGCGATCCTTGACCTCCTCCCAGAGAGCGGCCGACCTGAGGCACCGCTCCACGGCTCCGTCCAGCACATCGCGGTCCCTCTCCCCGGCGATGCGTAGGGGGTAGACGATGTTCCCGCAGATCGACATCGGAAAGGGGTTGGACTTCTGGAAGACCATGCCGATGCGGCGGCGCAGGGCGATGACCTCCACGGAGGGGTCGTAAATGCTCGTCCCGTGGATGGTGATGTCGCCCTCGTGACGGGTGCCGGGGATGAGTTCGTTCATCCTGTTGAAGTTGCGGAGCAAGGTGGACTTGCCGCATCCCGAGGGACCGATGAAGGCGGTCACTTTCCTCGAAGGGATCGTGAGGTTGATGCCGTGGAGGGCCTGTTTCTTCCCGTAGAAGAAATTAAAATCCTCCACTTTCATGAAGTTCACCTCACCGGGCGCGAAGTCGTCGGTGAGCATCGGCGGGCTTGTCGGGGATTCGGACATGGAGGGGATGGTTCGGTTGGAACGGGCGGGCTTGGGCAGGATTCGGAATCAGCGATGCTTGGGTCTGAAGAAAATCTGCGCAAGGACATTGGTGATGGTCACCACGGTGACCAGGATGAGGGAGGCGGACCATGCCATCTTCACCTGGTAGTCGAAGGGGAGTGCGGCGAAATTGTAAATCAGCACCGGGAGGGAGGCTGTCGGCTCCATGATGGAATGGATCCAGTTGGCGCTGAAGAGGGCCGTGAAGAGGACGGGCGCCGTCTCTCCCGCCGCGCGCGCCACGGCAAGCATCACCCCCGTCATGATCGCCGGAAGGGCGTCGGGCAGGACGATCCGTAGAATCGTCTGGAAGGAAGTGGCCCCGAGTCCCAGGGAGGCCTCGCGATAGGCACCGGGAACGGCGAGGAGGGCCTGCTCCGAGGCCAGCAGGATCGTGGGGAGGATCAGGATGGAGAGCGCGACTCCTCCCGCCAGGGCGGAGAAGCCGTGCATCGTCATCACGATGGCCGCGAAGGCGAAGACGCCGCAGATGATCGAGGGGATGCCGTTGAGAAGCTTGGCAACCATGCGCACGGACTTCGAGAGGAACGACGCCGGGGCGTACTCGGTGATGTGGATGGCGGCCAGGATGCCAATCGGAATGGCCAGCAGCAGGGCGATGCCGACCATGATCACCGTGCCGATGATGGCATTGGCAAAGCCCCCTCCCTCGAGTCCCGGAGGAGGTGGCAACTCCGTGAAGAGGGCTGGACTCATGAGTGGCCACCCGTTCTTCACCACCAGCATCACGATGGAAAAAAGCGGGAGCAGCGTCAGCAGGGAGAGGGAGATGCAGAGACCGGTCAGCATGCCGTTGCGGATCAACCGCAGCGGGGAAGTCCCCTTTCCGTCCTGGGTGAAGAAATTACCGGGTGCCTTGGTGAGGGAGTTCATCGTCGGGTCTCCTTATTTCAGCCCCACCAGGGAGCGCTGCGTCCGCCGGAGCACGGCATCACCGGCGATATTCACCGCGAGGGTCATGCTCACGAGGACCAATGCCGCATACATCAGGGCGCTGATCTGGATTCCCTCGGCCTCGGCGAACTGGTTGGCAAGCAGGGCGGAGAGGGTGTTGGAAGGGGCGAGCAGCGACCAGGAGAGTCGCTGGCTGTTGCCGATCAGCATGGCCACCGCCATGGTCTCGCCCATTGCGCGGCCGAATGAGAGAATCGTCGAGGCGACGATGCCGGGAGCCGCAGTGGGGAGGATGACTCCGAGGATCGTCTCCCAGCGGGTGGCCCCGAGGGCGTAGGCCCCCTCGCGGAGCGTGGGCGGAACGGCAACCAGCGAGTTTCTCGAAATGGCGGTGATGGTCGGCAGCACCATCAGGGCCAGGACCAGACTGGCGGTCAGGAGGCTGTTGCCGTAGGCGGGACCGGCAAAGAGAGGAAGGAATCCGAGTTTGTCCGCAAGGACCGCCCCGTATTGCTGCACCAGGGGGACGACGACAAAGATGCCCCAGAGTCCGTAGACGACGCTCGGGATCGCGGCCAGCAACTCGACCATGAAGCGGATGAACTGACGGACGGGTTGTGGCAAAAAGTTCTCGCTCAGGAAAAGTGCGATGGCCAGACCGAGGGGCAGTGCGAAGAGCAGGGCAAGCAGACTGCTTGCCGCGGTGCCGATCAGGACGGGAAGGACGCCGAACACCTCCCGGTTGGGACTCCACTGGACACCGCTGAGGAAGCCGAGGCCGAACTTGGCGATGGCCGGCCATGCCTTGCAGAGGATCTCGCCGAGAATGAAGGAAAGCAGGGCGATGGTGAGCGCCGAAGAAACAAAACAGGCCGCGCGGAACAAATCCGGACGCGGGCGGTAGGGACGGTTGGCCGGCCCTCCGAGTCGAGTCGTGATCGATTTTTCTCCCAAGGTCACTTCAGGGAATCACTTGACCGCCTCCAGGGCTGCCATGGCCTTGGTAACCACTTCGGGGGGAAGGGTGACGTAGCCGAGTTGCGGGGCGGTGGCCTGCCCCGTGGAGAGGCCGTAGGTGACGAAGGCCTTCACGGCTGCCGCCTTGGCGGCATCGGCGTAGGTCTTCTTGACGAGAAGCCAGGTGAAGGTGACGACGGGATAGTCGTCGGGCCCGCCGGGATCCGGGATGAAGGCCCGCAGATCGCCGGGGAGCTTGACCGAGGAGAGTGTGGCGGCGCAACTTTCGATGGAAGGGGGGATGAAGTTCTGTGCCTTGTTCTCCAGGGCGGCCATTGGCAGGTTGTTGTATGCCGCGAATCCATACTCCACGTAACCGATGGCGCCGGGAGTCTGTCTGATCAGGGCAGTGACACCCTCGTTCCCCTTTCCGGCGACCCCAACCGGCCAGGTGACGGCCTTGCCGCTGCCCACCTTCTCCGAGAACTCCGCGCTCACCTCGGCGCAGTGACCGGTGAAGACGGCGGTGGTTCCGCTGGCATCCGAACGGCAGATCACCGTGATCGGCATGGAGGGAAGATTCACCCCGGGATTCGCCTTGGCGATGGCGGGATCGTTCCACTTCGTGATGCCGCCGACGAGAATTCCGATGTAAGCAGAACGGGAAAGCCTGAGGCCGGTCCCGACTCCCGGGACATTGTAGGCTAGCACGATCGAGCCTGCGGCGGCGGGAATCATCACCACGTTCTGCCTGGCAAGGGAGATCTCCTCATCCTTCATCGCCGTGTCACTGGCGCCGAAATCGGTGACCCCTTGAAGGAACTGGGTCACCCCCGCGCCGCTCCCGATGGATTGATAATTGACCATCACATCGGCGTTTACCTTCTTGAAATCGGAAGCCCAACGCTGGTAGAGCGGCGCCGGAAAGGTGGCCCCGGATCCCGTGATCGCGGTGGCTGCCCCGAGGTTGGGCAAAGCCGATGAGGCGATCAGAGCCGCTGCTAAAAAGGGACGGTTCATGGACGGTTTACGGGATTTGCAGTGTGGTGGGATTGAGGAAAGTCATCAACAACGATCCTCATGCCGTGAAGCCTCCCCTTGGCGAGAATCCATTTTCCATGACAATTCCTTCAGATTTTCCCGCCGCGATGCATTCCCTACCTTCGCAACACCCACTCATTCGAGCGGTAGCGCCTTTCCGCCAACAGGTTGGCTTCCTCCATCAGAGCACGCCCGATCTGCTGTTCATCAACCCGTAAACTGAGCGACAGAGCCATCGTCAGACAGTCCAAGGGAAGTCGCTCCAACCGCTGAAGGCTTCCCTGATAGAGCAGTGCCCCGGCACTGCGCCGCTGCGCCCCTCCCAGGATCTTTTCTCCCGAGAGGAGAAGATCATCACCTGCGGGTGCCGAGAAACAGGCAGGTCCGGCCTGAATATCATCCCTTCCCGCAAGTCGCACCTCGGGGGAAACCACCCCGGCAAGCCAGGAGGCCAACCTTCGGTGGAGTTCACGGTAGAACGAAGCCGGAGGCATCGAGGCCGCCTCCGTTCCTTTGGGAAGCATCAAGGAAAAGGTCAGATCCTTTCCATGCTCGACCATCCCCCCACCTGTCCAACGCCTCACCACGGGAATCGTTGGGTAAGCTTCCCTCACCGCGGCAAATTTCTGAAAGTAGCCGAAGGTCACGCAGGGGGAAGACCACCGGTAAATCCTGAGAGTCGGCCGAACGACAGCCCCCAGAAGCACCTCGTCGAGCGCCATCTGCATCGGCCCGTCGTGCGCCTCATCCGGCAGAATCAGGTCCAGTGAGTCAAACATCGGCCATCATCATGTGGAAAAGATCAAACCCAGAGTATTGCTGTTCTAGGGGCAAGAGTTCCGAGGGTATCGTTCAAACCCCTTTTTCCTTTTAACACTTCCCTATTTCTTTCCCGGAATGTTCTGGGGTAGCCACTGCAGCCAGTCTTTTCTGGGAGCATCGTAGAGGTCGTAGATGTGTCCCTCCTTGACGCTGCCGCCTGCCGGGGCCCCCTCTGGGGTGGCGAACTCGACACCGCCGAGAGCGCGTGACTCAAGGGCGGAGGCCTGAACATTCAATTGGATCAGGCCGCCGGAGATCTTCACCCCGCCTGCGTTCCAGAAGCGGGTGTTCTCACGGAGCAGGGAAGCGTACTCACGCTTGATAGATGCGGTCAGGTTGACCCCTCCGCCCCCCTTGGCCAGTTCCTTGCGGGTAATCTTGCCCACACGCACACCTCGGTACAGGACGGGAGTCCCCGCGCTGATCTTGGTGGTCGTGGCGCGGAGCGTCACCTCGAAGCCTCCCTGCTCATATTCGATCAGGTCGGCATCCTCCTGATTGGTTCCCGCAAAGCGGTCGGCCACCGCCCCTCCCGGACCGGCAATGCAGTCGATGTAGATGCCGCTGACGATGGTCTCCAGACCGCTCACCTTCTGGAGTTCCAGCTGGGGCTTGATGATGGAAAAGACCGATCCCTTGCGGCGCAGCGACTCATACCCGCTCTGCAGCCTCGCGGTGATGAGCACTTTTCCCTGGGTCGCGGTCACCTTCTCCACAAGTCCGACCGGCACCCCGAGATATCGGAGCTGGGTCATCCCTTCGCGGATCCCTTGGGCATTTTTGAACTCGAGGACAAAGGGGGCCGAATCGGCAAGCGCCGCCTCCTTGTTGGGAAGGAGGGGGAACTGGCACCCCTCGCTCACGGGACTTCCCTGATCCGCCTTGAAATAATCCACGGCGATCCCGCCCAGCAGGAAGTTCTTCAATGAATCGACATCGATCTCGAAGATTCCGGATCCCATCTTCATCGTGAAGGGGGGCAAGATCCAGAAGCGGGCGTTCGAGCGGATGAGCGGGGCGTAGCGTTTCGCCACGGAGATGTCGAGATACGGGTTTCCCTGGTCGTCGATCCCTTTCTTGCGGACGAGCCCGACGGTGATCCCCCGGTACGTCACCTCGGATCCGCGCTCCACAAACGGGTTTTCCGCCGATATCAGCCTGACCGTGAGGGGATCCCCCTCGAGCGGGTCGAGCGGCACCTCGTCGCTTCCCTCGAAATAATAGGCCGGTTGACCGCTTCCCTTTTTCGCCTGCAGGGAGTTCCCCTCGATGAGGGATTGGATGCCGGAAGGCTTCGCAAGGTTGAAGACCGGCTGGTCGATCCAGAAGACTGTCCCCTCACGGGCCAGGTCCTCCGCGTATTTCTTCAGCCTCACCTTGACCAAGGCCTTGTCGAGGCTCTTGTCGAGCTGAACCCCGGTCACCCTTCCCGCAACCACTCCGCGGTAGAAGAGAAGCGTCTTCTCGGGCTTCATCCCCGGAGCCGCGTCAAACTGGACGTAGACCGTGGGCCCGTCCTCCCGCCAGTTCCTGTAAAACATCACGCTCGCCGCAAAGGCCGCCATGAGCGGGAAAAGCCAGACCCACGAGAGGCGGAATCCGCGCCGGGGGGCGAGGACGCCGTGATCCGCGGGGTTGCCGGAGGTTTTGTTCGTCATGTTCACGAGTCCGTAGTCTCCCAGATCAGGCGCGGCTTGTAAATTTCCGCCGCAAGCAGGCTACTGACCATCACGATGCAGAAGAAGATCGCCCCCGGTTCCGCAGTGACACTGGCAAGCGCCCCAAGCTGACCGACCGCCGCCAGAACCGAGAGCAGGAAGATATCGATCATCGACCAACTGCCGATGCGGTGGACGATGGCGTGCAGCGAATTCCTGCGGGCACGGTGCCTGTCGGTGCCGTGAAGGAAAAGGATCCATCCAAGCGTGGCGAGCTTCAGGAAGGGAACGACGAAGCTTGCCAGAAAGACAACTCCGGCGATAAGCGGAAGGTTCGAGTCCCACAGTTCCCTGACACCTCCCAGCACGGTGAGGGGCTCCGACTTCCCGACGATGGTCATCGTCATCACCGGGAGGACATTGGAGGGGATGTAGAGCAGGGCGCCGGTGACGACCAGGGCACGGGCGAGTTCCAGACGGAAGCGGTCGGACATCTTCAAGCAGCCACCCCCATGCTTTCCAACCGTGCCTTTACAAGCCTCCGGTCGAATGTCTGCTGTGCAAACAGGGAGAATAGGGCGACGCCGAGGACCCATCGGGCGCCGAACTCCCATTCCACGGCGCCGAGCATCCGGAGCTTCACCACCGAGACCACGGTCGCGATCGAATAGACCGGCATCAGGTTGAATGGCTCGGCAAGCTCCGAAACCTTCAACGCCAAGGAGATGAAGGGAAAAGGGATCTTCAGGCAGCAGGCCGTGGAGACATAGGCCACCGAGCCGAGATGCAGCGCCGGCGCGAGGATCCCAGCCAGAAAAACCAGGATCGCGATCGGCCAGTATCCCTGACTGATGAGTTCATCCACCCCGGTGATGATGTGCTCCGACTGGACCCTTCCGGCGACGTCGAAACTCAGGACGGGGTTGGTATTGGCCAGCAGGAGCGCGAAGAGCCCCGCGATCGAGAGCGCCATGGAGGGTTGCAGGGTCTTCCTGCCGATGTATTCCAGAACCGTAGTTCCACACCGGGAGCAACGCAGTTCCTCTCCCTCCGCGGGTTCCCGCTCCAGGCAGGGAGCCTCGCAGTTGGGACAGTCAATCCACCGAGCATCGGAAACCATCCCGTCCATGGGGGAACAACGGCTCAAGAAGTACGGGCATCAAGCAGGGCGACCTTGCCAAGTCTCCTCAGATGGCGAGGCTCCTGACTGTATTGGGAATTGAGGAAGGTCTCCACCAGATCCCAGGCGACGCAGGCCCCGACGGTGCGCCCTCCCATGCAGAGGATGTTCATGTGGTCATCCTCCACCCCCTGCTTGGCCGAAAAATGGTCATGGATGAGGCAGGCCCTCACACCCTTGGTCTTGTTCGCGCAGACCGAAGCCCCCACCCCGCTGCCGCAGATGGCAATGCCGCGCTCCACTTCCCCGGCCACCACGGCCCGGGCAAGCGGCGTCACATAGTCGGGATAATCGTCATCCGGGGTCAGGCTGTGTGCGCCGAAATCGACGACCTCGTGGCCGGCCTCCTTGAGTTTGGCAACCAACTCTTCCTTGAGTTCAAAACCTCCGTGATCCGTGGCAAGTCCTACGCGCATGGGATAATCCTAGTTTTCCTGCGCCTCAAGACAAGGGGGAAGCGATTCCCTAGATCGGACTGAGGCGCGGAGCGGGGTCACGCTCGACTCCATGGATGTACTTCGGCGTCCACCAGATGAAGGCGTAGCGCATGGCGAAAAGGCCCACCAGGATCCCGACAAGACGATCCCGGATCACGGTGAACTCGGTGGTGGCGTGGGGGTCTTGGGCGACAAGCATCACGAAGGCCAGCCCCATCTGCACGCCGATGTAGGAATATTTCACCCGCCCCATGCAGACCCAGGCGCTGATCCCGATTCCGAGAGCCATGATGAGCAGGACTCCCATCAGATTGTCCATGCGGGGGATCAGGAACATGGCAAGGAATCCCATCAGCCCTCCGATCGAGGCACCGATGATGCGAAGGCGCTGCTTGAAGACCTGAGAATCGACATTGTTCATGGCAGATACCGCGCAGGTGATCATGCAGGTATGAATGCCGCTCCAGTCGGTCATGCTGGCGAACATGTAGCAGGCCATCGTCGCGGCGGTCGCCCTTGTGGCGAATTCCGCGTCGGTGAAATCTTTCCTTTCAGCCGGGGCGGGCGCCCCGGGCGTTTTTTTTGATGGAACTCCGCGACCCTCCCCCTGGGAATCGAGGCAGGCCTCGGCATCCATCAACTCCTTCATCGCCTCGGCCAGTCGTGCATTAACGAAGGAATGGGCGTTGGGAATTTCACCATCCGCCTTTTGCGCATGATGCCCCTCCTCCCCATGGAAAAGACGCTTCTTCAGCCGATCCAGGTGCTTGGCGACATGAAGCCAATCGGCCCGCTCGGCGGCACCGGGGTGCACGGAGAGATCCCCCTCGAGGGCAACTCGGTCGATCTCTCCGAGCGCGGAGACGATCCGGCTGCAATTCTCCCTCTGCAGCGGGGTCAGCCCCCCGAATTTCTGGATCATTTTGGCCTGATCCAGGGCCACGCCGGAGTTCACCCCGAGCTCGAGCGGAGAGAGTTGTCCGTCGGCGCGTTTGAGGCAATGGATCTCGATGTGGTCCATCCCCCTCCGTACTTCCGACCTGAGCAGATCCATGGCGCTGGGCGCACCGAAAAAGTACTCCACGAGGAACGATCCCATGATGGTGAGTCCCAAAGCGCACCAGATCCATCCCAGTTGGCTGATGAGATAATTGGGATTGGGATCCTGATCGAAGCTGAAACAGAGGACCGCCGCGAAGCAGATGGGCAGCATAAAGATGACGTTCACCTTCGGGAGCCGGCTCATGAGATAATAGTTGATCCAGAACATGACCCCCCAGAGGAGAACCCTGAGCCAGTTGATATTCCACGAGAGGTAGGCGATCCCTAAAATCCAGAGGGAGGAGATGATCAGGGCGACGATCGCAAGGACGGCGATGAAACGGGTCATCATTTTGTTCCTCTGCAGGAAGATGAAGACCATGTAGACGCCCAGATCCGCCATGGGATTGCGGAATGTCAGGACAACGACCCAGATCAGGAGGCAGGCGCTGACCATTCTCAGCGTCCCACCTAGCCGATCATGCGTCGGCCTCAGCTCCACCAGGAGCTGGCGGAGGAAGTTCAAGACATCCACGCCCCCTATTCCCACCATGCCCCCCACACTCTTGAGGGGCACACTTCCGGAGGATGATCCCATGGGACTCAACGACCCGTGTGGACGGTCGTGGCGGCCGTGGTCCCGACGCGGAGGATCTCGGGCGGAACGTCATCGGCCAATTTGATCCTCACGGGAAAGCGCTGTTCCAACTGGACCCAATCCAGCGCCTGGGGAATGACCGGCAGGATGCTCTTCTGCAGGGCCTGGGGGGTGGCTCCCCATCCGATGCTCTCCACCGTGCCCTTGAAGAATTTTCCCGCGGCGGTTTTTAACTCTACGGTCGCGGGATCGCCCGGCTTCATCCTCTGGATCTGGCCCTCCCGGTACGGCTCGCAGACCCACCAGGAATGGATGTCGATCAGCGTGAAAACCTGCTGCCCCTCGGAGGCAAACGCTCCACGGGAAATCGACATCTGCGAGATCAGCGCATCGAAGGGAGCCTTCACCGTGCAATACTTGAGATTGAGCTCCGCCTGGGCGAGATTCGCGGCGGCGGCGTCACGCTTTGCCTGCGCCTCGGCGATGCTGAGCACGGAGGATTGGGCCGAGAGAAGCTGGGCCTGCGAGGCGGCGACTCCGGCCTGGGCGGCCTGCATCGCGTTCTTGGCATCGGTGACATCCTGGGCACTGGCATAGTGCTTCGCCAGCAGCGGGGCGATGCGGTCGTAATTGTCCTTGGCCGTGGCCAGCTTGGCCTGCGCCTGATCGAGCGAGGCCTGCGCCGCCTTGGCCTGATCCTCCTGCGCGGTGATCTGCAATCCGGCGTTCGTGAGCGACCCCTCGGCCATGGCGAGGTTGGCTTTTGCCGACTGCACGGCTATCTCGTAGGGGGCCGGATCGATCTCGAAAAGCAGGTCCCCCCTGTGGACGAGCTGGTTGTCCTTTATCGGGAGATCCTTGATCGGTCCTGACACGCGGGGAGCGATCCCGATCATGTCGGCCATGAGCACGCCGTTGTTGCAGCGGGGATTGCGGGAGTTCCATGCGTAGGTGATGACCGAGGCGATGATGGCCAGGATCACGAAGCTCCATCCCATCAGGGCACCGAACCGGGCCTTGGGGGAGTGGCGGTCGGCGCTGTTTTCAGCCAATCCGGTGGGATTGTTTTGCTCTTCGGTTGTCATGGCGTTCAATGGGTGAAAAAGATCAGGTAGACCAGCAGGGTGAAGAAAACCCCCAGGGCAGGATAGCCTATCGATCGGGGCCTGAGCCAACCGTCGATACCAACCTTGATGAGAATCAACCGCACGATCGCCGTAAGAACCCAGCCGATCAGGATCGAAAGGAGCCAGGCGGGGAAGTAGGCGCCGCCGATCTCCTGAATGCAGGAGCAGCCGGGCAACGCAAGGAGTGACCCCACGGGCAGAAAGAGATCGGGGAACCGTTTCATGAAGCCAAAAAAGTAAAGAGTGGATGGAATGACCAGCAAGGGGAATCGGAACTCGACAGCAGAATCGGATCTTATTTAGCTCGTTTTTTGATGAAAACCACGCGGATTGCCCTGACTGCATGCATGTTCTGCCTCCCCGTCCTCAAGGCGTGGGGAGCCCGTGCCAAGGATCCGGCGAATTCCGTTTCGGTTCCGGCCTCCAAGGACACCCAGACAAAGATTCCCTCCTCTGCCGAGATGAGCAGCCAGATGGAGCAGTTTGCGAAACTCCATGACAGGAACTTCGTCGATCCCAACAAAGCCTACACTCTTCCGGAACTCGTCGATCTGGCCCAGCGACACAATCCCTCCACCCGGATTTCATGGGAGAACGCCGTCCAGGCCGCCGCCTCAACGGGAATGACCGAGGCCCAGTTCTATCCGATGCTGACCGTGCAGAGCAGCTACGGCGGCGGCTACTGGACGCAGGATCTCACCGGTGCCAGAAGCCAGTCCGGCATCGCCGTTCCGGTCAATTTCAATGACCAGGCCAGCGGCAGCTACACGATGCTCAGCGCGGGGGTCAACCTGCGCTACACCCTTTTTGACTTCGGCCAGCGCATCGCCAACACGAAGGCGGCCAAGCGCACCCAGACAGCCTCCAACCTCTCCTTCAACGCCACCCACCAGCAGGTCACCTTCCAGGTGACCAAAGCCTACTACAGCCTGGAGACCGACCGGAGGCTCATCGAATCGGCCGAGATCTCGGCGAAATCGGCCGATCAGGTGCTGGAGGCCACTCAGGGCAAATACGACCAGGGATTGGTCACCGAGCCGGTTCTCCTGCAGGCAAAACAGTCCAAGGCCCAGGCCGATTTCGACCTGATCAACGCCCGCTCCAACTGGGAGGTGGACTGCCTCAATCTCATCGAGGTGATCGGGGCCCGGCCCGAATGCGGCCTCAGGGTGGCACCCTATGATTTCTCCAAAATGGGGAGACGCCTTCAGGAACCCCTCGATCACTTCGTGCAGGCGGCGCTTGCCAAAAAACCGGACCTGTTGGCCAAGGTTGCCCAGGCCCAGGCGGCGGAACAGAACCTCCGCTCCGCCAAGGCCAATCCCCTTCCCAAGTTTTCGCTCAAGGGCACCCAGAGCTTCCAGCAATTCAACACAACCCTCAACGGTGCCGAGTTCCGGGATGTCGGCCTCCAGTTCCAGAACTACGGCGGATCCGTGAACGTGGAATGGCCCGCCTTTGACGGAGGCATCGACAGGAACAAGATCAAGCAGGCCGAATCCTCCTGGCGTGCCGCCAACGACGCGATCATCCAGGCCCGCGATCACGCGATCGCCGAGGTGTGGCGCTCCTACACCAACGCCAAGACGGCGATCGCCCGCAGGGAATCGGCGGAGCAGTTGGTGGCGGCGAGCAAGGCCTCCTACGATTCGCTCTTTGAGAGCTACAATCTCGGGCGCACATCGATCCAGGACGTGCTCACGGCGCGCAGCGCACTGGCCCAGTCAATGGCACTCCACGCGAAATCCGACGAGGCGATCGCCGCGAGTCTGGCCACCCTCACCTACTCCAGCGGCCAGCTCTGATTCTCCCCGCTTCCAGATGAACTCCCAGCAAATCGCGCTGCTCACCTTCGCCCTGATCTTCGGGGCTGCATTGACCGGGTTTGTGATCCAAAGACTTCTCCCCCCGCAACATCTCTCCGATCAATCCAAGGGGGCCGTCCATCTGGGTGCCGCTCTTATAGGCACCCTCGCGGCGCTCATCCTGGGCCTCCTGGTCTCCTCCAGCAAGGGAACCTATGACCAGGCAGCGGGCCTCCTCAAACAAATGTGCGCGACTTACGAGCACGCGGATCGCTTGCTGGCCAACTACGGGGTGGAGGCCGCGCCGATCAGGGAGCAACTGCGGCGCTCGGCTGAAAAAATGATCTGGATCATCTGGCCGGAAGAGACAGTGAAGGGCGAGGTAGCCGGGCTTCCCGATAGGGTCGCCACCAAGATGGACCTTAAGGGCGTTTACAACCGGACCTCCCTCCTCAAGCCGGGCAATGCGAACCAAGCGCATCTTCAGAACGATGCCATTCGCCTGATGGACGACATCATCCAAAAACGCTGGATGCTCGAGGAAGTCGTGCTCGGGGGCGGAATCTCATTCGTCCTCCTGTTGATCCCGGTTCTCTTCATCGCTTTCATCATGCTCACCTACGCGGTGTACGCGCCGAGGAATACCACCGTCACCTTCGTGCTCTTCTGCTACGCCGCCTGCATCGCCATCGCCGTTTTCTTGATCAGCGAGCTCTCCTCGCCGCTTAAGGGAACGCTCAAGGTCTCGAGCCGCCCGGTTCACATCGTCCTGGATGAGATGGGCAAAGAGTGATCCCGGAAATTGCCAGAGGGTCGGTGTGACGGGCGGGCTGTTGGGGAACCGGTGATGAAATCCCCCGTGGAAATTGCCACGAAGGTTTTTCCAGACTAGGATCCGCGGATGCAACGCCGCTGGATCCTCCCGACCTCACCGGATGAGGCGGGCGTCAGACTCCTGGCCTCCGAACTCGGGATCCCGGCAGTGGTGGCCGTCCTGCTTGCGGCACGGGGATTCTCGACCACCGAAGAGGCGACCCTTTTCCTCGACCCTCGCCTCGCCTCGCTGAGACCTCCCGAGGAAATCCCCGGCATCCGCCAAGCCGCGGAGCGCCTGATCGGTGCCGTGGCCTCCGGAGAGAGGATCACCCTTTACGGCGACTACGATGTCGACGGTGTCTCCTCCCTCACGATTCTCTGCCGCTACCTGCGGGCCGCCGGAGGCATCGTGGAGTGCTTCATTCCCGACCGGGCCGTCGAGGGATACGGACTGAGCGCCGCCGGCGTCACGCGGTGCCTCAAGGAGACATCCCCTTCCCTCGTGGTCGCCGTGGATTGCGGAACCAACTCACGCTCCGAAGCGATGCATCTCCGGAAGGCGGGATGCGGTCTTGTCATCCTCGATCATCATGAACCCGATGCGGAGAACGCCTCGGGAGTGTGCGACGCCCTTGTGAACCCGAAGCTGGGGGCCGGCTTCCACTATCTCTGCAGTGCCGGAATCGTCTTCAAGCTCTGCCATGCCATGCAGAAAGCCCGCCCCGTTGAGGGGCTGGATCTGAGGGAGTATCTCGATCTCGTGGCGGTCGGAACCGTGGCCGACATCGTCCCCTTGCTCGGGGAGAACCGCATCTTGGTCCGGGCCGGACTCCGCCAACTGGAGCGCTCCCGCTGGCCCGGACTTCATGCCCTGCTGCATGTCTCCGGCGCCTCCTCTCCCTACGATCCCTCGGATATCGGCTTCAAGATCGGTCCCCGGATCAATGCGGCGGGCCGCCTCGGAAGCGCCACCGAAGCCCTCTCCCTTCTGCTCACGGATCGCCCTGAGGAGGCCGGCCGGATCGCCGCGCATCTGGACAGCCAGAACCGCGAACGCCAGGCCGTCGAGCGTGATGTCACGCTCCAGGCCGAGGAGTGGGTCGGGGCGCATTTCGACCCCGAACGCCATGCCTCGATCGTGGTGGGAATGCGCGACTGGCATCAGGGGGTGGTCGGCATCGTCGCCTCACGTGTCTCTAGGCGCTGGCACCGGCCGACCCTGATCATCGGCTTTGACGGGAACGGAGCAGGCAAGGGAAGCGGCCGCAGCATCGAAGGGCTCCCTCTTGTTGAGGCGCTTGGTCGTTGCTCCGGAGTGCTCGACACCTTCGGCGGACACGATATGGCAGCCGGACTCAGCCTCAGGGAATCGCGTCTCGAAGAGCTGCGTGAACGCTTCGAGGCGGCCACCCGGGAACTCATCAGCGAGGAGGATCTGGTGCCGCGGCTTCACCTCGATGCGGAACTTGACCTCGGCCTTGCCGATGAGGAGTGGCTCGGCACGCAGGAACGCCTCGCCCCGTTCGGCACCTCCAATGCCCAACCGCTCCTCTTCTCACGCGGTGTCTCCCCTTCCGCGCCTCCCAGGGTACTCAAGGAGAAGCACCTGAGACTGGAACTCCGCAGCGCGGGCCGCCGGGCCCAGGCGATCTGGTTCAATGCCTCCATCGACTCCCTTCCCCGCCCCCCATGGGATGTCGCCTACACCGTGAACCGCAATACCTGGCAGGGTCGCGACGAGGCACAGATCCAGATCATTGCAGTCCGGAGTTCCGTTGCGGATAGGGCATGAAAACCGATCCGGGAATCCGTGAATCTGAAAAATAATTTGGAACTCAGGAAATCATGAGTGGAGACGAGATCACCGCGCCCTGTTCCTTTCGTGACTCCCTGACCCCCTGATTTCCTGATGAATAATTCCCCGGTCGGTGATTCTGCAAAAAATCAGGAACGCTCCCCAGCGACGACGACTTCCTCTTCAAAAACAGCGAAGAAACAAAAAAAGATTTCTCCAGCCAACCCACCCCATGATCCAGCCACCCCGCTAGAGCAACTAGGCTGGATCAGGCGTCCGCAACTCACGGCACTCGGCAAGTTGGGCATCACAACGCTGCGCGGGTTACTGGAGCATTACCCCAGGCGTCACGAGGATCGGAGACGCTTCGATCATTTTCCGGACTCGGAGAGCGATCGATCCTTCTGCCTCAGCGGAGTGGTCGGAAAGACAGTCTTTCGTCGTTTCGGGAGGATGCGTAGCTTCGAGGCCGAGATCGAGGAAACGCCCGGTTCCGCGCTTTCCCCGAGAATCATTCTCCGGTGGTTCAATCTCTTCCATGTCCAGAAGACGGTCGTTTCAGGAAGCCGCCTGATCGTCCATGGGAAGGTCCGTCTGCGCGGCAAACGCCTCATGATGGAGCATCCGGAGTTCGAGCTCGTCACCGAGGAGGACAGGCAGAGCATCCACCTCGACCGGGTGGTCCCCGTTCATCCCGCAGGCGAAGGAATCAGTGTCCGGGTCATGCGGGGACTGATCCACCGGGCGCTGGCCGAGACCGACTGGAAGGGCTGGACCGATCCCCTGCCGCAGAGGCAGTCGGACTGGTCGCAGGCTCTCAGGAACATTCATTTTCCCTCGGAACCGGAAGAGCTGGAGCCCGCCCGCAGGGAACTTGCCCTCCGCGAACTCCTCGACGTGCAGACCCTGGTCACCCTGCGACGCCAAGAGTCACGCCGTCCTCGGGGCGCGGCAAAGAAACCGGGAGGAACGCGTCTTGAAGCCTTCCTTCGCCATCTTCCCTTCACGCTCACAAGCGCGCAGCGAAAAGCCCTGAATGAGATCCGCTCCGACATGGCGAAGCCTCATCGCATGCACCGCCTTCTGCAGGGTGATGTCGGTTCGGGGAAGACCGTGGTCGCGGCGGCGGCGATGCTTCTGGCGATCGAGTCGGGACATCGCGCGGTCCTGATGGCACCGACCCAGATCCTTGCCGAGCAGCACTTCAGGAATTTCCAGCATTGGTTCGGACCTCTCGGTATCCCGGTCGGCCTGATAACGGGATCCAGAAAGGGGAAAAACCATCCGGTGATGTCTAACGGAAAGAACCCCTCGGCACTGATCGGAACCCATGCACTCCTTCACGATGAGGAAGCCATGGCGCAGGCCGGCCTGGTCGTTATCGACGAGCAGCACAAATTCGGTGTCCTCCAGCGGGCGCGGCTCGCCGCCTTGGCATCGGCTCCCGATGTGCTCGTGATGACCGCGACGCCAATCCCCAGAACGCTGGCCCAGACCGTTTACGGGGACCTCGACCTCTCGATCATCGACGAGCGCCCCTCCGGCAGAGGCGCCCTTCGCACCGCCGCCCGCGGCTCTGAGAAGTTACCCGAGATCATCGCCTACCTCAGGGAACAACTCCAAAAAGGGAGGCAGGCCTTTGTTGTCTACCCGTTGATCGAGGAGTCGGAAAAACTTGCCGCGAAGGCCGCGGAGGCCGAGATCGCCGCCTGGATGGAACGAATGGCCCCCTTTCCCTGCTCGCTGCTTCACGGACGCATGGGAGCCGCGGAAAAGGAAGAGGTCATGGAGGCCTTCCGCACCGGCAGGACCAAGGTCCTTGTCACCACCTCCGTCATCGAAGTCGGCGTCGACATCCCCAACGCCACGTTCCTGCTTGTGGAGAACGCCGAGCGGTTCGGCCTTGCCCAACTTCACCAGCTTCGCGGACGCATCGGACGAGGCACCCACACCTCGACCTGCGTGCTGATGGAGGGGAGCGGCAATCCCGAGTCGATGGAACGCCTGCGGATCCTGGAGAAGAGCAATGACGGCTTCGTCATCGCCGAGGAGGATCTTCGCCTCCGGGGTGCCGGTGACATTCTTGGAACCGAGCAAAGCGGCCTCCCTCCGCTCCGCGTTGCCGATCTCTACCGCGATGCCGATCTCATTTCCGTGGCCGCCGCTGAGGCGGAGCGGATTCTTTCCGGGGACCCGGCGCTTGCCGCACCGGAGCACCAATCCCTCAGGCATCTCTGTGAAAGCCACGCATCCAGGATCGGGCTGACTATGGGTTGAACTTAAGGGTAAGCATTTCCCCTTGCCCCTTAACTCTTCATTGTGTCGAAGGGCTCCTTGTGTGTAGGTTGGCTATTCAGCAATGGTAACGGCGGGGTAGCCAAGTGGTAAGGCCGGGCTCTGCAAAAGCCCCATGCGACGGTTCGATTCCGTCCCCCGCCTCCATCTCCTAGAGCCTTATAAATACAGGCTCTAGAGGTAGCGGACACCAAACGGACACCAAAACGGACACCAAAAAAACCGTTTTGGGGCTAGTCACCGAGTGCGGGTGGTGACTCGCCCACTACTCGGTAACAACCCGGGAATCGGCTCGTTCAACATCGCGATTGCCCCAATCGCATGAAAAAACGTTACCGACTCATCCGCCGGGGAACCCGTGGAGGAACCTACTACTGCGTCGACACGCAGACCGGCTCACGGACAAGCCTCGGCAAAATCAGCTCCGACGAAGCCGAGCAGATCGTTCAGCACAAGAACACGGCTATCCGCCAGCCGATGCTCAATCTGCAGATCGCAAGGGCCTACCTGGCCGGCAGCGACTCCGGTGTCACAACCCGCACGTGGGGTAATGCCCTTCAGTCCCACCTTGAAATGAAGGCAGGGGCCAACCTCAAACGCTGGACCACGTTTTCCAAGGACAAGGCCATCAAGCCCCTGCTGCCCAAGATCCTCATCGAAACTCAGCCGGAGGAACTTCTCAGCTGCGTTAAAAACGGGACGGTTTCCACCAACATCTTCCTCCGGCGACTCCACAACTTCTGCCTCGATATGGGATGGATCGCCTGGCCGATCATGCCGAAGCGCCAATGGCCGGTGATCCGCTTCAAGGAAAAGCGTGGCATCACCCTTGAGGAACACACACGCATCGTCGAGCGGGAGCACAATCCCGAACGCAAAGCCTTCTACAAAATGGCCTGGCATCTCGGGGCATCCCAGTCCGACCTGGCCAGCCTGAAGGCCGAAGATGTCGACTGGGATAACCAAGTCATCACCTTCTTCCGCATGAAGACCAAGTGGAGGAGCGTACAGCCCACTCAGATCCGATTCGGCAAGGAGGTCGAAGCGATCCTTAAAGACCTACCCAAGGAGGGACTCCTCTTCCCCTACTTAGCCACCGTACGGGCAGGAGACCGGGCAACTGAGTTCAAGCAACGCTGCGACGGCCTTGGCATCAAAGGAATCTCCCTGCACTCCTACCGCTACGCCTGGGCCGAGCGTGCCCAGGTTGCCGGATACCCCGAGCGCTTTGCCCAAAAGGCTCTCGGTCATAACAGCAAGGCCGTCCACCGCGCCTATGCTCGCAGGGCCGAGGTCACCCTACCTCCCTTGGAGGAATACGAGAGCAAGGTCATCCCTTTCAGCTCTCCCAAAAAACAGTCTGCCGCAGGATGAAGAGGAGCTATTCCCCAGCCTCGTCCCCTTCAGCCCCAGCGGTGCGTTTGAGGGAGTCACCGCCCTTTCATCAACAGGTTGGCCGATACAAAACGCATCCGTTTCGTCTGTTTTGTCTATTGCGTTTATTTCGTTTGTGTGAAAACTCTTTTTCTATGAGCAGAAATACAAAATCCCTCCGCGCGCCCTCCTCCCGCTTGACTCCAGAGGACATCGATTTGGCAACTCAATCCCGAAACGTTTTTTCCCGTCATACTGATCGCTCGGGGACAATGAAGTTTTTCTTTCAAGAACGGAAAGGCTCCGAAGTAGCGGTAATCCCTAAAACAGCCGCCCGCCTTTTTCGCACGATCCTGGTTCATCTTTCTGAAGGAGAAATGGTCTCCGTGACGACCCAGCAGCGTGAGATTTCTTCCCAACAAGGTGCAAATCTTCTCAATGTCTCGCGTCCATACTTCGTTAAACTGCTAGATAGCGGGAAGATTCCACATCGGAAGGTGGGCTCCCACAGACGAGTTTATGCCAAGGATGTTCTTCGCTACAAAAAAGCACTTGAAGCCGCACGAGTCCGATCCCTCAACGAACTCACGAAGCAAGCTCAAGAACTGGGTATGGGGTACTAGTGGTGAGCAAGATTGTTGCAGTCTACGACGCTTGCGTCCTGTATCCCGCTCCTTTGCGGGATCTCCTCATGCGCCTTGCCACCAAAGATTTAATTCAAGCGAAGTGGACTGATATGATTCACGAAGAGTGGATCAGGAATGTTCTTTCAAATCGTCCAGATCTCAAAAGATCGCAGCTAGAGCGTACTCGCAAGCTCATGAACGAGCACACGAGGGATAGTTTGGTTACCGGCTTCGAGCTTCTCATCCCCACCTTGAATCTTCCAGACCAGGACGATTGTCATGTTTTGGCAGCTGCCATCCACTCAGGAGCCACGACCATCGTAACCTTTAACCTGGAAGATTTTCCTGATCGAATTCTCAAAACGAAGGGGATCAAAGCTCAGCATCCTGACAATTTTGTCCTGCGACTGTTGGACATCGATGCCCAAGCGGTCTGTGAAGCAGCAATGGAACACAGGGCATCATTGAAAAATCCCCCAGTTTCTCTACCCAAATTTCTTGAAACTCTGAAGAAACAGGGCATTCCCAAGACGGTTACCCGCCTAGAAAGCTTGATGAATTAGGTTTTTCCGGGATCGCCTCCATCCGCATCTGCGGCGCGTTTGCGTGAGTTCTTGTCCCTCCAGTACTTGGTGAGTACCCGGGTGGCTTGGGCCAACCACTCTCGGTCCTGCCCTGCCGCCAGCACATCCACCAAGGCAAAATACTTCGGGGCATTGGGAGCTGGCTTACCCAGTGGAATCAATAACCGGGCAATAACCAGAACGGGAATATCGTGCTCCTGAAATCCCAGCACTCCGGCCACCTCGCTGGAGTGGAGCCGGGCAGGAAGGCGGCGGGTGTTGAGCAAGGTGGCTGCATCTTCCAGAGCGAGGGGTTTCTTAGCGTTGAACATGTCGTCGAATCTGCCCTCCAAAACCCCTCTTCGGGCTCCCTACCGGGAGCAGCTTTCCCGGAGATTCCTCCCCAAGGCTTCCTACCTCTAAAGAGGATTCTTTCTCTTTTAGCCATTACTTTTCCTAGACATTTATTAATATCTGCATAGGTTTTGTAATCATGACCCTAGTCCTTCCAAAGGCATTCAAGAAAGCTCCCGTCCAACGGATGAGGGATCTGGAATCCCTTGGGCTCTCCCGGCCCAGAGTGCGCTCGCTCGTGGATCAAGGAATCCTGGAAAAGGCCTCTCGCGGTCTCTACGTCCTTCGATCCGCTGATGTGAGCGAAAACAGGACACTGGCCGAAGTCGGCAAAAAGGTTCCTCATGGGGTGATTTGCCTACTCTCCGCACTCAGGTTCCATGACCTGACCACTCAATCACCCCATCAAGTCTGGGTTGCCCTTGAGAGATCAGCGTGGACACCCAAGGTTGACCATATCTCCCTAAAGATCGTGAGATACTCCGGCGAAGCGTTTGAGAAAGGACATCAAGAACACCTCATCGAAGGGGTTCCCGTGAGAATCACCTCTCCTGCCAAAACAGTCGCCGATTGCTTCAAGTACCGGAATAAGATCGGCCTGGATGTCGCTCTCGAAGCCCTGCGCGATGTTCTTCGGAAGCGCCTTTGCACTATTGAAGAGCTCATGTGCTTCGCCCGTATCTGCCGCGTTGCCAATGTCATGAAGCCTTACCTGGAGAGCATGGCATGACCGCCAAACCCATCATCAACACGACAGCTTTGGTAAATCAGCAAAGCCAATCGCATTCAGGACGCCCACAGCAGGCAACCTGCGAAACGGCATTGCCTTGCCTTATCAACGGGTCTAGGTATTGCTTTGGAGCAAAGCTGGTATTTTTTAAGACGCAACCATCATGAGTAAGTCTGTTCATCCCTTTCACCTGTTTCGATATCAGATTCTACCCATCTCTCGTGAGATTCAGCAGGACTTCATCGAAGGTATCAATGATATCAACGACCTTCTCCAAAAGAAAAATGAGATTTTTTGGTCATCGCTATCACATGTTCATAAATTTGAATCCAGAACAGAACTGAGTCATAGACGTATTTATTTTGAAGATGATTTTGCCCTTTATAAGATTGCAGCGAATAGATCATTAAACCGAGAAACTAAAGATTTTAAAGAAGAGGAGCTTGATAACTGGCCTTCAATATATGCAGTAGTTTGGAATCAACCAGATAAGCAAATAATTGCAGTCGAAAAACGAATTGCAGCATTTCAGCATTCAGAAACTGTAGTTCGTATGATAATAGATGCTGTAAATTTTAGGTTGAGTAAGCACCTGCTTCGTGCACATTGGGAACCTCAGTTCGAAAAGACTGTATTTTGGGATTTGATCAAACAAAACAAAGATAAGATTCATGAGATCTGTTTTGAATTGGTCACCCCCAACATGGCTAATATTTCAAATGTTTTAGATGAGGGGTTAAAGAATTTTGCTAAAAATACCAATACAGCAACTACTTTACTAAAAATCGAATCTGATGCTTCTTCATCTCTCTGCATAAAGCAGGACGATCCCTCTATAAACTCTCTAGTCGATTACGCATCTAATGGCGGAGGTGATATTTCAATTCGACTTCATGGTGTAAAAAAGAAGATTCATACCTCTAAAACCGTTAAAGAAATTGATATTAGCGAGGTTTCTCTGAACGGAGATGCAAAATATGTAGTTGATGCTATAAAGCAGATATTATCACAATGAATGGTTGTATCAAAACTGCTTTTATTTCCGTAGGGGCTGGATTTTGTCTGTCCATGCTTCAAGAATTCTTAGCAACTTCTTTTCTAAGTGATTTTCTGCGTTTAAACCTTATTTCATTATTAATTGCTTTATTAGCTATCAATTCAGCAACTTTAGGAGTTGTTTTGACCAAGATTAGGGAACTTGTAGATAGGCACGGAGGTATTGAAAACTTTCAAAGCACGAGAGATGAGATGATGATTTCCATACGAGAGCAAATCAGTTTAATAGCGGTAGGAACTCTTCTTTTAATGATTGAAAAATCAGATTTTATATTAAAAACTCCTCAATTCAGTTCAGCTTTGAAAGTTTTACTTTCAGCGGTATTTATATATTCACTTTCAGTGCTTTATGACACCGCTAAAAGCATATTCCGTATACTGGATTTTAATCTTCCGAAGGGACAGGAGTAGCAAATCCTAATATCTTGATCATCATTTTTCACATCCACATTAATTATTTAGTCACGCCCCAGACTGTGTATCATTCATAAGTGACAAACCCCTGCCCTCGTTGAGGACAGGGGCACTTTCAATACACCTATCCCAGCTTGATACCGGTATTGCGAATGAGGTTCTTCGCCTGCCTGATCACGAGCTGTTCCTGCCTCTCAGGCTTCATGACAGGGCTCAGCATTGAGCGGATAGCCTTGAGCACCTCAGCCTGTTCAGGTTTTTCCAACCAAGCCTTTACCTTGCTGGTGTAGCCCTCCCTCTGCTGCTGGTCCTGCATTTTGCGGAGCAGGAACTTTCGCTCCAGTTGTTCTCGTGGGAGCTGTTTGACGAACTCCACGAGCCCCGGCTCGGACTTCATGAATGCCTCAAGCCGGGTATTAATTTCGGGGTTGATTTTGAACTGCTTGGACAGTTCCTCTTTCTGTTTCGGTGATGTGATGGCCATATGTCTCTCAGTTGTGGCGCACGGCGTTTTGATTCCCGTAGCCGCGCAGGTTGACGGGTATACCTCAGCTAGTCCTGCCCGGAGTCTCCCCTTGCTCTTTTCGGGAGCTTGGTGAGATCGCCTTGATCTGGCGTACGACTGACTTGAGGTAATTCTGAGCAATTCGCCTGGGACTCTCCTTTGGGATCTCGTCCTGAAGATGTTGCTGAAGCAATTGGCTGACAGTCACCTCAGCCCCCGCTTTTGCAGTGAGTTCCACCGCCTCCTGAAAAACCCCATGAATCTGAGGATCCAACGTCACCGTGATCGATGTCGTCTTGCTCATGGTTGGATGGAGTACAAGAAGGCTGAATCCACCAGAACGAGACGCCGCCTTCTCTCCAGCGCATCGAGTTCCCCGGTGAGTTCATCGTTGAGCTTCATCTTGGCGATGAGATCCCCCTGAGGGTCCTCCGCCGTAAAACCGGCAGGCTTCTCCTCAACGGGTTGGTTCTTCGGTGCCGGAGTCGATAAAGGCTCCGCATCCAACTGCTGCTTCAGCTTGTCCACCTGCTGCTGGAGGGCAGGCACCTTCCCTGCTTCCTGCTGCAGCGACTCGATCCGCTTCTTCATGGCGGCGTTCTGCTCCTCCAGAGCTGCAGCATAGGCCTTCTGTTGGGCGTTGCGCTGATCCCCGTCCGTTTTGACGTAGTAGGAGGGAGTCGGATCCGACACCACTAGCGGATAGGCGTAGGGGCCTCCTTGGCCACTTGGCCGGTAATTCCATTCGGCACACTGTTCCTTCCGGTAAACCGTATGCCGTTCATGCATTTCCTCCGGGAAATCAGGATCGGTGTAGCGACACGTGGGGTAGCTCTTCACCACTTCGGAAGTCCGCACACGACCAAGGGTGCTTTCCGGAACACTTGTTCCGGCAACAGACGGATAGGCCTCTGGTTTAACGGTCTTATGAGTGGCGCATCCCGAGAGAAGGCCCAACAGGAGAACAGGGATCAGGTATTTCATTTGGCGGATGGGTTGGAAGTGGAAGCGAGTCCCCGAGCGGCCTTGTTCAGATCAACCGTCTGGGTGACGTAGAGGTAGAAGAGCGTCCCGGCAGGAACGCGGACGTAGTAGGGGTTCTTCTGAAGCCCATCGAGGAGCCGCTGGGCATAGAGCTGACCACCGGCTTGGATTCCGGCAGAGAGAGCCTGAGTCATCCCTCCTCCCTGAAGTTGGGTCGCTCCCCCGGTGAGCGGCGAAATGATGTTGGTCACTCCCGGAAAAGCCCCTGCCCCGGATGAGACCATGGTGGCCAAGATCGCCTTGGCCTCGGCGTACTGGTCGGCAGCGATCTTGTAGCCTCTGAGCCCCGCAGACCCATCGCTCTCCTTCCAGCGCCCCGGCTCCTTTTCATCTGGAGCGTAGTCGAGCACTGTCCCAGCCAGTGGGAGTTGCTTCCCATTCTGGAAGACGAGCATCCACTCGTGGTCGGAACCGATCCGATCACGAGCAGCGCTGCTCTTGGCGGCTCCATGAACTTCAGTCCCAGCCGGAATGATTAACCGTCCATCCCTCCAGACATCCTCCGTGATAAGTCCGATGATCGGAGTCTCCAAGTTGATCGACTCCACCGTATTCACGAGCTCGCACTTCAGGAGCCGTCCATAGGGGAGATAGTTCTCGCTCAGAGAGCTCTCCTTCATGGCAAAGATGGCTTGGGGAATAGGAGGCGGAGTCTTCACGGCAACCGGCCTCCTCTCCGGCCTCCTCTCCGGCCTCCTCTCCGGCCTCCTCTCCGGCATCATCGGGAGAGGAGTCGGCGTGGGTGTCGGCCTCATCGGCTTGATGTCGGGAATGCCCTCATCAATCGTGTAGCTCTTGGCTGCCGTTGCCTGGGTCGGCACTGCCGCAGAGGCCTTTGAGGATCGGCCTCCACCCCGATGGAGTAGGACGAAGGCAAGGATCACTCCTCCGCCAAAGAGGAAGAGAATCAGCCTCCCTGTAGGCTTGTTGAGGAGCTCCGTCTTGAAGTCGCGGAGGTTCATCGGACGACGTTCTTGTTGGAAGATCCGCCAACAACCTTCGCCGCGTGATGCGGATCAGCCCGTACCACCAGCACGTTCCACTTATTGTCGGGAGCTAGGTGATTACGACCACCCTGTCCATTCCCCGTAATGGAGAAGAACGCCGGAGTTACCGACTTCGGCGGCATCACCCCGGAGGCATCAGCAAGGGACTCCGTGTAGATCCGCTCGTCCAAGCGAACGGCAAGATCCTGCGGTTTGTAATAGACCGCTTGGTCAGTCTCATTGACCAGTTCCAGACGGAAGATAAGCGTGTCCTCCTCCTCAAATCTCCAGACATCCAGGATACGAACGCTGAAGTCCTTGTAGTAGTTCGTGATTCCCGGAGAGGAATGGACAACACCCGCCAAGGCATCAGGCTCTGCATTCAGCAGCAGTGGATACGCCTTCGCCTTATCCATCAAAGAGAGTAGACGTTCCGGCACCACATTGATCCGACCCTCCTTCCCGCTCCGCTCCTCCTGATAGAAGGTCACGTTGTAGAAGGGATGCTCCGAGGCCGTCATGTGGAGCACATACGCTTTCCGGTTGAAAATCACCGTGAGGTGATCTTCCGCATCCTTCTTGAGCGCCCGGATGGTGAAGTAGAAATTCCCCGGCGTGAACGAGATCAGGAACCCTGCGTTCTCCTGGTCCTGCACTGCCACCGACTTGGCGAAGAGCCCGGAGATTTCCGACGGGAACATGACCGTCGTCGTTCCTGTCTTTGAGGCTACCGGGATGTCGTAGATGATGAACTCATCAAGGGGCCTCTGGACGATGGAACCGGCGTGTGCGACCGCGCTAACGAACATGATCGCAGCTAGATTTGGGAGCTTCATGCCCCCGAGTTTTTCTGTAAATCAGCCCACTGATGCTCCCGGTTGGGAGCAACCTTGAGAACAGCCTATCCTTTGAACCGTTCTGCTTCAGCCAATTCGGGTGACCAATCGACGGACATTTCCTCGGCCACAAACTTCGTGAAGGGAACGATATTCCGCCGAACAGAAGCTTCCTCGAGGGCATCCATGTAGGCTTGTCTTCGGGTCACGCGCAGGATCGTCCATGGATACCCGCCGGAAGCGAGCATGGCATTCATGAGGAACCTCCCGATCCGTCCATTCCCATCGGAAAAGGGATGGATGTAGACAAAAAGAAAATGTCCGAGGATCGCCCGCACCGAGGCTTCCGGCTCGGATGACAGGGCTGCATGGAAAGCCTCCATCCCGTCGATGACACCAAGGCCCGGCGAGGGAGGAACGTGGCTTGATCCTCTGATATAGACAGGTTTTTCACGATAACCCGCCACATCGGCGGCAGAGAGTCGCCCCACCTGAACAAAAGGCTGGTGAAGCTCGGAGTACCAATACGGAAGATCCGTCTCGACGATCTTTCCAGGTGCTTCCCCTTGGAAGATTTTCCCAATGCTTTGAAGAACGGCCTCATGAGCCATGCTGTATCCTTTGGCAGCAAGACGGTTGTTCTCCTCCTTCAGCAAGGGATCATCCGAATCATTTCCAGCGGCAATTCGTGCCACAAGTTCCGGTGTGACCTGGAACCCCTCGATGGAAAGGGAGTGATAGGCATCATACTGGTAAAGATGATGCGCCTTGTCCAAATAGCTCTTGGCATCGGCCTCTCCAGCCGATGAAGGAAAATGCTCCAGAACCATGGGGCGCAACTGCTCCCAAAGAAGTCGGATACGATCCGCATAAGGGCTCTTGGGAATGAGACTACTGGAGAGAAGCGGCTGACCTTCAGGGAAAGGATTGGTCGCCCTCTTCCAGCCCGTCAGCGCAATAAGTCCCCTCACCTGATCCGCCTTTTCCTTGAAACCCAATGCTTCCAGCCCTCCCAAAATCCTCATGGATCCAGCCTCGTTATCCGCCTCGATGATCCCGGAAGCCAACCCGGCCGCCGAAGTCGTGCGCAAAAGGACTTCGGCCTGCGGCCGGTTGGTCCGGAAATAAGTCGGAGAGACCCTGGCCAACGCATAGCCGACCGGCATCAGGTTCAATCCACGATAGGTGGAGCGTTGTGCCGGGAGCTTGCCGGTATAGGTCAGCAAGGAACAGGAGATGTTGGTTTCCGCAAACCGGAGCGTGACCGTATTGTTCCCACCTCTCGCCAGAATGGCCGCTGCCTGAACCGGAGTCGCCGTCTCACCACTCTGCAGATCCAGGGAGATCTCAGGACTCAGGCAATAATCATTCCCTACCCGATCCTCGAGATAGAGACTCAGGAAAGCCCAGAAGTTCCCATGCCACAGAGCCGTCTCACCACGGGGTGCGTGGGGGGGCACCAGAAAATACCATCCCTTCATGATCTCCAGCAGGCATCCCTGCTGGATCAAAAAGGTTCGCGCTCCTGTCGGCAAATCCCGTCCCCGCACGACCTGTTCCCGTGCTACCTTCAGGGCGGCATCCAACGCTTTGGCCAATCGGGTATGCGTCTTCATTTCTTATTGAATGCACCATGTATCTTTTTATTGAATCTGCAACAAGAAATCTTATTGAAACTGCGTTTTTCTCTTTCTTAGAGATATTTACATATACTGTAAACCTCACTCTCTACAGAGGCTTTTCCTCATACTTGAAGTCCTGAACCACCAGCGGGAGACGCCCGTTACCCATCAAGTCGGGATTACGGACAAAGAAGAAGGTGATCTTGAACTTCGCCACTTCACGGAACTCGATCTTGTTGAGCGTGCCAGTACGGACGAGGTTCCCCTCCGCCTCGACATCGACCGCCTCATAGGAGACCCCCGCCCCGTCCTTCATCTTTCGCGTATCGAGGATATCCAGTTTGGAGACCTCCACCTTCTGGTGGATCTCCTTCTCTTTGAACTCAGGGTTCTGAGCCTTGTAGAGAGCCGCTGCCTTCTTGCGTGCAGGCTCCTCCAGATACATCCGCTTCAGCAGATCGGGAAGATCAGGCCCGATGGGATTGCGCTGAAGGAGGGCCAGACAGGCAAGCCGCACATGGTAGGCCTGAAGCCCTGCCGCCTCTTCAAAACCAAGCAAGGGCGAGTAAATAAGGGTGCCTCCCTGATCGAGGATCACGACCTTCTCCTTTTGCTTCATCGCCTTGATGGTCAGGTAGGGAGATCCCACCGCCAGAGCGGCACAGATGAGGGCGATCACCATCCAGAATCTGGCGGCGACGATGTTGTTGGTGATGGCGGTGACGGCTGTGAGTTTCATGGGTTGGTGTTGTCTGGTTCGGATGAAGAGGGCTTTGCCTTCGAGGCATGCGAATTGAATGCGGCCTGTGCTGCGTGAGGGGTGGCAAGACTCCCCCGGTGACGCGACACCGTTCCCTTGGAGTGATCTGTTACGGTGAAGGATTCAGGGGATGTCTGCTGGGCCACCATGGCGGGGTTATTGGGATTGAAGATCGAGCCCCCGCTTTCCTCCGGGGGAGGAGGAACCGATCCTCCGGAACTTGCACCGCTTCCAGCAGAACTCCCTGCCAAGTCATTGCTGATACGTGTGGAGGAACTCGCGGCACTGGCCGCTCCTGCGGCGGCCTTTCCGCCAGCGACTGCTGCTTGCGCAGCCGCTGATCCTCCGAAGGTGGCCGCAGCCCCGGCGACAGTCGCCCCCGTTCCAACCACAAAACCTGCTGCCTGCAGCGTATTGCTGATCCCGGCAGTCAGAGCCGAGGTCGTGCCACTGGCACCCTTCATGATGGCCCCGGCTACGAAGGGAACAGAGAGGTAGAAGAAAAGCGTCACGATCGACGCGAAGGCCATGATGAAGGGGAAGAGCAACCAGTTCTTAACGACGATCGCGTTCTGGGCCACCTGGATGATCCCGCCAGCAGTGATCGGGGCGAAGAGCATGTCGCTGATCGCCACGATCACGATGTCCACCAAGCAAATCCCGAGATACC
>JBAPTI010000061.1:0-1567 GCA_049282095.1 Chthoniobacterales bacterium
GATGTGCGAGAAGTGCAAGATCATCCGCCGTCACGGTACGGTGCAGGTGATCTGCTCGAACCCGCGTCATCGCCAGAGGCAGGGGTAAGTCCGCATGGCACGTATCGCAGGCGTCAACATCCCGCCGCAGAAGCGGGTCGAGATCGGTCTCACGTACATCTACGGCGTCGGCCGCTCGACCTCCAACAAGGTCCTCACGATCGTGGGTATCGACCCCAACACCAAGGTCCGCGATCTGACGGAAGAAGAGATCATCAAGCTGCGGGACGCCATCGACCGTGAAGTCACCGTCGAGGGCGACCTGCGCCGGGAACGCTCGCAGAACATCAAGCGTCTCATGGACATCGGCTGCTACCGGGGCATCCGCCACCGTCGTGGCATGCCGGTGAACGGGCAGCGCACGCGCACCAACGCGCGCTCTCGCAAGGGTCCGAAGCGGACGATCAGCGGCAAGCGCAAGAAGTAGCAGAGGAGTAAGCAGAGTGGCTAAGCCTCAGAGAGCCAAGGGTCGTCAGCGCCGCAAGGTCCGCAAGAACATCGCCGTCGGCCAGGCGCACATCAAGACCTCGTTCAACAACACGCAGGTGACGCTCACCGACAAGGAGGGCAATGTCATAGCGTGGGAGAGCGCCGGGTCCGTCGGGTTCAAGGGCTCGCGCAAGAGCACCCCATTCGCGGCTCAGGTGACGGCTGAATCGTGTGCCAAGAAGGGCATGGAGCACGGCCTGCAGAAGGTCGAGGTCTTTGTCCGCGGGCCGGGGTCCGGTCGCGAGACCGCGGTACGTTCGCTCCAGGCCGCCGGCCTCGAGATCATCAGTGTCAAAGACGTGACGCCGGTGCCGCACAACGGCTGCCGCCCGCGTAAGCGTCGCAGGGTCTAGGAAGGTCCACGTGGCGAAAGATACATCACCGCAGTGCAAGCAGTGCCGCCGTGAGACGGAGAAGCTCTTTCTCAAGGGCGAGCGCTGTCTCACAGACAAGTGCGCCGTAGAACGGCGTAGCTACCCGCCGGGCGAGCACGGCCGCGGCCGCATCAAGCAGAGCGAGTACCTCCTCCAGCTGCGCGAGAAGCAGAAGGCGCGCCGCTACTACCAGGTGCTCGAGAAGCAGTTCCACCACTACTACGTGACCGCCAGCCGCAAGGACGGCATCACCGGTGAGAACCTCCTCAGGCTGCTCGAGATGCGCCTCGACAACGTCGTCTACCGTCTCGGCTTCGGCGCCTCGCGCCGTCAGGCCCGCCAGCTCGTGCGCCATGCGCACTTCACGGTGAACGGCAAGAAGGTCGACATCCCGTCGTACCAGGTGCGTCCCGACGACGTGGTCGCGGTACGCACCAACAGCAAAGCCGTGGAGACCGTCCGCGCCGCCACCGACCTCACCTCGTCGGTGTCGCCCTGGCTCCTGGCCGACCACGATAATCTCACCGGCAAGGTCCTCCGCGCTCCCGAGCGCGACGAGATCGACGCCCCGGTGCAGGAGCAGCTCATCGTCGAGCTGTACTCCAAGTAATCCGCTGCAGCAACGTACCCGCGGCGAAGACTCTACAGGAGGCCAGTTGCTACAG
>JBAPTI010000062.1:0-15783 GCA_049282095.1 Chthoniobacterales bacterium
GAAGAGGGGGGCGGGCACCGTGACCCTCTCGGCATCCAACACCTACACGGGTCTGACCTCCATTCATGAGGGCGCCCTGCGACTCGCCGACGGTGGTTCCCTCGACGGCGATGTCTTCAACGGGGCCTCTCTCGTCTTCGGACAGTCCGGTGCCCTGCGCTTCGCCGGCATCATCTCCGGCGGCGGTTCGCTGGTGCAGGCGGGAGCGGGGACCACGACGCTTGCGGCGACCAATGCCTACACCGGGACGACAGTCGTTTCCAACGGCACGCTCCGTGCGGGTTCCTCCAGAGCCTTCGGCTCTCAATCCGCAGCCTCGGTGGCTTCCGGCGCGGTCCTCGACCTTGCCGGATACAACAACTCGCTCGGTTCGCTGGCGGGCAATGGATCGGTGATGATCGGCGGGGCGACCCTCTCGGTCGGCGACGGCAACTCCGGTTCAACTTTCGCCGGCGTGATCTCCGGCTCCAACGGCTCTCTGGTCAAGCTGGGAACGGGAACCATGACCCTCTCCGGCGCCAACACCTACACCGGCGGGACAACGGTGGAGGCCGGCGTGCTGGCCGGCGACGCGGTGAGCCTGCAGGGTGCGATCGTGAACAGATCGGATGTGCTCTTCAATCAGACGAACGGCGGAACCTACGCCGGGTCGATGAGCGGCACGGGCCGGTTGCGCAAGGAGGGGGCGGGAACCCTCACCCTCGCCGGCACCAACACCCACACCGGCGGAACCCTGGTCGATGGCGGCGCGCTGGCGGGCGACACCACCAGCCTGCAGGGCAACATCACCGCGGCCGCCAACACGCTGGTCATCTTCAGCCAGACCGTGAACGGGGCCTACCTCGGCGATCTCACCGGGTCGGGTAACTTCAGGAAGGAGGGAGCCGGAACGCTCGTTCTCGCCGGGGCGAACACCCTCGGCGGGCTCAATGCCGTGAGCGGCGGCGTCCTGCAGATCGGCTCGGTCTCGGCCCTCTCCTCCAATTCCTCCCTTGCGCTGGCCGATGCCTCCGGCGCGGCCCTCGACCTCGGCGGCTTCGACCTGACCCTGGGCACGCTCTCCGGCGGCGGCACCAATGGCGGGGGTGTGAGGTTGGGCACCAACACCCTTTCTCTCGGCACTCGCGGCGAGGATATGGCATTTGGCGGTGAGTTCTCCGGCTCCGGGGGAATTATCAAGCTTGGCACAGGGACCCTCACGTTGTCCGGCGAGAATACCTACACGGGTTCGACCGTCGTCGCGGCCGGCACGCTGCGCGCCGGTTCGGTCACGGCGTTCGGCACCAATTCCGCCGCCTCGGTGGCGTCCGGTGCCCTCCTCGACGTGAACGGACAATCCCTCGTGCTGGGCTCCCTTACCGGAGCCGGCACGGTCTCACTCGGAAGCGCGTCACTCACCGTCGGCACGCTCGGGGTCGACACGACCTTCAGCGGTGTCATCAATGGCACCGGCTCGCTCCTGAAGGAGGGCGCTGGCATCTTCACCCTGACGGGATCCAACAGCTACACCGGCGGCACGTTCGTCTCGGGCGGCACCCTGGTGGGAGATGCTGGAAGCCTTCAGGGTGACATTAGCAACGATGCGCTCCTCGTCTTTGATCAGGCGGTCAATGGTTTGTTCACCGGGACGATCTTCGGATCGGGCGGACTCAACAAGATCGGCGCGGGAACCCTGACCATCAACCGTTCCTCCCTCTCCTACACCGGACTCACCACCATTGCACAGGGCCGATTGATTCTCCTGCTCGATCCACCCGTCTCCGTCGCACCGGTAGCGGCATTTTCCGCCTTTTCATCAACGGTGCCTGCCGTGCTTATCTCGGGTGAACTGACTCTCGATGACTTGGGAGGAGGGATCTCCTATGCTGATGAGTTGTATGGCGTTGGTTCGGTTCTCAAGACGGGCTTGGGAACGGTGACGCTGACCGGTTCCAACAGCTACAGCGGCGGCACCACGGTCAACCAGGGGACGCTGGCCGGCAACACGACCAGCCTGCAGGGTAACTTCACGCTAGCCTCCAACAACACGGCGCTGAGTTTCCTCACTACAAACACCGAAACCTTCGGGGGTACCGTCGGAGGCCTCGGCGCTCTCCGTCTCGACGGCTCCGGAACGCTCGTGCTTGACAGGGCCAACACCCATGCGGGCGGGACGCGCGTTGCGGGAGGAGGAATGCTGGTGACGAAGAGTGGTAGCGCCCTGGGAACCGGTGATGTGGCCATTGTGGACGGCACACTCGCGCCGGACGGGGCTTCGTCGCTCGTGATCGGCGGCAACCTCTCCTTCTCCGGCTCCAACGCAGCCTATCTCTGGACGCTCTCCTCCGCATCCAAGGATAACCCCGGGGCGAACTTCACCGCGCCGATCGCCCTTGGCGGCGATCTGGTAGTCACCAACGGCTCGTCCCTCGACCTTTACTTCGCCCCCACGGTCGACCCGGCCGACCGTTTCTGGTCGCGTAACCGCACGAATTCATGGGCTCTCATCGAGGGCGGCACAAACAGCGTTCTGACGTCCGGGACGAATTTCACGCTGGCGTGGGCATCCGCCACGGACACCAACATCTCTAGCCGCTTCAGTCTGACCAACTTCAGCCTGGCCGTCCGTGGCAACAGCCTCTTCCTCGACTACTACCGGCTTGTCACCTTCAACTGGGCGACCAACAACGGAGCCTGGACCAACAGGATGAGTTGGGTGGATGGATTCACGCCGTCGCGGGATGACAACGCCTTCATCGACAACGGGGGCACGGCCACGCTCTCGGGAGCCGGTGCGGCCGACACTCTGCTCGTGGGCAGCAACACGGCGGGCAACACGCTGATCGTCTCCAACACGGGAACCCTCCTCGACGCGGGTGAAATCGTCGCCGGTGCCTCGGCCACCTCGACCAACAACAGCATCCTCGTCACCTCCGGTGGCGATATCCAAACCGCACGATCGATCATTCTCGGCACCAATGGAGGCAACGCCACGCTCACGCTGGCGGGCGGCAACGTCCGTGCGGGCCAGGCCGTTGCGGTCTCCTCGGGCAGTACCCTTGCTGGCGGCGGCTTCCTGACCGCCTCCAATGTCGCCGTTTCGGGCACCCTCGATCCCGGCGTGACGGATACGCTGCGGATCGAAAGCGATCTCGATTTCGCTTCGGGCAGTACCTTCAACTGGACGTTGCTCTCCAACTCGACGGGCGGAGCGGGCACCAACTTCAGTTCGCCGGTGGACCTAGCGGGCAACCTCTCGGTCTCGACCAACGCCAGCATCACGCTCTTTTTCGGGACGGGTGTCGACGCCTATGACTCCCCGCTGTGGATCAACGGCCGCACGAATTCCTGGACCTTGTTCCGCGGCACCAATTCGATGTCCGCGGGAACCAACTTCACCCTGGCCTGGGCCGCGGGGAGCAACACGAACGGTTTCAGCCTGACCGACGGGACGTTCTTCCTCACCGCGACCAACGACAGCCTGCTCCTCAACTACTACAGGCTCATCACCTACAACTGGGCGACCAACAGCGGCTTCTGGAACAACCGCACCAACTGGAGCAGCGGCATCGTGCCGGGCGCCGGAGTCACGGCCACCATCGACAACGGCGGCACGGCGATCATTAACGGCACCAACGCCTCGCTCCTCTCGCTTGTCCTGGGTGAGACCAACGGCGGATCCAACACGCTGGTCCTGATGAACGGGGGGGTGCTCACGGCGGACAGCATCCAGGCGGCGGTCCAACCCGGATCTTCCGCGACGATCAATGTCGGCCGCTTCGGAATGAACGATGCCGGAGGCACCATCGTCGCTTCCAACGGAATCTCCTTCGGCGATGGAACCGGCCGTATCAATTTCAACCAGTCGGACTCCGTCCTGTTTTCGGCGGCCATCGAGGGGGCGATCACCCTATCTCACTTGGGAACCGGCTCCACGGTGCTCTCCGGAATGAACATCTATACCGGGCCGACAGTCGTCTCCAACGGCGCTCTCCGTGCGGGTTCCTCCAGCGCCTTCGGCTTCCAATCCGCCGCCTCGGTGGCTACCGGCGCGGTCCTTGACCTTGACGGATACAACACCTCGCTCGGTTCGCTGGCGGGCAATGGATCGGTGATGATCGGCGGGGCGACCCTCTCGGTCGGCGACGGCAACTCCGGTTCGGCTTTCTCCGGCGTGATCTCCGGCTCCAACGGCGCTCTGGTCAAGCTGGGAACGGGAACCATGACCCTCTCCGGCGCGAACTCTTACACCGGCGGGACAACGGTGGAGGACGGCACGCTGGCCGGCGACGCGGTGAGCCTGCAGGGTGAGATCGTGAACAGATCGGATGTGCTCTTCAACCAGACGAACGGCGGAACCTACGCCGGGTTGATGAGCGGAGCCGGCCGGTTGCGCAAGGAGGGGGCGGGAACCCTCACTCTCGCGGGCGCAAACAGCTATGCCGGTGGAACCCTGGTCGATGGCGGCGCGCTGGAGGGCGACACGACCAGCCTGCAGGGCGATATCACCGCGGCCGCCAACACGCTGGTCATCTTCAGCCAGACGGGCAGCGGCGCATATGCCGGGTCGATGAGCGGTGCGGGTACCATGGTCAAGCAGGGAAGAGGCACACTCACCCTGACCGGTGTCAACACCCACACCGGCGGCACAGCCGTCGTCGCCGGTATGCTTCTTTTGAACGGCACCAACAGCGGCAACGGCGCGATCTCCGTCAACGGTGGAACCTTTGGCGGCACCGGAAGTGCCGTCAACTCGGCGGTGACCGTGGCAAGCGGGGGCAATATTACCCCCGGCGCCGGATCATCCTCCGGCACCCTCAGCATCGGGGACCTCACGCTCAACACGGGAAGCACGCTCAATATCTTCCTGGGCTCCACCACGAGCAGTCTGCTGGCCGTGAACGGAAATGCGGCCCTTGGAGGCACGCTACACTTCAGCACCAACACCACCCTCACTGCTTCGCTCTACACCTTCCTCTCCTACACGGGAACAAACACCGGTAGCTTTGCCTCCATCTCGAATGCCCCCGGAAACTACTCGATCGTGACCAACAGCACCGGTGGAACCAACTTCCTGAGTCTCCAGCGCTTTGCAGAACTCGGACCGATCGTCGCTTCTTTCGGTGCGGGAACCAATGCGGTCATCACCGGGGGTAGCGTCAATTTCTCGGTGTTGGTGACCAATGAGGCGCCGGTCGGTTCCCAAGACCTGGTCTTCACCGGCACCAACGGAGGCAACACCGCGGGCAGTATTGGATCAACCACGGTCACAGCCGGTTCCTCGGTTGCCGTGTCCGGCATGAGCTTCACGGGAACCAATGTTGGAGCCGGCCAAACCGGAACATTCACCGTTGACGCCCCGGATGCCCGACCTCAGTCCGGAACAGGCACGGTCACGGTCGATGTCTATGATCACGCGTTGGGAACGCTCCTGACCACCAATGTCACTCTCCAGGCCGTCCATGCCGGCTACACCAATCTCCAGACCAGCCTGATCGGCATGAGCAATTCGGCCGGGTTCCGTGCGGCGATGCTGACCGCGGCGACCAACTCCAGCAACAATCTCACCCTCGGTGCGGTGAGCAATGTGGTCGCCGGATCCACCGGCAATGCCATCCTGACCTTCGGCACCAATCAGGGGGTGGGTGCCTTCACGAATGTGATCGGGGTCGTCTTCGGGGATGACTCCACACTGGCTGGAGCCTCCGCACAGGTCGGCACCAACTTCCTGACGGTCACCGGGTTGGTCTACTCCGGACAGTCCACCTGGACGGCAGGCAGCGGCAACTGGACGAATTTCGCAAACTGGACCGCTCTCGGGGGCACCCCGGGTCTCGACGGCGCACTCAGCATCAATGACAGCGCGACCTTCGGATCAGGATCGGGAGGCATCGTCACTCTGGACACCAATGCCGCTCTGAATGCCCTGACCTTCTCGAACGCCTCCGCCTCCTATCAGATCGGCGGTGGCGGCATGATCACCCTGCAGGCAGGGAACAATGCGCCGACGATCGATAACCATGCCGGCAGCCACACGATCACGAGCTATCTGAATCTGGCCGACAACGTGACGGTGAACAACGCGGGGGGCACGATCCTGACCCTCGGCAACAAGGTGATGAATGCCTCGAACAGCACTGTGACCCTGACTCAGGCTGGAACGGGCACCTTGGTGCTTTCGGGTAGCTCGGCTAATCTCTACCTCCTACTTGCCGCCAATTCCGGGACGACGGTTCTGAGTAAGAGCAGTGGCTCCGCTGTCTACGGAATCTCCTCGCTTGCGGCGGGGGCAACGGTTCTCTACGGCGGGAATAACCAGATCATGAGCGGCAACGGCGTCTCGACCAATTTCGGCAAGGTCAGGATGACCGGAGGAACGCTTGACCTGAACGGCTACTCCGACACGATCAACGCGATCACTGACGGCACCGGAGCCTATGGAAGCGTCGGAATGGGAACGATCACGAGCAGCACGGGACTCGGAACGCTCACGATCGGGAACGTGGCCGGAACGATCCGTTCAAGCGTCTTCGGCGGGGTTATCACCGGATCGCTTTCACTCGTCCTGAACAACACCAACACGCTCACCCTGACCGGATCGAACAGCTACACGGGAGGGACGCTTGTCAATGCGGGCACCCTGATCGGTGACAGCACGAGTCTTCAGGGCACGATCACAAACAGCTCCACGGTCGTGTTCTCCGACGCCTCCTCGGGTACCTATGCAGGGATCATGAGCGGAACGGGTGCCATGATCATGAACGGAGCCGGTACCCTGATCCTCACCGGCAACAATACCTACTCCGGCAGGACCGTCATCACCAACGGCACGCTCCAGGTGGGTGACGGCGGGGCTGCGGGATCGCTCGGAACCGCCTCTGTCATCAATGATGGATCGCTCCTTTTCAATCGCAGCAACTCCCTGACCGTCGGCAACGGCATTTCCGGATCGGGTTCGGTCGCCCAGATCGGCTCCGGAACAACCATCCTCTCGGGTAGCAACAGCCACAGCGGCGGCACGCTGGTCAGCGCGGGTGTCCTGCAGGCCGGAAGCGCCGATGCATTGGGCACAGGCACGGTGACCATTGCCGGAAGTGCCGCCAACCAAGCCACCCTCTCCAGCCTCCTCTCCGGAACCAACATCACCCTGGGGGGTCCGCTCTTCATCGGCGGCTACGCCACCATTGCCATCGCAGACGCCAACAGCATCTTCAGCGGTCTCTCGGACATCACCATCAGCGGTAACGGTAACTACATTGATTTCTCGGGAATCGTCGGACTCAACAGCACGAACACTCTTCTCTCGGGAACCAACATCACCGGAAACTCCATCTCCCTCACGGGTCTCGGTGTGGGGGGAGGGACGCTTTCATTGGGCGGCAGCTTCACCAGCGGACATAACAACTTCACCTTCACGAACACCGGGACGCAACTGCAGGTCATCTCCTCCGTGGTCAGCCTGGATCTTGCCTTCAACGGTTCATCCGGAAACTGGGACACGAACAGCTCCAACACGACGTGGAACACCTACCCGAACGGCCCGACCAATCAGTATTTCCTCACGGGGGACAATGTATGGTTCACCAATAACGCGACGGTCACCGTCGATGCGGGAGGGGTGGCGGCCGGATCACTCACCTTCACCAATGATACGGGAACGCTGGTTTCACTAGGCGGCGGGAACATCACGGCCTCTTCCTTGAACAATGCCGCCAATGGCAATGTGGTGATTTCCAACACCGTGACCTTGGGCGGTGCACAACTTCTGAGCGTGGGTGGAGGAACCCTCACGCTGGCCGGATCCGACAGCACGGCGGGAATGCTGACCATCGACCGCGGCACGACGATCGTCACGGGATCGGTTCTCGCCGGCGGGGATCTCACGGCTGGAAGCTCCAACGGCGGGGTGATGATGCTGATCACCAACGGTGGATCCGTTGCCGGCAGCAACGGTTGGATCGGTTCCAACAGCGCCTCCTCGAACAACAGGGTCGTGGTGAGCGGAATCAACTCGCTCTGGATCAGCTCGGCCGATCTCTATGTCGGCAATCAAGGTTCCAGCAACAGCCTGGTGATTTCCGATGGGGGAGGAGTGGTCAATACCAATGGCTCCATAGGCTTCGAGACAATCTCCTCCAACAACATCGTCACAGTAACTGGAGCGGGTTCTGTCTGGAGTAACTCTTCTCAATTGAGAGTTGGCTATCAGGGCAGTGGCAACAGCCTTGTGATCAGCAACGGAGGCTCGGTGTACAATGGTGACGGGATAGTTGGCTATTTACCTCAATCTTCAAGCAACATGGTGCTGGTCACTGGGCCGGGTTCAAAATGGAGCAATTCCTCGAATCTCTATGTCGGCAATGAAGGTAGCAGCAACAGCCTTGTGATCAGCAATGAAGGAACAGTTGCCAATCGCGACGGCTACATCGGCGTCAATGGCACCTCGTCGAACAATAGTGTGCTGGTGACCGGAAGCAACTCGCTCTGGACCAACAGCGGCAATCTCCATGTTGGCAATGATGGCAGTAGCAATAGTCTTGTGATCAGCAATAGGGCAACGGTTGCCAATGGCGCAGGCTACATCGGTAATACCACCAACTCTTCCAACAACAGCGTGTTGGTGACAGGAAGCAACTCACTCTGGACCAACAGCGGCAATCTCCATGTCGGCAATGATGGCAGTAGCAATAGTCTTGTGATCAGCAATAGGGGAATGGTTGCCAATGGCGCTGGCTACATCGGTAATACCACCAACTCTTCCAACAACAGCGTGCTGGTGACAAGCAACTCGCTCTGGACCAACAGCAGCCAACTATATGTCGGCAATTATGGCAGCAGTAACAGCCTGGTGATTTCCAACGGGGGAACTGTGTGGAGTTTTATCGGACACATTGGCAACGACTCAGTCTCTTCGAACAACAGCGTGCTGGTGAAAGGGGGCAACTCACTCTGGACCAACTCGTTCCGTCTCTATGTCGGCCTCTCTGGCAGCGGCAACAGTCTTGAGATCAGCAATGAAGGAACGGTGGCAAACATCGAAGGCTACATCGGATATTATGCCGTCTCCTCGAACAACAGTGTTCTGGTGACAAGCAACTCGCTCTGGACCAACTCGGGAGAGCTCGCCGTCGGCTACGAGGGCAGCGGCAACAGCCTGGTGATTTCCAACGGGGGTATGGTGGCTAACGGGGCCGGCAATATCGGCTTTTACGCTGTCTCCTCGAACAACAGTGTGTTGGTTACTGGAAGCAACTCGCTCTGGACCAGCGCAGGCGATCTCGTTGTTGGCCGTGCTGGCAGCGGCAACACTCTTGTGATCAGTAACAGGAGCACGGTGGCGAATGTGGACGGCTTCATCGGCTTCGGCGCGACCTCCTCGAACAACAGCGTGCTGGTGACAAGCAACTCACTCTGGACCAATAGCGGCGGCATGAATGTCGGCTTTACCGGCAGCGGCAACAACCTGGTCATGTCCAACGGCGGCAGGGTGGCGAACGGCTTTGGCACCATCGGCTTCTTAGCTGAATCCTCGAACAACAGCGTGCAGGTGACTGGAAATAACTCGACCTGGACCAACTCAAATGAACTCAATGTAGGCTTATCCGGCAGTAGCAATAGCCTTGTCATTTCCGACGGGGGAATGGTGGCGAATGGCGGCGGCATCATCGGAAATGCCTCCACCTCCTCCAACAACAGCGTGTTGGTGACGGGAAGCGACTCGCTCTGGAGCAATAGTGGTGCTCTCACGGTCGGCTACGCCGGCGCCGGCAGCCTTACTGTTGCCAATGGTGCAACAGTAACCGCATCGGGTATCACGATCGCTTCGCAGTCGGGATCCGCCGGCACGCTGAATATCGGTTCCCTCGGCGGTGCTGATTCTGCAGGAACGATTGCAGCGGCAACCATCTCCTTCGGCAGTGGAATGGGAATCCTGAACTTCAATCAGATCAACTCGGTCACGATTACAAACGTGATTGCCGGTCCGGGCAATGGTGTCATCAATCAGTTCGGTTCCGGCACGACGATCCTCACGGGCAACAACTCCGGCTTCTCCGGGCTGACCACTATCACCAACGGCACGCTCCAGATCGGGGACGGGGTCGCCGCCGGTGCCTCCGTCAGCACCGGCAATTTCACCAACGATTCCCTCCTGAGCTTTGTCCCCACGGCCACGGACACCTACACGCTCTCGGGTAATATTTCAGGCTCGGGAAGCATCACCCAGAGAGGAAACGGAACGCTGATCCTCTCGGGTAACAACACCTACACGGGGACCACGCTGATCAGTGCGGGAACGCTCCAACTCAACGGCACCAACAGCGCCGGGGACATTTCCGTGAGCGGAGGAACCCTCTCCGGCACCGGTTCCGCGACTGGCTCGGCCGTCACAGTCGGCTCGGGGGCGGTGATTGCTCCGGGCAGCGGATCCTCCATCGGCACCCTCTCCATCGGAAGCCTCACCCTGAACGGGGGCACCCTCAACATCCTCCTCGATGCAAACTCCTGCAGCCTCCTGGATGTGAATGGCTTCTCCGATCTCGGAGGGGGACTTCACTTCAGCACCAACGCCGTGCTGAACGCCAGCACCTACATCTTCCTGACCAACAGCGGTGCCAGCTTCACCAATACCTTTGCCTCGGTCAGCAATCTGCCGACCGGCTATCAACTGGTCTACGGAGGAAAGTCGGTCTACCTGCAGTTGATTTCGCAACTCGGACCGGTCAGCACGTCGTTTGCAGGAACCAACGCAGTGATCACCGGAGGAAGCACCAACTTCACCGTGACGGTGACCAACAGCGCCCCGGTCGGTTCCGACAACCTTGTCTTCACGGGAACCAGCGGCACCAATGTGAGCGGCTCGCTTGGATCCACGACGGTGGCCCCTCAAAGCTCCGCCAGTTTCAGCAATCTCTTTGCCTTTGTGGGAACCAATGTGGGCGCCGGTCAACAGGGTGCGGTGACGATCAATTCGACAAATTCCATTCCGCTCACGGCAACGGGAACGGTCTCCGTTGATGTCTACAACCATGCGGAAGGATCGATCTCGACCAACGCGGTCGACCTCGGAAGCGCGATCGTGGGTTACACGAGCCTGAGCAACTCGTTGATGGTGAGTAACGCGACCGGGTTCCGTGTCGCTCTGAAGACGACCAACGATGCCGGCGGCGACCTCTCTGTGGGTAATGTCACAAACATTGCCCCCAATGCGGCAAGCAACATCATGGTGACTTACAGCGGGCAGGGGACCGGAACCCATGTGTCCCCCGTGACGGTGACCTTCGCCGATGACAGCAGTCTCTCAGGGGCGGGGACGAACGGGACGACCAACCTTTCCGTGACAGCCACGATCTACGCCCATGCTTCGGGTAGCCTGACCGACACGACCCTCAACCTCTCCGAGGCGATCGTCGGATTCACTAATGCCATCGCCACCAATCTGGCGGTGACCAACGCGGCGGGTTTCCGTGTGGATCTCAAGACCATTGCATCCTCCAGCAACTCGAACCTGATTGTCTCCGACATTTCGCGTCTGGCTGAAGGATCGAGTACCAACATCGTGTTCACCCTTTCCACCAACCAGGGTATCGGCGTATTCACCAACATCGTGACGGTGGTGAGTGCGGATGATTCGACATTACCTGGTGCCGCGACCAATGCGATCAACACGGTCACGGTGACCGGAGCGATCTACGACCATGCTTCCAATATTCTCTCCACCAACAGCATTGCACTCCGGGCCGTCCATGTCGGCTACACCGATGCCCAGACCAACCTGATCGGCATGAGTAACGCCGCAGGGATCCGTGTGGCGATGCTGACCGAGTGGACCAACTCCAGCAACAACATCAGCCTGACCGGTGTTGCCGGTGTTTCCAACGGCGTCTCAAGCAATGCGATCCTGACCTTCGGCACCAATCAGGGGGTGGGGGCCTTCACGAATGTGATCGGGGTCGTCTACGGGGATGACTCGAGGCTGGCGGGAGCCTCGGCGACCGTCGGCACCAACTACCTGACGGTCACCGGATTGGTCTACTCGGGACAGTCGACATGGATGGCGGTTGACGGCGACTGGGCGGATTTCTCCGACTGGGATGCCAATGGCGGAACGCCGGGTCTCGACGGCGCTCTCAGCATCAATGACAGCGCGACCTTCGGGACCAATGGAAGAGGTGAGGTGAGTCTGGTGAACAATCCGGAACTGAATGCCCTGACCTTCTCAAACAGCAGTTCATACACGATTGCAGGAACCGGAAGAATCTCCCTTGTGCAGGGCAGTAACGCCCCCTCGATCACGACCGCCCTTGGCAGCCACACGATCAGCAATGCACTGAGCTTCACCACCAATGTCATCGTGACCAATGCGTCCGGAAGTCAAGTGACTCTTGCCGGCTCAATCAGCGGCTCCGGAGGACTGACTCAGACGGGTAGCGGAACGACGATCCTAAGCGGCAACAACACGTACGCCGGGCCGACCGTGCTTGAGGGAGGCACCATGGTGGTCAACGGATCCATCATCAACTCCAGTTCCGTGACGATCAAGACGGGAAGCACTCTCTCTGGAAACGGCCCTCTGACCACCGGGTTGGTTAACGTGGCGGGCGGCACCTTGGCCCCGACAGGAACCACCGGCATGACGATCAGCGGGAACCTGAATTTCTCCACATCGGGAAGCGCCTACCAATGGAGTCTCTTCAATAACACGAATAACGATCCCGGCATCAACTACTCCGCTCCTCTGGTTCTTACCAACGGCTCGCTCTCGGTCACTGCGGGGCTCTTCTATGTGAATCTTGTCAGCCCGGTGAACTTTACCAATTCATTCTGGACGGGCGAGGGAACCAACAGCTGGCAGGTCATGAGCGGAACCAATGTGGGTGCCGGCACAAACCTTGGCATTGCCCTTGCGCCGGGCTCCGTGAGAGGCGGCTTCAGCGCCAACATGTTCTTCTTGAGCACCAATGCTACCGGTCTTGTGCTTAACTACTATCTGCCCCCGAGCATCACGAACAACACCGGAACAAACTCGATCCCGTCAGACAACAACAACAATGTCACCGTCAACGGCGGAACCCTTGATGTGCAGGACCCCGGAACCACAAGGATCGTCAACCTCCTGGTGACGGGTGGTACGCTTTCCGGTGGCAGTAATTCAACGATCGCCGTGGATAGCTTTGAAGTGACGGGGGGCACCCTCTCGGGAGGGACCTATGAGGCCGCCAATTACGTCTTTGCCCCGTCGAACAGCGCGACGGTCGCCGCAACCCTTACCAATGCAGGCACCAACTCTTGGGCCCTCATTTCCAATTCGGCCACCGGTAATGCCGGAACCACGGTCTTCAAATCAGCGATGAGCTACACCGGAGGGACCCTGATCACCAACGCCACCCTTCAGATGGGTAACGGCTCGCTGACCGGTTCGGTCGTGGGTGCTGTGACCAACAACGGCGTCTTCCAGAACGGCTTCAGCGGAACCCTCAGCCTCACCAACCTCTCCACCAACATCACCGGCAACGGCATCATTGCCCAGGCGGGAACTGGAACGATGACACTGGATGCCTCGGCCTTGAACAACTTCACCGGATCCTTCGCTGTCTCCACGAACGGAACCTTGGCCGTTACCAATACCAACTCCTTCGGCGGTGGAACGAATCTCTATCTGGCAAACAATGGAACCCTGATGGCCGCCGCCGGCGTCACCAATATCACCCAGAATATCAATGTGACCAATGGCACCGGAGTGATCGACAACGCCAGCGGCCAGACCTTGGCGCTAAACGGAACCCTCACCAAGAGCGGCACGGTTCTGGTGCTCGCGGGAGGTTCCTTTGATGTCAATGCCCAGATAACCGGAAGCGGGGCTTCCGGCTCATTTAATTCCGATCTGGTGGTTAGCAATGCCACCATCACGCTTGTGGCCAGCAACAACAACTATGTGGGGCCGACCTACGTGATTGCGGGATCGACCCTCTCCAACGGTATTGTCAACGCCCTGCCGACCGACACGTTGCTTGTCCTCGGCACCAACACCGACGGTTCGGTCACCAATCGTTACAGCCTGAATGGATTCAACCAAACCATTGCGGGAATTGCTTCCTCGGGTAACGCGCTCAATCTGATCACCAATGGGCCTGGTCCAACCGCCGTTCTGACTCTCTCGGGTTCCACCAATACGACCTACGCGGGAACCATTGCCGGCAACATTGCGCTAAGCCGGGTAGGTGCCGGAACCACCACCCTCTCGGGCAACAACACCTACAGCAACGGAACCACCATGGACTCCGGCGGCCTCCGGATCGCTTCGTCGAATGCCCTGGGAACGGGTCAATTCACTCTTGCCGGCGGTAACCTGATCCTCGACTCCCTGCTCACGATCAACACGTTGAACTGGAGCAACAGCAGCAGCACGAATTCCATCGTATCGATCGACGATCTCACGGCCGGTCACTACATCAATGTCACGGACACGGTTTTCCCGATTTCCGGAACGAACTATTTCGACCTCACCGGCGCCACCTTGAGCAGCACTCCTGTCCGACTGATGTTCTTCGGAACCAACAACGGGGCAACCACCTTCGGCACCAATCAGTTCGATATCATCGGGGTTTCCAACTACGCGCTCTCGATCAGTAACAACTCCCTCTATGTGGCGCTCTCCACGCTGCCTGTTCCCAATGGTGGCACCAATGTGATTTCGGGAACCAACACGTACCCCAGCATTCAGTTCGGAACGAATTCGACCCTCTCCATCGCCGGGACCGGCAACCTGACCATCCAGACCAATGTGACGGTCTCGAATAACAGCACGCTGAACCTGAACGGCATCATGACCGTCAGCAACACCCTGACCATTTCTCCGGGCAGTGCCATGACGGGTGCGGGTACCTTGACCGGAAACCTTACCAACAATGGCACGGTGAGCATGAGTGGCATGACCATCAACGGAGGGGTCAACAACAGTGGCTTCCTGGGAGGAACCGGCACGATTAATGGCAATCTGGTTAACGGTGGCGTGCTTACTCCAGGCAACCCGACCGGCACCCTCACGGTGAATGGTAATTTCACCCAGTCGGCGACGGGTCTCTTTGTCCTCCAACCGACCGGAAGCACCACTTCAAACACACTGGATGCAACCGGCGGCATCACTCTGGCAGGAACCCTCCTGGTAAGCCCCGCCAACGGCTATGCCCTGCAGTTCGGTGACAAGTACAACTTCCTCTCAGCTGCTGGAGGCATCAGCGGGGCCTTCAGTTCGATCGACATGCCCAGCGGATACCGAGGCCGGTTCCTCTTAACCAACAACAACACCCAGGGCAGCCTCCTTGTGGCGCCGCAGAGCTACACCCAGCTCGCGGCCAACCGCAACCAGAGCAATGTGGCGACGGCGCTAAACAGCTTCATCCCCTACACCAGCGGAGACCAGATGGTGGTCTCCACCTCGCTCGATAGTCTCACCGCCTCCCAGTACAACCAAGCCTTCAACGCGATCATGCCGACCTTCTACCAGCAGATCGCAACGATCGCCTTCAACAACGCCAATGCCCAGAACATGCAGCTCGTCCAGCGCCTCTGGGGTGTACGCATGGCCGAGGGCGGGGGATTCAGCATGAGCGGCCTCTCCGACAACATGCCCCTCCTTGAAGGTCAGGGAGACGGCAACAGCGTCATGGATCCCTCCAAGGATATCCTCCGCCCCGGTCTTGATAACCATTGGGGGATGTTCGTGGATATCAACGGTATCTTCGCCAATGCCAACAGCGGCAACATGCTCCCCGGCTACAACTCCCAGAGCGGAGGAGTCACCAC
>JBAPTI010000063.1:0-4344 GCA_049282095.1 Chthoniobacterales bacterium
GTGAAATCAGCTGGTTCTTTCGTCGATGGGCGTTGTTGTCATCCCTCGGGTTATCTTCAGATAGCCCTCGGTCTTCCGCCTAGCCCATCACCAAAATCCCTTCGCCAATTCCACTAGACTAATCATGGAAATGGTATTACTTCGTTCTCAACCAAGCCGCAGGGAAGCGGTTTTCGTGGTGTTTTATGGTTTTTCGGCGCCTTCAGCCTTCAGCCTTCAGTCTAAACTGCTTCAGTCTTTTCACTCCTTAGTCAAACATCAGCACGATATAGGCGGCGAAGAGGAGAAGATGGACGAATCCCTGCAGGATATTCGTCTGTCCCTGGCCGAAGGTGATGAAGCAGCTTCCGAGGGTTACGGCCAGTAGGGTCATGTAGGAGGGGGAGAGGCCGAGATGGATCGGTTTTCCGGAGAGGATGCCGATGGCCAGCGCCGCGGGCACGGTCAGGCCGATCGTGGCCAGCACCGAGCCGAGCAGGACATTCACGGAGCGCTGCATCTGGTTCCGTGCCGATGCCTTGATTGCGGCGAGGCCCTCGGGCGCCAGAATCAGGATCGCGACAACGAGACCGACAAGTTCCACCGGAAGGCCACCTCCGCGCACCCTGTAATCGAGCAGGTGGGCGAGTTGCTTCGAGAGCAGGACAACCGGGACAAGGTGAAGGATCAGCAGAACAGCTTCGACGGCGATGGATCCGTGGCTGGCGGAGTGTCGGGGTTCCTCGGGTTCCCAGTCCGTCTCATTGAAGAACTCCCAGTGTCTCATCGTCTGCACAGCGAGGAAGACCCCGTAAATGATCAGCGAGAGCAGGATCAGGCTGACCGCATGAAGCGTGGAGAATATTCCGTCGCCTCCCGTGCGCGTGAAGTTGGGAAGCACCATCGAGAGGACCGAGAGCGGCAGGATGAGCCCCAGGAATGAATTCACTCCCTTGAGGTTGAAGTTCTGCTCGCCGAATTTCAGGCCACCCGTGAGCAGCGCGGTTCCAAGCAGCCCCCCCAGCACCACCATGACGACGGAGAACATCGTGTCTCTGGCCAGTGCCGGATTGTTGCCGTTGAGCATCAGGGCGGAGATCATCATCACTTCGATGCTCGTGACGGCGAGGGTGAGAATGATCGTGCCGAGCGGTTCGCGGAGAATTTCCGCAAGGTGGTCGGCGTGACGCACCACGGAGAACGAAGCCGCAAGCATGACCGCGAAGAGCCAGAGGAAAAGAAGCCATCCGAAGCCGAGTCCGGGATTCGTTCCCAGCCAGTCATGGCCCTTCATCAGGAAGGCCGCCGTGGTCCCGTAGCCGACTAGCAGCACCCACTCTCGGCGGATCAGTCCCAAGAGGAATCCCCGGTGTTTGGAAGAATCGTTTTTCATGAAGGAGTCAGTTCTGTTTCGGGATCACGCTGATCGTGCCGTCGTTCTCAAGGATTGCCGCCCTGATCGCGTTCAGGTCGGCATGCCCGGCCTTGTGGACGGCAGCGATGAGTTCCTGACGCGTGATCTGGGCGTCGGCCAGGACATTTTCATAAACCTTGCCATTATGGAAGAGCACCTGCGGATTTCCTTCGATGAGTTGCTCCATGGTCTTGCTGGAGGTGGTGATCCTGCCGACGATCCAGTTCGCCGCGACCAAGGTGACGGCGAGGATCACTCCCGCCGTGACCGAGTTGTCGCCGCCATTCATCGAGTTCTGCACCGCGTTGCTGAGCACCATCAGCAGGACCAGATCGAAGGGGCTCATTTGCCCGATCTGACGCTTGCCGGTCGCCCGCAGCAGAAGGATCAGGAAGAAATAGATCAGCAATCCCCTTCCGATGAGTTCCCACCAGTGAATCGACATGTTCCACATCCCTCCCGATTACCGGATTCGACCGGGCGCTTCCACTCCTTTCGGGTTGTCATTCGGGGTTGGTTGTCCTTCACTGCATGCCATGAAGTTGCTTGGGAGACTTGCCCTCTTGGGCTTCACGATCACCACCATGAGCGCCGCCGATGTCACCGCCGTCATGAAGAGCCCTTCGCTGGTTTACCGGCTCAAGGGGAGCAACGGGGCGTTCCTCGGTCAGATCCAACCCTCGGGCGGCGTCCTCTCGGTCGGTTGCGACGGGGAGACCATTGCGATCCTCTCGCCGCACGGAGTCGTCTCCCGTTACAATGCGGAGAACGGCGCCTTCATGGGTCAGATGCAACCCGGTTCGGGATGCACCGGTGTCCAAGTCACTGGGGGCGTCATCCTAGTCCAGTCACCCCACCTCGTCCGCCGTTACAATGCACGCAATGGGGCCTTCATGGGCCAGAGCCAGTTTTAGTGAGGATTAGACCTAAGGAGGTGCAGAGGCGCAGTCGAGCTTCCGGGGGCGCGAGATCTATTCGGTCAACGGATCAGAACACGCCAACTGGAGTTCGAGAGGGCTTCCTTCAGGGGCTTGAGCACCTTCGGGTACTTCGCCAGCCAAGTGAGGGGCTTCCCTCCCTTGATCAGGTGTTCCAGCGTTCCAAGGAAGAGCGGGATCTGTTCCTCCTCCGCGACCTGCAGATCCTCCGGGAAGCAGGCATCCAGGATCCAGGTACCTCCCTCCGTTGTGATTGCCAGTTCACCCGCCCATCGCGCGACAGTTTCTAGCGGCTTTCCGGGGAAACGTTCACCGATCATTGCCAGAATCCGCTCCCGATCCGGAACCGTCAGCAGCAGCGCGAGGAAGAAGCGGTGCTCCACATCCTCGATGGAGGAGCGCATGGCCACCAGGGCGTCGCGACGGACGATCTCGTCGAGTGTCGGTGAGATCATCACGGCGGCCTTCCCATGCTTCTTGGCGAAGGTCTTCCAGACCCGTTCCCAAGCCCCGATCGCCCGCAGGTGCCCCATGCAGTTCTGCAGGATGAAGAATCCCCGTTCCAGATCCAGCTTTCCCACCATGGTGCTCGCCAGAGCCGCATAGCGGTCATCACCCGTTCTCTCCATCGCGTCTAGCAACTGCTTCCTGCGTAGGGTCAGGGCATCCTCCTTCACCGGATCGAGAGCCACATGAGGCGGCAGGTAGGTGAACTGCGGAGACGAACCGGGATCCGCATGAGTCCTCACCACCACCGTCACGGAGGGTGTCTCCAGATGGAAGAGCGAGTGGATGCATCCGTTACCCGAGAGGATCTGAACCGTTGATCCGGTCTCCAGGAGCCCGGTTTTTTTGAGCTTCAGATCACCGAGGCGGAAATGGGCCGTGACGGGGAGGGGATTCAAGAACTCGAACTCGGAATGGATGCTCGACCCCTCCATCACGTGAAAGGCTCCCGAGAAACCGTGCTGGTGGATATCGGTCGTCCCATCCAGCCAGAAGAGCAGTTGGATGTAGAACTTCGGGTTGTCGTAAACGATCAACTCCGGTTGCCCGAATCCGGAGGAGGTCTGGAACGGCTGCGCGTCATCGAGTAGGAAATCGCGCATCAGTTCCTCCAGATCGACATGCTTGGCCGGAGGCTTTTCCTCAAGGGCCCGGGCCGCGATGGCAGGGAAGGCCTCCAGGGAGAAGTTTTCGTTCTCCCATCGTGCGTAGACCCTCTTTCCCAGTTCACTGAAATACGTGTTCATCGGGGCGACTTTCCTTCAGGAAGTCCTTTCCGGCAAGATTGGACCCAATTCCTCCCAAGAAACCCCGCTTGACGGAAAGCCCGACTTGGAGCAATCTCCAAGAACCATTTTCAAGCGGGCGTAACTCAGTTGGTAGAGTGCAACCTTGCCAAGGTTGATGTCGAGGGTTCGAATCCCTTCGCCCGCTCCACTTCCACCTTAAGGAAGTGATTTTTGTCCCGAAGGGATGAGAACCCGAGTAGTAGCCTCGTAAGGAGGACCCACAGGGTGAGCCTCGCGGGCGCGAGCGAATACAATCCCTTCGCCCGCTCCATTGAATTCGGGCATGCCCATGCCGCTCACCCTTCACTTTCGTTCAGGGCTGCTACGCAGTCCAACCTCCTCCCGCCAGTCGGAGGTTTCTTTTTGCGGTGAGATTTGTTGCTCTTCGCTTGCCGTAGGTTTAGCTACAGCATCGCTCGCGCGCCTAGCTCACCATCAAAAATAGAATCCCTATCAAGGGCAGGGTTGAGATACCCGAGAAGAGAACCGAGCTTAGGGAAACGCTGATTAAATCCCATGATGGCCGCTGAAGAGCATTTGCTGATTTTTGAAGGCGCGAGTGCTGGGCGATACCCGCAGCGGTCTCGCCCGAGCGAGCAACGCCAGAAAAATCGACAAATGGCTTCAGCCCTCCGGGTTGCGGAGATAACCGGCCGGGGGCTGTGTTGGCTTTGCGGTTACAGCCCACTGCGGGGATGCGCCCGCAAAGCCGCCTTGC
>JBAPTI010000064.1:0-2739 GCA_049282095.1 Chthoniobacterales bacterium
TGGCCCCCGTCCCAACCTCCGTCTGGATTCCCCGCTCCGGGGGGAACGGGCTTCAGCCGGAGTGGGACGGACGGCCCCCCTGCCGGGACATTCGGACACGCCAAGCTACTACTTCATCGACGAACCGCATCCGGAAGCTCCCCTCGATCCCAAGTCCGTAACCTCGGAGGCGGCGGCGCTTCCCGTGGCATCATTCGACGTCGAGCGGATACGCAAGGACTTCCCCATCCTCTCGGAAAGAGTGCATGGCAACAAGCAGCTGATCTTTCTCGATAACGCCGCGACCACCCAGAAGCCGCAGTCCGTCATCGACGCCACGTCGCGCTTCTACGAGCAATATAACAGCAATATCCACCGAGCGGCCTACGAGTTGGCGGAGAAGGCCACCACGGCCTTCGAGGGAGCCCGTGAGAAGGTCGCCCGGTTCCTCGGTGCACGCTCCTCCAAGGAGATCGTCTTCACCCGTGGAACCACGGAGGCGATCAACCTCGTCGCCAACACCTTCGGCCGCCGTTTCATCGGGCAGGGAGACGAGATCATTCTCACCCAGCTCGAACACCACGCCAACATCGTCCCTTGGCAGATCCTGGCCAAACAGACGGGCGCGGTCATCAAGGTCATCCCGATCAATGACCGGGGAGAGCTCATCATGGAGAACTTCCTCCGCCTGTTGAGCCCGCGAACCAAGCTGGTCTCGGTCGCACATGTCTCTAATTCCCTCGGCACCATCAATCCCGTCGAGGAGATCATCGGCATCGCGCACGCGCACGGCGTCCATGTCCTCGTGGATGGTGCCCAGTCGACCCCTCACCTTCCGGTCAACGTGCAGGCACTCGACGCCGACTTCCTGGTCTTCTCCGGCCACAAGGTCTTCGGACCGACAGGCATCGGGGCGCTCTATGCGAAGTCGCATCTGCTTGAGCTTCTTCCCCCGTGGCAGGGCGGCGGTCACATGATCCGGGACGTCACCTTCGAGAGGACCGTCTTCCAGGATGCACCCGAGAAGTTTGAGGCAGGCACGCCCGACATCGCCGGAGCGGTGGGTCTGGGTGCGGCAATCGATTACATCCACGAGGTCGGAACCGACAACATCACCGCCTACGAGCACTCCCTGCTCGAGTACGCGACCCCGAGGCTTACATCAGTGCCGGGCCTCCGTCCCATCGGAACCGCCGCCAACAAGGCCAGCGTCCTCTCCTTCGTCATCCCAGGGATTCCGAACGAGACGATCGCTTCGCATCTGGACAGGCAGGGCATCGCCGTGAGGGCAGGCCATCACTGCGCTCTCCCGGCCATCCGCCATTTCGGACTGGAGAGTTCCGTGCGTCCCTCCCTCGCCTTCTATAACACGACGGACGAGATCGACACCCTCGTCGCGGCCCTGCATGATCTCAGACCATGAACAACGAAGCCCCTACCATCACTCCCCACAAGGCACGCGAGATCGCCGCAGAGAACACCGCGGTGATTCTTCTCGATGTTCGCACCCCTTCGGAGTTCTCCGCACGAAGGGCGGTCGGCGCCCACAACATTCCGCTCGATGCGATTCCGGCCACCATCGCCGAGGGTAAACTCCCCAAGGATGCGTCCATCTGCGTTCTCTGCGAAAAGGGGGGGCGTGCCGCCATCGCCGCCGAGCATCTCCTGAAGGCGGGCCATCGCGACGTCCACGTCGTCACCGGCGGCACCGAGGCTTGGGCTTCATCGGGTCTGCCGGTCGAGGGAACGGGAAGGAAATCGATCAGCATCGAGCGTCAGGTTCGCATCGGTGCGGGCATCCTTGTCATTCTTGGAGTTGCAGGAGGATTCCTGATCCATCCCGGCTTCTTTGCCCTTTCCGCATTCGTTGGGGCCGGGCTCGTCTTTGCCGGGATCACGGACTGGTGCGGGATGGGGCTTTTGCTGGCACGGGCCCCTTGGAACCGGTAAGGTGACCGGGATGAACTCCCGGAAACATCTGCTCCAACCGATCCTCGATTCCTATCGGGAAAGCGGCGGGATCAACCATGTCGACCGGTCGAACCTTCCCTCCAAGAAGGCGGTCTCCGCGCTCTCCGACGATCTGCTTCATCTTCTCTTCCCGGGATTCTTCTCCGAAGATGCCGTCTCCTCCAAGGAGCTTCCCGATGCGGCCCAGGAGATCATCGACCGGATCGCGGCCCAACTGGAGTCTGCGATCGCCGTGAGCCTCCGCATCCGTGCCGAATCCGCGAAGGAGGCCGATCCGAACCGCGAGGCCATCGCCATTACCGAACGATTTTTCGCCGGGATTCCCGCCGTGCGCGCCCTGCTCAAGACCGATGTCGAAGCCGCCTACGCGGGCGATCCCGCGGCGCGCAGTCTCGAGGAGATCGTCCTGGCATACCCGGGTCTCGAGGCGGTCGCCATCCAACGCGTCGCGCACCTGCTCTACAAGGAGGAGGTCCCCCTTCTTCCGCGCATGATGACAGAATGGGCCCACAGCCGCACAGGGATCGACATCCATCCCGGCGCCTCGATCGGCTCCCACTTCTTCATCGACCACGGAACCGGCGTCGTCATCGGGGAGACCTGCATCATCGGCGACAGGGTGAAGCTTTACCATGGTGTGACCCTTGGCGCCCGCAGCTTCCAGAAGGACGAGCAAGGTGAGATCATCAAGGGTCTCCGCCGCCATCCCCGAGTCGAAGACGATGTCGTGATCTATCCGAACGGCATTATCCTCGGCGGCGACACCGTGATCGGTGCACGGAGCACGAT
>JBAPTI010000065.1:0-9152 GCA_049282095.1 Chthoniobacterales bacterium
CGAGACATTCTCCCAGTTGACCAATGTCGACATGACCTTCGGCAAGGTCGCTGATGACCGGGGGCAGGAGATCGAACTGACCCAGAGCAGTTTCTCCTCCCTCCTCCAGCGACCAGACCGCGAAGTCCGCAAGGCGGCCTTCGGAAAGTTCTACACGGAGTTCGACGCCCACCGCTATACCCTCGCCAGCTCGCTCGCGAGTTCCATCAAGGGGGATGTCTTCCTGGCACGCGCACGCAACTACCCCTCCGCCCGCGAAGCCTCCCTCTTCCCCGACAATGTCCCCGTTTCCGTCTACGACAACCTGATCGCGGCGGTGAGGTCGCGTCTTCCCGTCCTCCACCGCTATTACGCCCTGCGGCGGCAGGTCTTCAACCTCCCCGATCTCCATGTCTACGACACGTATGCCCCGCTTGTCTCGGCGGTCCAGAGCGACGTCTCCTTCGACAAGGCGACCGACATGGTGCTGGGCGCACTGAAGCCGCTCGGCACGGAATACACCGAGATCCTCGGGAAGGGACTCCACGGCGAGCGCTGGTGCGACCGCTATGAGAACAAGGGGAAGAGAAGCGGCGCCTTCTCCTACGGAACCTACGAGGCTCCCCCCTATATCCTCATGAACTACAAGTCCGATGTCTTCTCGGACATTTACACCCTGGCGCATGAGGCCGGCCACTCCATGCATACCTGGTATGCGCGGAACACCCAGAGCTTCCAGAATTACCATTACCCGATCTTCCTCGCCGAGGTGGCCTCCACCTTCAACGAGATCCTGCTGACCGAGCATCTCCTTGCCGAAACCAAGGACCGCTCCATGCGCGCCTACCTGATCAACCGTCAGATCGACGATCTGCGGGGGACACTCTTCCGGCAGACGATGTTCGCGGAGTTCGAGAAGCTCACCCATGAAGGCGAGGAATCTGGCGCGGCACTCACGCTGGAGAGCTTCCGCAAAGCCTACCGCGCTCTCCTCGATGCCTACTTCGGCTCGGGCGTCGTCATCGACCCGGAGCTTGAACTCGAGTGCCTTCGCATTCCCCATTTCTACAGCGCCTTCTACGTCTACAAGTATGCCACCGGCATCTCGGCCGCGATCACCCTTGCGGACGGCGTCCTGAAAACAGGCGAGACCGGGCGCTACTTCGGATTCCTGCGCAGCGGGGGAAGCAAGTTCCCCATCGAGACTCTGGCCGATGCGGGGGTGGACATGAATTCCCCCAGGCCCGTGAATGCCGCACTCGACCTCTTCGAGCGCAGGGTGGCCGAGCTGGAACAACTCCTGCTCGAGCCCGGGACACCCAACGCCTCCGTCTGATGAACAGGGGATTCATCGACAAGCTTGTCGAGCGGATCCGCTTTGTCGAACCAGCCGACATCGGCCACTACCTCCAGCTCCTTTCCAAGGAGAAGGGGTTCCTCGAAACCATCTTCAACGCGATCCTCGAGGGGGTCATCGTCACGGATCCCCAGGACCGGATCATCTACATGAACCGGGCGGCCTGCGCCTTCTTCGGCATGGATGGCGCGGAACACATCGGACGCAGTCTTGCCGTCGCCATTCCCGGGCTCGATCTCCGCTCGGTGGCCCGCACCGGGGATGTGATGAGCCGGGATCTCGAGATCTTCTATCCGGAACGGAGATTCCTCAACTTCTATGTCACCCCCCTGATGAGCGACGAGGAGGAGAGCTCCCGCAAGGAGCTTGTCGGCAGGGCCGTCATCCTCCGCGACATCACCGAGGAACGCCGCGAAACGCAGGAGACGATCGAGAGCGAGCGCTTCTCGGCCGTGACACTGCTGGCAGCCGGGGTGGCGCATGAGATCGGCAACCCGCTGAACTCGCTCGATATCCAGCTCCAGTTGATCGAACGCCGCCTGAAAAAAGGCCTTGCCGGCGAAGGGGATGTCGGAGACCTAGCCAAGTCGATCGCGATTGCCCGGGCAGAGGTCGCCAGGCTTGATCAGATCATCTCCAAGTTCCTCAAGGCCGTGCGCCCCTCACCGCTGGAGGCTGTACCCTCCGACTTCAATGCGCTGATCATCGAGAGTGTCGACTTCCTGAAGCGTGAGATCGAGGACCGTGGAATCAGCGTCGAGATCTTTCCGGGCAAGAACCTCCCGCCGGCAACCCTCGACAGGGACCAGATCAGGCAGGCCCTTTACAATGTGATCCGCAACAGCTTCCAGGCCATGGGAAGCTCCGGAAAGCTCCGCGTGGTGACCGGTTATGACGACACCCATGTCTGGGTCAGCATCGGCGACACAGGCGGTGGCATCGACCCCTCGGTTGCCGACCGGATCTTCCACCCCTACGTGACGACAAAGAGCGACGGAAGCGGCCTAGGTCTCCATGTCGTCCAGCGGATTGTCAGGGATCATGGCGGAGAGATCGACCTCAAGAGCGCCGCAGGGAAGGGACTCCTCTTCACCATTCGTCTCCCTCGACAGGACCGCCGCGTCCGCCTCCTGCCCTCCATTACACAACAAAGAGCAGATAAAGATTCACAGGGATAAAGGGGATGCATCATCAATAAAGCAGTGAGAGATCCAACCATTCATCCCCTTCATCCCTGTGAGCCATTTCTGAAAAGTCACTCCATAGCAAACCCATCATGAGCACACTCCAAGTCGGCGATAAAGCCCCCTCCTTCACCACCACTGCCGTCGGCGGCGACTATGGCTCCGGCACTCCGCTGAATCTCTCCGAACTCAAGGGATCGCCCGTTGTCCTCTACTTCTACCCCAAGGACGACACGCCGGGATGCACCACCCAGGCGTGCGGCATTCGCGATTCCTGGAACGAGTTGAAGAAGACTGGAGCTGCGATCTTCGGCGTGAGCATAGATCCGGAGAATTCTCACACGAAGTTCATCACCAAGTTCGACCTCCCCTTCCCCCTGTTCTCGGATACGGACAAATCGATCGTCGAGGCCTATGGAGTCTGGGTTGAGAAATCCATGTACGGGAAGAAATACATGGGAACCGAACGGACCACCTTCGTCATCGACGCCAAGGGGAAGATCGCCGCCATCTTCCCGAAGGTGAAACCCGCCGAACACGCGGATCTCGTGCTCAAGGCACTCAGTGAATTAAAAAGTTAAAGTTAGGGAAGCGCTGATTTAATCGCATAAAGGCCTTTGCGCTAAGAATGGGCCGCGGGCAAGGCGGCTTGGCACGAGCATCCCTGCAGCGGGCTGTAAGCGCCAAGCCTACACAGCCCCCAGCCTGTTATCTCGGCAAACCGCAGGGCTGAAACCATTTGTCGATTTTTGCCGCGTTGCTCGCTTGGGCGAGACCGCTGCAGGTATCGCCCAGCGCTCGCGCCTTCAAAAATCAGCAAATGCTCTTCAGCGGCCTTCATGGGATTTAATCAGCTCTTCCTTGGAGCATTTTTGGTTCAATAATCCCCGTTTCGAAGTGACTTGAAGGCGGCTCCGAGGTGAGCGATGGCCGAGGTGGCGGAGAGTGATTCCTGCGAGTCGACTCCGTTGAAGACCGCAATCTCCGCAGCACGACCACAGAGCCATGCACCCAGCATCGCGGCGTCACGCGGTGATTTTCCCGCACCCAGCATCGCGGCGCAGACACCGGTGAGGACATCCCCCATGCCGCCGCTTCCCATCCCGGGGTTGCCAGTCTGGTTGAAGGCGGAAGGATACCCCCCTTGGGCGATGATTGTTCTAGCTCCCTTGAGCAACAGGGTCACCGGATAGTGCTTCACGAAATCGACCGCCCAATCTCGGCGCATTCGCGCCGCTTGGGGAAAGAGTCGTTCCATCTCACCGGGATGTGGAGTCAGGAGACGCGGTCCGGCACATGCGCCCAGCAACGAGGGATCGGTTGCAACGGCATTGAGCGCATCCGCATCGACCACGCAGGGGATCGGCGCGTTGGAAACCAATTCACGAAGTTCCATGTCATGCTCCCTCCCAAGCCCGGGACCGATGGCCAGGACATCATGACGATCCCGGAGTACCTCGGCATAGGAATTCACCTGCCGAACCATCACTTCGGGAATGCAGGTTGATGCCAGGAGGTCGTGGCATTCGCCCGTCGTGTAGAGAGTGACGAGGCCCCCTCCGGCATGAACCGCGGAGGCGGAACAAAGACGTGCGGCTCCGAGGAATCCCCGGGATCCTGCCACGATTCCGATGCGGCCGTAATTCCCCTTGTGGGTGTCGAAATCCCGGATCGGAAGAAGTGATCGCAATCCATCGGCCGTGGAAAGAGAGGCAGGATCCCCGCCGGATGTGGCGACACCGGGAAGCTGCACCAATGCCAAGCGCCCGACCACAGCGGTTGCCTCATCGGTCACAAGACAAGTCTTCACCGCGCCAAGCGTCACCGTCAGATCAGCCTGCACGCACGGCTTGGCAACGGCACCCGTGGTGGCATCAAGCCCCGAGGGAAGATCGACCGCCACGGTGAATCCTCCCCGCTTACCCCTGATGCGGTTCATCGCCTTAATCTGATGAGCCACCTCGCCCCGTGGAGTTCCTTCGGCGCCGATTCCCAGAAGCCCATCCAGCAGCAGAAGCGTCCCGTCGACCCGGGTAAGATCGGTTCCGAACTCCTCACCCTCGATGAGCCTGAGATTGCGGAGCGTCAAGGGAGCCAACTCATCCGGAGAAAAAGGGCATCGAACCTGCACCCTCCATCCGAAAGATCGAAGATGCCGCGCCGCAACCAGCGCATCGCCGCCGTTGTGCCCCTTGCCGCAGTACACCAGTAGGATCCCGGGATTCGGGAAGAATTGCCTGATACATCGGGCAATCCCCTCACCCGCGATTTCCATCAATCCTTCCGGAGTATCTCCCCGCGAGAATGCCGCCAGTTCGGCTTGTTTCATCTGTTGACTGGTCAGGAGCATGTAGAAAGGCTAAAGGTAAAATGAAAAGGGAAAAAGGTGGTTTGTTCGCTTACCTCCATCCTTGGGAGAAATGACTCCCCATTGTGTTCAACTACTTGTTGCCTTCTTCCGGTAACTCATCCCCTCGCAGGGAAAGGACTCTGAGAATCACTTCCTCGATCAGGTTATTCGGGCAGGATGCACCGGCGGTGATTCCGATCTGCGCCTCTTTTCCGGCCACGGGCAGCCAGTTGGATCGGGAGGAAATCTCCTCTTTCCCGTGGAGGTCGAAGTGCCTGATGAGATCCGGTGACTCCAGGCACTCCTGGTTCCGGATGAAATAGGTCGGGACTTTCTGCTCTCCCATTTCGGCAAGATGAGTGGTGTTGGAGCTGTTGTAGCCTCCGACGACGAGAAGCAGATCCAACGGACCGTTGAGTAGCGACTTGAGGGCATCCTGCCTCTCCTGAGTGGCGCCGCAGATCGTGTCGAAGAGGCGGAAGTTCCCGTCACTCCCATCTCTGGCGATGATCGCCTCACGCAGGAGATTCTGCACCGCCTCGGTCTCCTCCCGGAGCATGGTGGTCTGGTTGGCGACTCCGATGCGTTGGAGGTGAAGATCCGGATCAAATCCCTCGGAAAATCTTCCGGCGAACTCTCTCAGGAATTCCTCCCTTGTCACGGTTCCCGCAATGAAGTCGCGGACCCGGGCGGCCTCCTCAAGGTTCAGCACGATCAGGTAGCGACCGTTCCCCTTCCCTAGGGCACGGGAAGCGGTGGCAAGGGTCTCCTCGTGGGAGGCCTTTCCATGGATGATGGAGGTGACCTCCTCGGAGGCATTCTGGCGGACTCGCTTCCAGACGCTCATGACATCACCGCAGGTGGTGTCGACGATTCGGCATCCATGCTGCTTGATCTCCTCGACGAGCGGCAAGGTCGCGCCGAAGGCGGGAACGATCACGACATCCTCGGGACCGAGGTCCTCAACATGGGGGCGTCCGGAGGCATCAAGGAGGTTGCGGATCCCGAGGGCGGCGATCTGGGCGTTGACCTCGGGGTTGTGGATAATCTCGCCGATCAGGAAGAGGCGGGCATCGGGAAAGACCTTTCGGGCCGCATAGGCCAAGTCGATGGCCCGCTCGACTCCGTAGCAAAAGCCGAACTGCCTGGCGAGCCGGATGGTCGTCTGGCCGGCAACCAGAACGGATCCTTCGGCCCGGACACGCTCTACCAGACTGCTGTGGTAGTGATGCTCGACCTGCTCCTGCACCCGCTCCATGACCTCCGGAGTCCGGAGGTTCACCTTGGGGGATTCCTTGGACGCGGTTGGAGGAGTGGCCGTCACGCCGTTACTGAAGAACAGCGGCCTTGATCTTCTGGAAGTAGCTGGGCGAGGTCATCTCGCCATTCGGAAGATCGGGGTCGTTGTAATCCTGGGGGCGCGGGGTCTTGACACCGAGTGTGGCATCTTCCGGTTGGGTGGAGGCAATCTTGACCGGGGTGCCGACCTTCACGATCTCGAAGAAATCCCCTGCATCGTTGGCGTGGAGTCGGATGCAGCCGTGGGTCTTGGGAGTCGGCCAGACCCATCCCTGATGGAAGCCATAACCGGGAGCGAACTCGACCCAATAGGGCATCGGGTAGCCGACGTAGCGCCCCTTGCAGCTGCCAGCCTCGCAGGGAACGATTGCATCCCTGAGCACGGCGAAGCCGTAGCTTCCTGAACGCTTGTTGCGCTCCTTGCGGGTCACGGAGAGGTTACCCTTGGGGGTCGGCTTGGTAGGCATGCCGACACAGGCGGCTGTCACGAGCAGTGGCCTGTTCCCCTCCATGACGTAGACCATCTGCTTGTCGAGGGAGACCTTGACGACGACCTTGGAGGGATCCTTCGGCTTGTAGGCCGGCTGGTCGTAGGTGGTGCGGAAGGGAGAGGTCGCGCATCCTCCGAGGAGGAGCAGGGGAAGGGTTAGCAGGGCAAGGGTGCGTTTCATCACACAATGGAAACCCGAAACCGGCGCTCTGTCAAACCGGCGGGCTGATTACGCCGGCGAAAGGACCGCTGGAATCCGTTACCCGATGGGGGCACGTTGACCTTTCGCCCCTTCGTCCCTAGAGTCTCCCTATCAAGTGATGATCAAAGCGGACGACTTTAACTATGCCATGGAAAATACCCGCGTGGTGGTGGCTCCGGCCAATGCGATCGAGACCTACGGGCAGACCAGCTTCCGATTCCGCCTGGTGACCGAACCAATGGATGAGATCGGCTCCGTACGCCTTCGCAAGGGAATGATCCATGCAGAGCGTCCCAGGATTCTGGCACCACATTATGTGAGCCGGATGCTGCTGGAAGGATTCGGCGAGAGGGCCAGAGAATTCGCCGGATGGATGGAGGAGCAGAAGGATTTCCATATCCTGCGCTATGGTTTCTCACTCAGGAAGACCGACCTTTCGGAGCAGCTTCTCCGGGAACCGAAGGAAGAACTGCTGCAACGGCTCGAGGGGGATCTCCGTCGCGATGATGATCCGATCGATGCCCTGATCGAGGGAGTCGACGATGCCTGGGAGGTCTGCCTCATGAAGTTCACCATGGATCTGATCCAGCGATCCGCCGGCCCAAACGTCGCGGAGTGGAAGCGCCGCGGGCTACTCTGATATCTTTCCCCCTGAGACCATACGATGAAAACCTTCAAAACCCTGACCCTCCTGATCCTGGGATCCCTGATTTTCGGATCAGCCGGATACTTCGGCTACATCCTCTTCATCAAACCCAGCAGGGCCGAACGTAGGGAAAAGGCCGCAGCCGCAGCCGCACCGGCCGCCACGGCGACACCGGATCCCGCGATCCCCGAGTTCCAGCGGCTCAAGAAGCTCCAGTCATCGGGGAACACCCCCGCGGTACGGGACGGCTGGAATGCGTGGATCACCGCAAACCCCAAGTCCCCTCTCCTACCCGAGGGACGCAGGCAGTTGGGTGTGGCCAATATGGCACTCTTCTTCAATCCCGCCGAAAACCCATCCATGGTCACCTACAGCGTGGTGAAGGGGGATTCCCTTGCCAAAATAGCCTCCAAGCACCACTCCAACGCGGAACTGATCCAGAAGGCCAACCAACTCCCCGGGATCAACCTCCAGATCGGACAGCAGCTCGTCATTCCCGAACTCAAGCTGACTCTCGAACTGGACCGTGCCGCCAAGAGCCTCACGCTCCTTAACAACGGCACCTACCTCAAGGAATACCTCCTTCTCTCCGCACCGCCGGCACCGGCCACCCCTGCCAACATCAACACCAAGGTCCTCGATAAGTCGGCCATGGCCGGAACGAAGAGGGTGGCCTTCGGAGACAAGGCCTACGCCTCAAGCGAGAAGATCATCCTGATCGCCCAGGCCCCTTCGATTGTCGCTGCCCCTGAGCTACCTGCAACACCTGCCGTGCCTACTGCGGCCGCCGCACAGCCCTCACCCTCCCCCGCCGAACAGGGAGGAACCAATGCCGCGGCTGCAACCGTTGCCACCCCCGCCCCGATGCCACAATCAATGCCAGGAGGGTATGTGCTTTCCGGTGCCGACTTGCAGGAGATTTTTGCCCTCGTCTCCCGGAATACGCCCGTCATCATCCACTGATCCCTTTTTTTCAATCCAACCTCCTCTCCCAAACCACACTCCACTGACCACTTACGACCATGACCGTCCAACCGCTCGACTTTGAACTCCCCATCGCCGAACTCGAACGCCGCGTCGCGGAACTTGCCGAACGCCGCCCTTCCGAGGACCCTCTCCTGAAGGCCGCAAGGGAGGATCTTGAGAAGGAACGCAAGGCCCTTTACGGCAACCTGACCCCATGGCAGCGCGTCCAGATCGCCCGCCATCCCACCCGCCCCTACTTCCTCGACTACGTCGCCTCCTGCGTCACCGACTTCGTCGAACTCCATGGGGACCGGCTCTTCGGCGATGACAAGGCGATGCCTGCGGGCATCGGCCGCATCGGGGGACACCGCTGCGTCATCATCGGCCAGCAGAAGGGCCGCGACGTGAAGGAGAATGTCCTGCGCAACTTCGGCAGCCCCCACCCCGAGGGATACCGCAAGGCGCTGCGCCTCATGCGCATGGCGGAGAAGTTCGACCTGCCCGTCGTCTGCATCATCGACACTCCGGGCGCTTATCCGGGCGTCGGCGCCGAGGAACGGCACATCGCTGAGGCGATCGCCGTGAATCTCCGTGAAATGATGGCTCTCAAGGCCCGCATCATTGCCGTCGTGATCGGCGAGGGGGGCAGTGGCGGAGCACTTGGCATCGGTGTGGCCGA
>JBAPTI010000066.1:0-15886 GCA_049282095.1 Chthoniobacterales bacterium
GTTTTGTACTCACTTGCTCCAGCAAGGCTTGCCCTACGGGTCCACCTTCGGTGGCTACAACTCGACCTTCCCAAGGTCTCGTTTCACAGGCTTGGTTCATCATTCATCATTCATAATTTCATCCCCCCCTCCCCTTGGTTTTCAGTTTTAATACGGAAGGCTCCTCTGTTAGTAACAGCGCATGAGTTCCCGCAAAAAGCCCACGTCGAAGACCACCCGCAAGCCCGCCGCCTCCATCGCCAGGGAGCACTCCTCCGTCCTTCTTGATGGTCCGAGCCGCGCAGCAAGCCGCGCGATGCTCTATCCGGTTGGATTCAGCGAGAAGGACTTCACCAAGTCCATTGTCGGCGTCGCCTCCACCTGGAGCATGGTCACCCCTTGCAACATGCACATCGACGGACTTGCCCGCGAATCGGCGCTGGGAATCGACAAGGCAGGCGGGAAGGCCATCATCTTCAACACGATCACCATCTCCGACGGCATCTCCATGGGGACCGAGGGGATGAAGTATTCCCTCGTCTCCCGCGAGGTGATCGCCGACTCCGTCGAAACGGTGGCCGGATGCCAGGGATTCGACGGCCTTGTCGCCATCGGAGGCTGTGACAAGAACATGCCCGGGTGCATGATCGCCATCGCGCGACTGAACCGCCCCGCGGTCTTTGTCTACGGCGGCACCATCCTTCCCGGATGCCTGAACGGGAAGCTCATTGATGTCGTCTCCGTCTTCGAGGCGGTCGGTCAGGAGGCGGCGGGCGTCATCTCGGCAAAGGAGCGTCAGGCCGTGGAGTCGTGCGCCATCCCGGGCCCCGGTTCCTGCGGCGGCATGTACACCGCCAACACCATGGCCAGCGCCATCGAGGCGATGGGCATGAGCCTCCCCAACAGCTCCGCCCAGGCCGCTGTCTCCACCCACAAGCTGCAGGACTGCCGTGATGCCGGAGCTGCCGTCGTCAATCTCCTCAAAAAAGGAATCCGCCCCCGCGACATCATGACCCGCGAGGCTTTCGAGAACGCCATCACCGTCGTGATCGCCCTCGGCGGATCGACCAATGCGGTCCTCCACATGCTCGCCATCGCCCACACGGCCGGCGTGAAGCTGACCATCGACGACTTCACCAAGATCGGCAAACGGGTTCCCGTTCTCGCCGACCTCAAGCCGAGCGGCAAATACCTGATGTCCCAGCTCATCGAGATCGGTGGCATCGTCCCATTGATGAAGGATCTGCTGGCAGCGGGACTCCTCCATGGGGACTGCATGACCGTCACCGGAAAGACGCTTCGTGAGAATCTGGCCGCCTTCAAGCCCTACCCCAAGGGACAGCAGATCATCCGCCCGCTCAGCGACCCCATCAAGAAGGATAGCCATCTCGTCGTCCTCAAGGGGAACCTCGCCCCGGGCGGCGGCGTCGCGAAAATCTCCGGCAAGGAAGGCCTCAGCTTCAAGGGCCGGGCACGCGTCTTTGACGGTGAGGAGAAGGCGCTTCAGTCCATCCTTGCCAAGAAGATCAAGAAGGGTGACGTCATCGTCATCCGCTACGAGGGACCCAAGGGTGGCCCAGGCATGCGCGAGATGCTTTCCCCGACCAGTGCCGTGATGGGACTTGGTCTGGGCAAGGATGTCGCCCTGATCACCGACGGACGCTTCTCTGGAGGCACCCACGGCTTTGTTGTCGGCCACATCACCCCGGAAGCCATCTCCGGCGGACCGATCGCCCTCGTCAAGGAGGGGGACATCATCACCATCGACGCCAGCAAGAGAACCCTCTCCATCGACGTCACCGCCGCCGAACTCGCCAAGAGGAAGAAGGCCTGGAAGAAACCGGCACCACGTTACCGCCGTGGAGTCCTCGCCAAGTACGCATCGCACGTCACCGACGCCTCCCACGGCGCCGTGACGGATGCGGGACTGTAGGAAAGGATGAAGTCAGAAGGATGAATGATGAAAGTCATTCAGCATTCACCACGGACTTGAGCAACCAAGTCCGCATCATTTCCTAATCAGCGCTTCCACGGACCCTCGGTTACCGAGGCCGGCGGATGCTTTTATGCCAGTTTTCCTGCTTCGGGGAATGCCTTGGCGATGCGCTCGTAGACCGTCTTGGCGAACTGGACCCTGGCATACCACTTGTAGTCACCGGGGATCACCTTCCAGGGAGCATACTTCGTGGAGGTCTTCACGAACATCGCCTCCGCGGCGGCGTTGTGCTGACTCCACTTGCGGCGGTTCCTCCAATCCTCCCCGTTGATTTTCCAGTGCTTGTAAGGGTCGGACTGCCGTTCCTTGAAGCGCTTTAACTGCTCCGCCTTGGAAACCTGGAGGAAGAGCTTGATCAGGATCGTCCCGTCCTCCACCAGCGTGCGTTCCATCTCGTTGATCTCGGCGTAGGCACGCTTCCATTCGCGCTCCGTAGCGAATCCCTCGACCCGCTCAACCAGGACGCGACCATACCAGGAGCGGTCGAAGACGGCCAATTCCCCGTAGGGAGGGAGTTTGTTCCAGAAGCGCCAGAGGTAATGGTGCCTGTACTCCTCGGGTGTCGGCTTCTGGGTCGAATAGACACGGACCAGACGGGGATCGAGACGCTCGAGTGTGCGCTTGATGGCGCCCCCCTTGCCGGCCGCATCAGGGCCCTCGATCACGATGACGACCGATCGCTTGCTCTCCTTAAGGCGGAGCTGAAGGTTCAGCAGACCGAGTTGATATTTTTTAAGATCGCGGCCGTATTGCTCCTTGGTGAGCGGCACATTCTGGTCGAGGGCGTCGAGTTTGAGCGTCTTGAAATTCATGAACAATTGATTGGTGATATGGAACTTAGGAATTCAGGAAAAGAAAGGATGAAAGCACAAGAAGATCAAAATACACCGCACAAGATATGCATTAACCCAAAATTTGCATTCGGAACCGATCACAAGATGAAAGCATCGTTAAAAGAGTTAAAAAGTTAAAGCGTTACAACGTGGATCCGGAGCATCCCGCTCTTATTCTTTGGGATGGCAAGTTCAGAGAAATCATAGTCCCAGCATGTCACGAGGAACCGGAGCAAGGTGCCTCATTCAGCACGTTGTAACCTTTCTAACTTTTTAACGGTTTTAACTTCGGAAGGAATCACCGATCAGGTGAAGCGTCCCAACCAGTAAAACCCACCCTATCGCTAAATCTGGGATTAAGATCGCGTAAGCCGGGTTGGAGGATGTTCCTCAAATCCATTCCGGATTTGCTAGCCTGGCATTGCTTCCTGATCTCCATATTCGGATCGGCTTTCCTATTTCCCGATTGCATCCAGCACGATCTTCTCGGTGAGTAGTTCCGGGAGAACCACTGGCGAGCTTCCCTTCCCCGCCGGGTAAAAGACAGCCAGGGGAACACCGACTCGACCGAAGGATTTCAGGGCGGCTGTGATCGCGGGATCGGAATTCGTCCAGTCACCCTTCATGGCGGTGATCCCCTTCTCCCGCAGGAGTGAACGCACGGAGGGGAGATTGATCGCCGTCTTCTCGTTGAACTGGCAGGTCAGGCACCACGAGGCGGTGAAATCGAGAAAGACCGGCTTCCCTTGGGAGCGCAGCGATTCAAGTGCTTCGGGCGAGTAAGGAACCCAGTCTATCCCCTCCCCGGAGCCCGACGAGGGAGAGACAGGGGCGGATTCAAGGATCTTCTTGAAAAGCAGCGGTGATGAGATCGCGAGAAGCCCCGCGAGCAGGATCAGCACCACCCGACGGACGCGGGGCGAGGCTCCCGGGAGTGAGCCGTAGACCCAGGCGCAGAAACCGAGAATCAGCAGGAGTGCGAGCAGGGCGAGCAGAGCCCCGCTTCCACGCTGGTTCTGAAGGACCCAAAGCAGCCAGATGTTGGTGGCCAGAAGCGGGAATCCCATGAACTGCCTGAGCCTCTCCATCCAGAGACCCGGCTTGGGAATCCACTTTCTCCATCCCGGACGGGCCGAGAGGAGAACATAGGGGGAGGACATGCCCAGCGCCACCGAGGCGAACATGGCAAGGATCACGGACGGACTCTGGCCAAAGGCGAATCCAAGCGCACTTCCCAGGAAGGGGGCCGTGCAGGGCGTGGCAAGGAGCGTCGCGAAGACCCCCTGGAAGAACGATCCGAAATAGCCCCCACGGGAAGCCGCCTGATCAAGCCTGGTGGCGGCATGCCCCGGCAAGGTGATCTCAAAGAGCCCGAAGAGATTCATGGCGAAGAGAAAGACCAGCGCGCTGAGTCCGACCACGAAATAAGGACTCTGAAATTGGAAGGCGCCCCAGGTCACCTGCGAACCACCGGCCTTCAGGGCGATGACCAACACCCCGAGTCCGAGAAACCAGGCGAAGATTCCGGCCGCGAAGGCAAGTCCGTGACGGAAGATGCGCGAGGGCGATTCCCCGGCTTGGGCGATGAAGTTGAAAATCTTCAGGGAGATCACCGGGAGGACGCACGGCATGAGATTGAGGATCAAACCTCCCAGGAAGCCCGAGAAGAGGGCGGCCATGAGGACTCCCAAGGCAACGCCGCTGCTCCGTGTGGAAGGCTGATCGCTCGCAATGATCTTGTTCTCTCCCCCTATCCACCATCCCTTTCTGGCCGATCCGGCCTTCTCGACCAGCAATCCTTTGAAAGCAGCGGAACCATCCCAAGGGATGGAAAAGACGATGACGGGGCCTTTCGGGCCTTGGGATGAAATCTGCGTTACGTGGCCTGCCATCGTCCCTTCCGCGGGATCGGGGTAGAGTTCGTAGGTGATGCCGGGCTGTCCTGTGAAAGAAACCAACTTGGTGCCGTTCTTACCGGAAAAGGAAACCGGGAATGGAGGCTTTCCTGACTCAGGCCATGCACCTTTGGGCGCAATGGCCTGTTGCCAAGATATAGGACCATCCGTGGGACCCAGCACCCTGAGTTTCACATCGGCCGATCCCGGGACGCAGAGTTCCTTGCAGGCGAGCCATGTGAGTGATGCCTTGATTTCGAAGGTCTGATTCTTGGGAAGATCCTTGGGGGGCGTGATCACGGCCCGCAGAAGCTGCTGCTTCTCGTAGCCATAGACGATCATGTCACCCGGTTCGGAGAACTGATGCGGAATCGCGAACTCGATCGGACCCGCCGTCCATCCCTCGGGCAGATGCCACGTGACCTTGGGGGCGAGACCCGAGTCCCCCGGATATTGCCAGTAGGTGTGAAAACCGGGCTGAAGATCGAGCACCACCGTGGCGGTGAAAGGTTTCCCGGGAATCAATGGCGCGGAAGCATCCGTCGCGATCCACGCCTTCACCCCCTCGCCCGTGCCGGCGAACAGAGCCATGTGGGGCAGAATACACCCCGCCAGAACATGACATAGAAACCTCTTCATGCCCTTCATGGTAAAGAGTCTAGTCGATGTTCCTCCTGCTGTCTCCCAAAGACCCTTCGGATGACCTCCTCGATCGGCACCTCCTGCACCGAGAGGTCGATCACCTGACCTCCCGAGAGAAGAGCCGTGCAGGCCTTCGGAACCTCGGCGCGGGGCACCTCCACCCTGATCGAAAGGGGACTTCGCTCCAGGACCACGCTGGGCGGCGTGAAGCCCTCGGGCAAGGGAGCACTGAAATCGGCCTCGATGATCTTGGTCGAGGTGAAGCGGCCGACCACTTCCTCCAGCGATCCGTCGAAGAAGATCCTCCCGTGATCGATCAGGATGACCCGCTCGCAGAGTTCCTCGATATCCTGCATGTAGTGACTGGTCAGGAGTGTCACGACGTTGTGCCGGCGGTTGTATTCCCTGAGGAATTCCCGGACCTTTTTCTGGCTCATCACATCGAGACCGATCGTCGGCTCATCCAGAAAGAGAACCTTCGGACGGTGCATCAGCGCGGCGATCAGCTCCATCTTCATCCGCTCACCCAGACTCAGTTCCCTGACCATGACGCCCATCTTATCCCGGACATCAAGCAACTCCGAAAGCTCCCCGACCGTGGCTTCGAATTCCGTTCTTCCGATTCCGTAGATCGCCCGGTTCAGTTCAAGTGACTCGCGTGCCGGCAGATCCCACCAGAGGGCGTTCTTCTGTCCCATTAGCAGGGCGAACTGGCGCTTCAGCTCGGTCGGACGCTTCGCGGGATTGTATCCCAGGACCGAGGCGCTCCCCGATGAGGGCTGAAGAAGTCCCGAGAGCATCTTGAGGACCGTCGTCTTTCCGGCACCGTTGGGTCCGAGGAACCCCACGAACTCCCCCTCCCCGACTGAGAATCTCACCGAGTCGGCGGCCTTCGTCTCGGTATACTCACGGTGAAAAAGCCCGCGGAACGCCCCCATCAGTCCCGCCTCCTTCCGGTAGGTGCGGAAGACCTTGGTCAGATCGCGTGTTTCGATGACGGGTGACTGCGACATATCCGGAAGGGAATCAGTGGTTCGGCTTCGCGGCGAGATTCAACTGACGAACGGCCTCGTAGAGAACGATCCCGGCGGAAGTCGCAAGATTCAGGCTCCGCGTCCCCTCGCTCATGGGAATCGTCAGAGAGCGGTCGGGATTGGCCGCCAGCAGACTGGCCGGAAGTCCTTTGCTCTCGCGGCCAAAGACCAGAAAGTCCCCGTCACTGAAAGACGCATCCCAGTAGGATTTCTCGACCTTGCTGCTCAGAAACCAGAAGCGCCCCTCGGGATGAGCATCCTGCAACTCCGGAAAACTCTTCCAGGTCTTCAGGTCGAGACGCTCCCAATAGTCCATTCCGGAACGGCGAACATGCTTCTCATCAAGGGAAAATCCGAGTGGCCCGACAAGATGAAGCCTGGCCCCGGCGGCGACACAGAGACGGGCAATGTTCCCGGTGTTCTGCGGAATCTCCGGCTCGATCAGGACGATATGAAGCATGGGGAAAGGATGACCCACGCTAAAAGGTTAGAAAGTTAAAAAGTGAAGTGGGGAAGAGGTCGATTTTACCCCACGGACGCCATCCTAATAGCCCCACAGCCTTAACCGTCAAATAAACGGGAGCAGGGGATATTTCTTTCCAAGGACCATCTCGCTGGGAGCGCCGAGCCAGTTTTCCAGGGCTGTGGCGTAGACGGAGCGGAAGTCGGTGTTGAACTTCAAATCGCCGTCATGAAGGTCGGTCAGGCTGGGATAATTCCCATAGAGCCCCGGCTTGACTCCCCCGCCAAGAACGAAGAGCGGGGCCGCCGCACCGTGATCGGTGCCGCCGCTCGCATTCTCAGAAACACGCCTTCCGAATTCGCTGAACGAAAGCATGAGGACTCTGTTGAAATTCCCCTGGGCCTTCAGGTCCGCGACGAAGGCGGAGATCGCCGCATTCATGTCCGTCATGAGGCGCTCGTGCGCGGGAAGTTGGTTGGCGTGCGTATCGAACCCGCCCTGCGACACGTAGTACACGCGAGTGGGAAGCCCACCGGCAATCAGACGGGAGACGAGGTTGAGACTGTTCCCGAGTTGCGAGGTCGGGTAGTTCACACTGCTTTTTGTCTTCCGCGTGATCTCCAAGATCTTGTCGCTGCTCATCTGGGCACCTAGTGCCGTCCGTTGAAGGAACTCCACCGTGCTGCCATCGTTATCAGCTGGCCCGGAGAGCATCCCGATGGATCCGCCGGCGTTTTCAGTCAATGAGGAATGCTCAGCGGCGGGTTGGTTCATTTCCCTCATGAATTTGTCTGCGGAGGCCGGATCGCTCGCAGCCTCGCTCATGTAGCGGTACTGCTGGGGATTGCTGAAGGCGATTCCCTTCGGGATTGGGGAGGCGAAGGCTTGGGGGGTCTGCCCGGCCACGGCAATCCCCACCGTGGAGGGATCGGCCCCCTTGCAGCAGTTGTCGAAGTAGCGGCCCAGCCATCCCTCCGACTCATTTTTTTCGGAATCACTGGCGGTCTGCCAGATCTCGGTCGAGCGGAAATGGGATCGGTTCGGATTCGGATACCCCACTCCCTGGATCATGCCGAGATTTCCCTCACCATAGAGGGTGTGCAACCCCGTCAGCTTGGGATGGAGACCGGCATAGTCGGAGATCGAGAGGATATCCTTTTTGGGGAGTGCGATACGAGGACGAGCCTTGTAGTAGGCGTCATCGCCAAACGGGACCAGCGTGTTGAGCCCGTCGTTGCCGCCGGCAAGCTGGAGAAGCACAAGGATCGTCCCGTCTTTCCCGGTGGTGATCTGCCCGGTTGTTGCAGCCGCCATGGTGTCGAGGCAGAGGAAGGTCTTCTCCAGAAAGAGCGGCACCGTGGAGGCCAGGGCCCCTCCCAGGACGGAAGTCCTGAGAAACTCTCTTCGCGTATGGAGCGGTTGTTCCTTTGGGGTTTTCATGGCTTGGTGGGGGGGCTGTTAGACTGAAGACTGAAGGCTGAAGGCTGTTAGGGGAGAGTGATGCCTAAAGATAAGTTGGCACGGACTTTGGGTGGGCGCCATGTGTTGATTCACTCTTTTCATTATTGTCGATTAATTAAGCTGGTACTCCGGCGTGCTCATCATGATCTGCATGAGATCACGGACCACAGTGTCGGAATAGGGAGCCGCCTGCTTCTGCAGGAAAGTGAGATAGGTCGCCCTTTCCTTGGGGAGAATGGAATAATTGAAAATCCTGAAGGCAAGATGATCCAGTAACCGGTCCGCATCGATGCGCTGCTCCGGCGGGGCGATCTTTTCCAAGGGAATGACCGCCGTCTTCCCGCTGCCACCGCCGAGGATGCGGGCTTTGCCACTGAGGAGGTAAGTGGCCAGATTGTAGCGGTAGAGAAGGCTTGAGGCACTGATCCAGGTGCGACCGCCATCCCACCCCTTCACGTTGGGCGGAGAGAAGAGCACCTGTCCAAGCATCGAGAGAGAGTTCTCCAAGACACTCTGATCTGGCAACGGGATCTCGAGCATCCGTGTGGTCTGGATCAACCACTGGACAGGTCCCTTGATCTGGTGGTGGATGACGCGGGTGGAGTAGAAGGCGGCGCTTCCAAAGATCCTTCGCAACGTCTCTCCGATATCGTAGCCGTTGGAGAGAAGGAGGTCGGCAACAGCCGAAACAGTCTCCTCGGATGGTTCCGAAGCGACGAAAAAGCTCCAGAGTTTCCTCCCGATAAAGCGCGCGCACTGGGGTTGCGAAACAATGATGTCGATGATGTCATCGCCGGTGAATGGCCCCGTCTTTCCGAAGAAGGTCTTCGGAGTGGCGTCAAAGTCCCGGTCCTGGAACAAAAAGGCGCCCGTCTCCGCCTTGATCCTGTATCCGGTGAAGGCGCGGGAGGATTCCTGAATGTCGTTCTCGGTATAATTTCCCTCGCCCAGCGAGAAGAGCTCCATGACTTCGCGGGCGAAGTTTTCGTTGGGATGATTCTTGCGGCTCTGGTTGAGATCGAGCCACCGGATCATCGCGGGATCACGGGACATCGCCTTGAGAAGATCGGGAAACTTCCCAAGGGCGTACCTGCGCAGGGTATCGTTCTGATACCACATCAGGTAGGGATCATTGACCTTCTGGTTGCTCGTGGCAAAGTGCCCGTGCCAGAATAGTGTCGCCTTCTCCAGCAGGGGTGCGGATGTGTACCGCATCCGGTTCAACCACCAGATCCTCAGATCGATCATGGAGAGATTATTGGCCTGGTTGAGTTCCTTGCGGACAACCTGTTTCTCCTCTTCGGTGGCGGCATCCTTTTCACGCTGTTTGAAGAGGAGTCGTGCCGGGGGCTCCAGAAGGTTGGGAACCGGGAAGAGGGCGCTCTCGTCATCCACATCCAGAAACGAATCCACAGCCTTGCGGGGCCCCATGGCAACCAATTGATCGATCTGATCCGGCGTCCCGCCGAAACCGGCCCTATTGAGCAGGTGAGCGGCGAGCGTGCGATCCCAGCGTTTCTCTGGAATGGGGGAGAGCATCACTTACAAGAACACCACCAGCGGGAAAAAGTTGCAGTAAAAATCAAGGTGACATCCAAACGGGTTACCCAACCCCGTTCTAACCCGATAGGTACAAGGTCATGCAGTTGGAATCTAAGAACTCCCAAAAAACAATGCCGTGTCTCTTCTGCGACTTCTGGCTCTTCCCGAAAAATTGCCCTCGTAGCGGCCGAAGGGAGCCCCCTACTCTGAATCATGCGATTCACCAACCTCACACGCGGAGCAGGCATCGGCTCGAACTGCTACCGGCTCGACCTACCCGAAGGGTCGGTGGTCCTCGACTGTGGAATGCATCCCGAACATGTCGGCCACGATGCCACGCCGATGCTGGAGCAACTCGACGATGTGACGGTCCGCTCCACGATCCTTACCCATGCCCATCAGGATCACGTCGGCTGCCTCCCTCTCCTGCAGTCACGCCAGCGCGACATGCCCGTCCTGATGACTCCGGGGACGGCCAGGATCGCCGACATCATGCTTCACAACTCGGTCAATGTGATGACCCGACAGCAGGAGGAGCTGAAGCTCTCCGACTATCCCCTCTTCGGTCATCGGGGCGTCGAGATGGCTTCCCGGATGTGGCGACTCTGTCCCTTGGAACGACCCCTCTCCCTGGATGGGGATCGGGCCGGGGGCGGGGATGGTTCCACGACCGTCACCTTCCATGATGCGGGGCACATCCTCGGTTCGGCGGGTATTATGGTCCGCAGCGGGGGGAAAAGTTTCTTCTACACCGGCGACGTGAACTTCGAGGACCAGACGATCCAGAAGGGAGCACGATTTCCGGAGGAACCGGTCGACGTCCTGCTGATGGAGACCACCCGTGGCGACGCCCCCCTCCCCGAGGGCTTCACCCGGATCAAGGAGGAAGAGCGCTTCGCCAAGGCGGTCGCCTCTGCCTTGGAGACCGGAGCAAGCGTGACCATCCCGGTCTTCGCACTTGGGAAGACCCAGGAAGTCATGGCCATGCTCTGGAAGATGCAGCGAGAACGCATCATTCCCCCCACCCCGCTCTATGTCGGAGGACTCAGCAGCAAGATCACCGCCGTCTACGACACCATGGCCGGCCAAGTGGCTCGCAATCTTCCCCACCTCCGCCTGATGAACGACGTCGCCCCGTATGTCGCGGGGGGCGCCGAGATCCAGTCCCTAAACCCACGCAAGCGCGCCATCTACGCCCTCTCCAGCGGCATGATGACGGAACACACCCTCTCCAACATCTTCGCCCGCAAGGTACTCCCCGATCCCTCCCAGTATCTCTTCTTCGTCGGTTATGCCGATCCAAACTCACCGGCGGGTGTCGTGCGCAATGCCGCCCAGGGCGACCACGTGCAGATCGACTCAAAAGGGGCCCCCGTTCCCTTCCTCTGCCACCGCGAAAGCTTCACCCTCAGCGCCCATGCGCGGCGCGAAGACCTCCTCTCCTACGCCATCAAGGTCAGGCCGAAGACCATCCTCCTTGTCCATGGTGATGATCCGGCAGTCGAATGGTTCAAGCGCGAACTCTATTCAGCCCTTCCAGACACCAAGGTGCTGGCCCCGCCACCGGGACAAGCGATCGAGTTGTAAGGAGCCGCGTCAGTTTCCCAAAAGTGCGGCTTTTAGATCCGGGGCTACAGGCTTGGATCCGAACCAGAGACTCAGGAAGGATTTCTGGAAATCCCGTCCCGCGATCGTCCCCTTAAGGGTGCCCGAGTCGTACACGAGCGTGTTCGTGCCGACGAACTGAACCCGCTCCACGCCGCCGTTCTTGAGCGGACCGAACATCCCGATGAAGGCATCCCGGTCGCGGTCATAGCCGGGGTAGGTGTAGGAGACACTCTGCGCAAACTGCGAACTCCAGGCTCGGGTCACATCGGATTGGCCGACATCCCGCAGGAATGTGAAGTCGAACTGAAGCGGCCCGGACGAAGCCGTCACCGCGGAGGCCGTACGCAGGGGCTCAGGCGCATAGAATGCCGCCACATAGATCTTGATCGGCACCATCACCAGGGAAAACGTCCGCAACCCGGCTCCATTGAGCTGCAGGGTATCACCAGCCACCTCAAGCTTCGGAGGCACCGTCACCCCCTGGATCTGCAGGGCATTGCAAGGGGAGATGGGCAGAGTGAAAGCGAGGGTGAAGGTCAAAAGGGCGAGGGTGAACAGCCGCGTAGGCAGGAAAGGGAAACGCTTCATCACCACACCCTGACATCCCTTCGGATCGGCGGCAATCTTTGGACATTCAACCCGAACTCCGAAGATGAATGAGATGAAAGCGGCGAAAGGGATGAGAAGGTGAGAGTTCCAATCCCACCTTCAGTTTTTTATGACTGCCTGCCCCCAACGGGCTCGCCCCGTTGGAGCGCAAGTTCTGATGAGCGGCCGGTGGATTGTGTCAAATCGCTCCGCTCAAGTTCGGAGCTCGGGCTCGAAGGAAAATCCCCTTGGGCCCTTGGGAATACCCATCAGCCTTAAGATCTCCCTCGCCACACTCTTCCGATCATCATTGCGAGTACGGGAAGCAGGCACCAACCCAGGACAATCCAGGGGATCACCCCGTAGGCCCCCTGCTGGACAGGGTAAACGCTCACCCACAGTGTGTAGCCGATCGCCAAGGCAGCCAGTACCGGAATCACGATTTTCCACCGGCCAACTTTCGCCGGATCCCGTAGGAGTGAGATGCCCGCGCTGACCACCACGAGGAAATAAGCGACCAACAGCGACAGCACCGAGAGGGTGGATGACCAGAAGAAGGGATCGGAACCCCTGCCGTGAAAGACGAACCGCATCACGGCATTGCCGGCCAATGCAGTTCCGATCACGCAGAGCGAGGCAAGCACCGGGGATGATCCTCCCTCGGAGAGTTGCGCCAGACGACTCGTCGGCGCGAGCGAGCGCACCATGGCAAAGAGGACGCGCGAAGCCCCCATGACCGAGGCAAGGCCGCAACCCAATGCGGAAAAAGTGGCAAGGATATCGAGCAGATCGCCGCACCATGAGCCGAAATAGATTCCCCCCAGATCGCCAAGCAGGGAATGCGATGCCGCGAAGCGTGCCATGCCTGCAGGATCGGTGCCGAAACCGAGAACCTCCGCCGTCGTCACCAAGGTATAGACAACACCTCCCCCGATCACCGTGCCCATCAACACGCGCGGGATGGTGAAGGAGGGGTTCTTCACTTCCTCCCCCATCGTGGCTACCTCCTCGAATCCCGCGAACGAGAGAAATCCGAAAGACAACGCCAAGGCGATAGCCGGGAGGGTGATACCCGCCGAGGGAATGAAGAGGTCTCTGACAGGCGGATCACCCTGCGGTCCATGCCCGCCGAGCACCCTCCAGATCACGGCCACGGAAAGAGTCAGCATCACCGCCACCGCCACCCCCTCCAGGGTGATGAGTGCAATCGCGGCACGTCGCGCCGCAGTGATGCTCAGTACGCCGACAAGCACGGCACCCACCAGCGTGAAGAAGAAGACGGAGGGATGGTGAGCCGGGTGAAACTTCGCGGCGAGATCACCCCGGAAAAGGCCGAACCCCGAGATCCCCACCATGCCGAAACAAAGATAGGCTCCCAGCATGGCCCACCCGGCGACGAGCCCGGCCCTCGGCCCCATCACCGCGGAGACGAAGCCGAAAGCGGATCCGGCATTGGGATGGAGCCTCGAAAGCCTCGCAAAGCACCAGGCCACCATGAGTACTAGGAAGGTGCTGAGTAGGAAAATCAGCGGGATCAGTTGCCCCACATGTTGGGAGGGTTCCTGAGGATTCAGGTTCATGGCCAAGGTCGGCCCCATACCGGCAACGCTCACACCGATGGCATCCCGGATCCCTAGCCCACGGATAAAGGAAGAAGAATCAGCGGTTTTCACGGAAATAGAACTCACTCTGTTTAATAGTAAATTGCATTATTTTTATTATTAATAGCGATATTTAACTTTTGCAGATAGTCACCAAAAAGGGTCAAACCACGCTTCTCCTCATCGCCAAGCTCGTAGCGAATATGATTAAGCAAATACCCCTCGGCAAAGGCGGGATCCTCCTCAAGCAATGCAATCTTTGGGATCTCGGCTATTCCCCGCCTCTTGGCCTCACGGATCGCATCAGATAAAGACGATTTATCCGTAAATTCATTTCTAAGTTGCCACAATGCAAAGACAAAAGGCATTCCTGTATTGCGAAACCACTCCCCCCCGAGATCCAGGTAGCGCACGGAGGCATTAGATGTCCGACTTCTTGTTTTTATGGCTCTATCGCCAATCATGAGGTTCGGTAGAAAATTAGACTCTATATCAGTTAATTGGACATATTCAGGAACAACCCCGTGAAACTCCTCCAGAACGATCCGAAGGAGGGCATTGGAAGTATGGGAGGCAGGATCGAGGGCAACCTTGGTAATATCTTTTAGTTCTCCCTCATAAGATAAAACGACACTAAAGACATCCCCTCTTGAGGAGATGGAGACGCCATCCACTACCTGGGCATGAGCCTTGGAAATAACATCAATCGAGGAAAGCAACGCCACATCTAACTCACCGGCACGAAACACGTCATAGAGCTGCGCCGGAACAATCTTTCTGACCGGAAATGGAAGCCCCTCGAGAAGCGGTCGCGCATTCAGGTAGGGAACGCAACCGACCCGAGGTACGTTTGGAATCATACCGTGTCAGCCACCGCTGAAGCTCCCTTTTTGGATGCAGTTGACTCGATTCTCCTGTAGAAGGTGTCGCGCTGCATGGGCTCCCTCCCCGCCTCTCGGATTGCCTTCTCCATGGCGGCGATGGTCTGTTGCTGGGGGGTTTTGGCTCCGGCCATGTGGAAGATCTTCTCCTCCTGAATGGTCCCATGCAGGTCATCGACCCCATAGTTCAGGGCAATGGAGGCCAGCGGTAGACCGAGGCTGATCCAGTAGCCGGTGATATGGTCAAAATTGTCGAGCATCAAGCGAGAGATGGCCAGATTCTTCAGTTCATCCGTGGAACAAGCTGGTCGGATATGAGCCAGTTCCGTGGTCTCCGGCACGAAGGCGAAGGGAATGAAAGCAGTGAATCCATGGGTCTCGTCCTGTAACCCACGAAGCTTGAGCAGGTGGTCAATGCGGTGTTCCGCTTTCTCGACATGGCCGTAGAGCATGGTGGCAGTACTCCGCTGACCCATTTGGTGCCAGGTACGATGAACCTCAAGCCACTCCTCCCCGGTCTCCTTGCCACGGCAAATGGTGTCACGGATGACCGGATCAAAGATTTCAGCACCTCCTCCAGTAAGGGCATTCAGCCCGGCATCCCGAAGGATTTCCAATGTCTCCCGAAGCGGCTTCTTAAAGACACGATCGGAGAGATGCCGGATCTCGATGGCAGTGAAGGCCTTCAGATGAATCCCAGGGGCGGCCTCCCTCATCGCCTTGAGCAGATCGAGATACCAGGAAGCGGGAAGGGTCGGATGAAGTCCTCCAACCATGTGGATCTCGGTGGCTCCCCCGTCCCATGCCTCCTTTGTCTTGGCCGCGACATCGGGAATGGCCATCTCGAAGGCATGATCGTCACGCTTCTTGGCGCTGAAGGCGCAGAACTGGCAGTTCAGGATGCAGATGTTGGAGTAATTGATGTAACGGTTGAAGACATAGGTCGCCACATTCCCGTTCTTCCGCTCTCGGACGATATTGGCCAAGTAGCCCAGCCCGTTCAGATCCCGCGAGGCATACAGGGCCATCCCCTCCTCCCCGGTGAGCCGTTCCCCGGACTCCACCTTCGCAAGCATCGGCAGAAGGGCAGGATCGAGAAGGCGCTTATTCATGAGAAAACAATCTTACACGAGCCCTGCGGCAATCTCCAGAATCGATTAAGGAAAGGATTAACCCAGATTATGCAATAGGGTGACGGCGACGGATCTGGATGCTTCACACAGATGGTGAGTCGTAGGATGGTTAAAACCGTTGAACCAAGCATGCTGGAACATGCGCGGAAGATCACGCGCAGTCGTGACCCGTAAGGGCGCCACCGCTTGCCGGGAGGCAAGTGGCGTCAACTGTTAAAACGTTACAACGT
>JBAPTI010000067.1:0-33429 GCA_049282095.1 Chthoniobacterales bacterium
GTCTGGCCAGAGGCTACCGATCAATCAATACCTTCAGGATCATGGCCTATCTCAAGGCCGGGAAACTCCAACTCGAAGTGCCACCCTTCAGACCCCTACCCACCCACTGAAAATAGCGAGGAGCCGAATTTTATCAGGAATTCAGGAATTCAGGAATTCAGGAACTCAGGAAAATGCGGAACTTGGCAGACATTCCTTAAGAACATGATCTCTTGGTCAGGTTGTGCTGGGTCTTTATTGCCGCCCTCGCTCGCGCGAGTGGCCTCCAGTCCCGGATCGGGGGATTATTCTCGGTGCCAACAGTCATCCTAGGCTCTTTCCTTTCCTTTCCTGCTTTCCTGATTATTTTTTCCTCTGATTCTCGTAACCATCCTGGTGAACGCTCCAGATCGGTTGTCATGGTTCCTTTGAAAAATCTGGGTTAAAACCTTTCCATGCCCGCTTCCGAAGCCACCCGATTGTTCCGTGCCCGGACCGTCGTGCCGGTGGGTCGGCCTCCGATCGCGGACGGGGGAGTGGCTGTCCGAGACGGTGGGATTCTCGACGTGGGATCCTGGAACGATCTCATCCGTGGTCACCCCGCCGCGATCCGCGAGGATCTAGGGGAGCGCATTCTCCTGCCGGGTCTCATCAATGCCCACTGTCACCTCGACTATACGATGATGAGGGGGGCTCTCTTCGGAGGCGGATCCTTCTCAGCCTGGATCCAGCGCCTCAATGCGATGCGCCGTTCACTGGACCAAAGTGACTACCTCGATGCCATAGCTGCCGGTGAATCCGAGCTTCGCCGATGGGGATGCACCACGGTGCTGAACATCGAGTCGTTTCCGGAGTTGGTGCCGTTTATTCCCGAATCATCGATCCGCATCTGGTGGTTCCTTGAAGTCATGGATGTTCGCAGCCGCTTGGAATCAAGCGAGGCTCTGGCCGGAGCGATCCATTTCTTTGAGAAGGCCGGCGAGCGTCGCGGCGGATTCGGCATCTCGCCCCATGCACCCTACACCGTTTCACGCGATCTCTACGCTCTCTCCGCTTCCTTTGCAGGAAAGTACAATCTCCCTCTCTGCACCCATTTGGCGGAGTCGGACGAAGAGTTGGCGATGTTCGTGAAAGGCGAGGGACCGCTTCATGAGTTTCTCCGATCAATCGGACGGCCGATGGATGACTGCGGCGGCAAGTCACCGGTTCAGGCCGTGCTTGGATCGGGGATTCTTCCCGAGGGGGCCCTGCTCGTGCACATGAACATGATCACCGGTGCGGACAAGGATCTGCTTCGGGCCTCGGCCGGAAGGTATCCCGTGATTCATTGCCCTAGGACCCATGCCTTTTTTGAACGCCCCCTCTTCGACCTCGAATTTTACCGGGAGAGCGGCATTCCGGTGCTATTGGGCACCGACAGCCTGGCAAGCAACGAGGATCTCAATATGTTTGCCGAGATGCGGGCGATGCAGTCCTCGTTTCCGGGGCTCGATCCCGCGGAAATTCTCTCCATGGCGACCACCCGCCCCGCCACCGCCATTGGGCTGGAGGGAAAGCTCGGCGAGCTTGCACCGGGTGCGATGGCTGATTTCATTGCCATTCCCGATCAAGGGAAGGGGAGTGAAAGCGCCACCGGCGTTGCCGAGAGGATACTGGCCAACCGCATGCCTCCGGATGTATGGATTGCAGGTCGCCGATGAAAAATTCCCCCGAGATTCGCGTCAGTCCCATGTCACCGCTACCGCGTTGGATGCCAGGTGCCGTTCTTGCCTTGGTGCTTGCGATCGTTGCAGGCGTCTATGCCCAGGTCTGCACGTTCGAGTTCCTCCCGTTCTGGGACGACGACACCAATATCCACCGCAATCCTCTCTACGCGCCGCTCTCCTGGGGAAGTGTCGCCCTCTTCTGGAAAGGCCCCTTCCAGCAACTCTATATCCCTGTCACCTATTCAGTCTGGGCCGGGCTTGTAGCTCTCTCCCGGATCGTTGCCGGGACTACCGTGAGCTTCGGCCCGATCAACGGTGCCATTTTTCACGGAACCAACCTGCTGGCGCACCTGCTCTCGGTCGCGATGGTGTTTCTGATCCTGCGCAGGTTGCTGGGTGCGGCGTTCGGGAAGGATGGATCCATGCCCCAGCGGCTTCTGCTGGCATCTGCGGTCGGGGCGCTGGTCTTCGGCCTGCATCCCGTCCAGGTGGAGACGGTGGCCTGGGTTTCGGGTCTTCGTGATCTTCTTGGCGGAGCCCTCTCCCTTGCCGCGATCGCCTGCTTTCTATCCTGGTTGGATCGTGGTGCCTTATCCGAGCACTCGTCCCGTTGGAACTGGCTCCGTTATGCGGCGTCCACCCTCCTGCTTCTTCTAGCATTCGGTTCCAAGCCTGGAACCGTGGTGACCCCGGCGCTGACGCTTCTCTGCGGCGGGTGGCTGATCCATTCGCGCGGATCCTCATGGAAACCGCTCCTGATGCTGATTCCTTGGTTTCTGCTGGCCGTGGCTGAGGTCGTGATGACCTCCCACTCCCAGCCCGCCGCGGAGCTTGCACGTTCCCTTGTTCCCGTGTGGGCCAGGCCGCTTGTCGCCGGTGATGCCCTCGCGTTCTATCTTGGAAAACTTCTCTGGCCGCTTCCGCCGTGGGGGTTGTGTGCGGACTACGGGCGCTCGCCGAATTCCCTCTTTGAGGCAGGGATTCTCTTCTGGAGTTGGCTGATTCCAGCCGGGTTGCTCACCCTCCTTTTCCTTGTCAGAAGGCTCAGGATTTTCCTGCTTCCGTGCGCCTTGCTGGCTGTTGGTGTTCTTCCCACCCTGGGGCTGATTCCCTTCAACTTCCAGGTCGTATCGACCGTTAGCGACCGGTACCTCTACCTTGCCATGCTCGGCCCCTCCCTCGCCATGGCATTGGTTTTCTGCCGTTATCACTCACGGATCGTCTCCGGGATTGTTTTCATACATCTGGCTGCCTGGCTGGTGATTTCGCTGATCCAGCTCCCCGTCTGGAGGGAGGGGACAACATTGTTTCCGGCCATCCTTGAGAGGAATCCCACAAGTTGGAAATCCCGTCACAATTACGCCTGCACCCTCGATGCTCAGGGGAAACTTCCCGATGCCATCCGCGAGTTCTCCGAGGCGATCCGTCTCCGCCCCAGCAATGCCGAGGCCTACAATGATCTGGGCCTGACCTTGATCAAAATGGGGCGTCGACAGGAGGCGATCATGGCATTCCAGCAGTCGCTTCAGGTGCGGGCTACCACCGGAGCCGCCCGGAATCTTGCGGCCGTGCTCCTGATGAACGGCGATCCGGTTCAGGCGGCCGCAGTCTACCGTCTGGCCATGCAGATCGATCCGGGTGATCTCCAGAATCAGCGTGCCCTGGCATGGTTGCTCGCCACGCATCCCGACAGTCGTGTCCGTAACGGCAGGGAGGCCGTCGAACTTTCGCGTCAGATCGTGATCGCCACCAACGGCCAGGTGCCGGTCTTTCTCCTCACCCTGAGCGCCTCGCTTGCGGAATCCGGCGACTTTGACCAGGCGGTGCAGGTTGCTAAGCAGGCAGTATCGGCATATAGGGGGGCCGGCGATCCGAAAATGGCGGACATGGTGGAAGGAAGAATTCTTCCCGCCCTACGTGCCCGCCAACCCCTCCGGGATAATTCAGTCAAACAGTAGCTGGGGGGGGTAAACTGATTTAGGGAAGCGCTGATTAAATCGCATAGAGGCCGTTGCGGAAAGAACTGGCCGAGGGCAAGGCGGCTTGGCACGAGCATCCCCACAGTAGGCTGTAAGTGCCAAGCCAACGCAGCCCCCGGCTGGTTATCTCCGCAACCCGGAGGGCTGAAGCCATTTGTCGATTTTTGTGGCGTTGCTCGCTCGGGCGAGACCGCTGCGGGTATCGCCCAGCACTCGCGCCTTCAAAAATCAGCAATGCTCTTCAGCGGCCTTCATGGGATTTAATCAGCGGTTCCTTAACCCAAAATTCGCATTAGCAACCTGAGGTGAGTGGGGGAATGGGTTAAAAGGTTGAAACCGTTACAAAGTTACAACGTGGAGGAGCGGCCCCTGTAGCTGGAACGAGGGCACTATCGCAGCCCCTTTGTAACTTTCTAACTCTTTCACGTTTTAACTCCGCATGGACTCACCATTCCAGTTAAGCATCCGAATCTGTTAAAACCGTTCTATTGCTAAATTTGGGTTCACCCAAGAACACTTCTTGCCCTTTCGCCTTGGGCAGGGAACTCTTCCGCACCATGACCAACCGCAAACGCTCCCAAGAGAGGGCTTCCGACGCCCTTCGAGAAATTTCCTTCCAGCCCGGCATCGCTCCGCAGGCCTCCGGATCCGTCCTTGTCTCCTTCGGTCGGACCCAGGTTCTCTGCGCCGCCTCGATCGAGGAGGGTGTTCCCCGTTGGATGAAGGAACAGGGTGTCGCCGGGGGGTGGCTGACCGCAGAGTACTCGATGCTTCCTTACTCCACATCGCCGCGCAAGACACGCGACAGCACCCGTGGAAAGGTGGATGGACGCTCCACCGAGATCCAGCGCCTCATCGGCCGGTCCCTCCGTGCCGGAATCGATCTTGAGGCGCTTGGGGCGCGTACCCTCTGGGTCGATTGCGATGTTCTTCAGGCGGACGGAGGTACCCGGACTGCGGCCATCACCGGAGCCGGGGTGGCGATCGCCATCGCCTGCAACTCCCTCGTGAAGTCCGGCAAGCTCGCGAAATCGCCCGTGACCCGCCGGGTGGCCGCCGTGAGTGTCGGCGTGGTGGGGGGTGAGGTGCTGCTCGATCTCGATTACCTCGAGGACAAGGATGCCGAGGTCGACCTGAATCTGGTGATGACCGGCGACCTTGATTTCATCGAGCTTCAGGCATCGGGGGAGGAGAGTGTCTTCGGGCCGGCTCATCTTTCCGAAATGCTGGAATACGGACGCCGCGGCATCACCCGCCTGGTCGCAAAACAGGAGGAGATTCTGGCCTCCCTTCAGTGACGCTCAACTGAAGAGGAGTCAAAAACTCTTGACCGGAAGGCCGACAACTGACCATATCAACTACTCAACAATTTCATTATGTCCAGAAAGTGCTCCATCACAGGTTCCCGCCCCGTTCGCGGTTCCAAAATCCATCGTCGCGGTCTCGCCAAGAAAAAGGGCGGTATCGGCATGCACGTCACCGCCATGACCCCGCGTTATTTCAATCCGAACCTGAAGACCAAGCGCATCTGGGTTCCCGAACTCAAGAAGTTCGTCACCGTCAAGGTGACGGCCCGCGCCCTCAAGACGATTTCGAAGAACGGTGCACACGCCACCCTCTCGAAAGCAGGACTGATCTAGCAACCCCAACCCCCAACCAACGAAAGGAACCAACATCATGGCATTCAGCGTCGTCAGCAAGAAGAGCGGAAAGACCTATTTCCTCCATCATCGCCTGCAGAAGCTCCGCGGCGGTCAGGAAGTGACCCTTTACTACTTCGGTGGTGAGGCCAAGGAGGGTGCGCTTGACGCACTCCCCGCCGGTTACGAGATCTCCGAGAACGAGCGCACCGGTCTTCCCCTTCTCAAGAAGAAGAAGTAAGCGGTTTTTCAATTTCCTCCCCGAGGATGCGGGCGCCGAAGAAATTCGGCGCCCGTTTTTTTTGTCACCTGCTGTTTACAGTGGCAGAAGACGAGACACGGAAGAAAAATCAGGAAATCAGGAAAAGAAACGGAAGGGGAGGAAACAGCAGAGCCCCATCCAAGGATCTGAAAAAGAGAGGGACCCAATTGAGGTCGGGTATGGCATGGCCCCTCCGTCTGCGGCGCTTTGAAAGGAATGCCGTGCGGATCATCCTTCAAACCAGCTTCAGAGAGTTGAACTGCCCGGCCTTCCAGTTCCGGTAATACCGAGCCAATGCCCCTTCCGCCACGAACTCCTCCCAGATTCGTGAATTTTCCCTCTCTGCACTTCCTGATTATTCCCCTCAGCGCCGACCACTCAAAATAGTGTAGAACCTTTTCTTGGGTGACGCGATGGCATTCCTGCGGGTTTGACCGGGTGACTTCCACCGATTACAACCAGTGCATGAGCATCGACAGCAACTACGCCCACCCCGAAGCCCTTGTCACCACGGAATGGGTGGCTGATCACCTGAAGGACGAGGGGATCAAGATCATAGAGAGCAACGAGGATGTCCTCCTGTACGACATGGGGCATCTGCCCGGAGCCGTCCACATCGACTGGCAGCGTGACCTGCAGGATCACACGATCCGCGACTATATCCAGCCCTCCGTCTTCGCCGATCTCTGCTCCAGGAACGGGATCACACCCGAGACCACCTGCATCTTCTACGGTGACAAATCGAACTGGTGGTCCTGCTACGCCCTCTGGGTCTTCCGCCTCTTCGGCCACGCGAAGGTGAAGATCATGGATGGCGGCCGTGACAAGTGGATCGCCGAGGGGCGTCCCCTGACCCGCGAGGTTCCCCATTACGCCGCGACTTCCTACCCCGTGCCCACCGTGCGCCGTGACAAGGAGATCCGCGCCTTTTACGAGGATGCCCTCGCGCAGAGCAGGTCGGGCCTGCCGCTCATTGATGTCCGTTCCCCCGGGGAGTTCAAGGGCCTCGTCACCCACATGCCCGAGTATCCCCAGGAAGGGGTACTGCGCGGCGGTCACATTCCGGGAGCGCGCAGCATTCCCTGGAAGGAGGCCGTGAATGCGGATGCCACGTTCAAGAGCGCGGCGGAACTCAGTAAAATCTACCGGGAGGATCTCGGCCTGAAGAACGACGATGCCATCGTCGCCTATTGCCGCATCGGCGAGCGCTCCAGCCACACTTGGTTCGTGCTCAACTACCTTCTCGGCTTCGGGAATGTCCGCAACTACGACGGTTCCTGGACCGAATGGGGCAACCGCGTGGGAGCGCCGATCGAGAAGTCGGTCTGATTCCCCGCGCGATGTCCTATCCTCCGAAGCTCAACGCGATCATCGCTCTCTTCTCCGATCTCCCCGATGCGGAGAAGAGGGAGACCCTGATCGCTTATGCCGATCAGGCTCGCTCCCAGGAGCCTAAGGAGGGAGAGACATTCGACCTCGAGGATATCCGCAAGGATGAGGAGTGCACCGACACGGTCGCCGTCTTCCTACGCCTTGACGAACAGGGTGGCGCGCATTTCAGGGTGACCCTTGGTCCCCAGGTGCAGACCCTGACCAAGGCGATGAGTTCGATCCTCTGCAAGGGGCTGGACGGAATAACCCCCGAGGAGGTTCTCGCGATTCCGGCCGATTTTGTTCCCAAGATCGTCGGTACCGAGCTTGTCCGTCTTCGAAGTCAGACGGTTTACTACCTACTCACCAGGATGAAGGGGGTCGCCAAGGTCTGGCTGAATCGACGACGTTCGGAGGCGGCCGAAGGTGAGGATTCCCCGGCCTGAGAACCCGCGGCTCCGACCTTCCCTCTGGCTGTGGCCCGCTGTTTTCTCTTCAAGCCCGACGGCATCGGGGATTTCTTCCTCTCCTCCGGTGTCATCCGTCTTCTCGCCCGTGAGTTCGGCGAGGAGAACCTGACAATCGCCACGCTTCCAGTAATGGAGTCCGTGGTGAGAGGACAGTTTCCCCGGGCCACATTCATCCCCCTGCCGATCCGGAAGAGGAGGATCATCCTGAATGTTTTTGTCGCCAACTGCATCCGCTGTTTTTCCACCTGGCTCACGCTCCTGCGGAGTCCCCACGAGGTTTCCATCTCCCTGAGGCACATGAGGGACTACCTCATGAATGTCCTTTTCTACAGCCTCCCGAGCCCGCTGCGCCTTGTCTGCGACAACCAACTCCTCGGCAACCGCCGTCCCGTGCGCCGATGGACGGAATGGGCCTTCACGGCGGTGTTCCGACCCGTGGTGCTCGCTTATCCCCCTGGTGAGCCTTCTGTCGGTGGAGGCGTTCCCCGTGAGTTGGAGGCCAATCGGAGACTGGTCTCGCGTGCCCTTGGCCGTGATGTGGCGATTGCTGAAATCTGGCCCGAACTCAGGAGGGTGGGGGAGTCGACCCTCGGCGAGTCCCAGGACGGATCTTACTGGCTCTGCGCCCCCTTTGCCAACGGAGGGGGCAAGGACTACCCCGGGGAACGATGGGCTGAACTCTTCCGCATGCTGGCAGGGAGGGAAAATATCCCGGTGCTTGTCCTCACCGGTTCCCGCGAGCAGCGCGGGCGACTTGAGGAGTTTTCCCGTCTCATCTCCGAATCATGGCCGGAAGCGGCACCAAGGATCTCCATTGAGCATCCCTCCGATCTCCAGAAGTTCATCGACCTGATTGCCGGAGCTGATCTGGTGCTGACCGTCGATACGGCCGCGGCCCATGCCGCCACCGCGATGGATCGTCCTACCGTGATCCTCTACTCGGGCCAGCAATACGGAGTGTTCGGTCCTTGGGTCAGAAGCGGGCGTCAACGCTGGATCCAGCCCAAAGCGGAAGACTTTGGAAGGCCTGATTGGCACCGGAATCTGTCACCCGGACAGATTGCTCCCGTAGTAAGTGAGGTTCTTCAAGCACCCTGAAAACGCGAGGGTGATTTGGCTCCAGCGGTAGGATTTGAACCTACGACCAATCGGTTAACAGCCGACCGCTCTACCGCTGAGCTACGCTGGAACAACGGGGCGAAAAGAAAAACACACGGGGTGCTCCTCTTCAATGAAAAAGTCACGGCGGTCGCCCTTTGCCGGGAGGCTTCGGATTTGCAGGTCGCCCGTCCATTTCCTTCTTTCCGAGTCGGGGGGTTTTTGGTTTCTTTGGACACTTCATGGACACGCATGCTGCAACTTCCACCGGTCCCCGTCAGGCAGACCAGATTCCCGCGGACCTTCTTGCCAAGATCGACGAGGCGGTGACCCACTATCCCGTCTCCAAGAGGAGCGCCTCGCTGCCCCTTCTCCATCTCTGGCAGAACCATTTCGGATTCATCGATGACAGCGGCGTGGATTGGATCGCCAAGCGCCTCGACCTCGAGCCGATCAACATTCTCGAGCTTGTCACCTTCTATCCCTGGTTCCGTCAGGAGAAGGCCGGACGGATTAGCGTCCGTGTTTGCCGTACCCTCTCCTGCGCCCTGGCCGGCAGCTACGAGGTGCGCGATTCCTTCTGCAAGGCCGCCGGGATCGATCCCAAGGCCCCGACGCACGGCCACACCCCGCCGGTCAGCGCCGACGGCAAGTTCAGCGTCGAGTTCGTCGAGTGTCTTGCCAGTTGCGGTTCCGCACCCGTCGCGCTCGTCAACGACGACCTGCACGAGGACATCACCGAGGCCGGCACGGCCAACATCCTGAGTCAGTACAACTGATCGCGCCCCCTGCTAAGACCTCCAAGAGGACCACTTCCATGAAATCACTTCTTCTTCCCCCGCATCCCAAGGAGCGGCGCATCGTCTTCCAGAACGCCTGGACCCAGGGCTACACCCCCGACATCGACTGCTATATCAAGCACGGCGGCTACGCCGAGTTGAAGAAGGCCCTCGGCATGAAGCCCGAGGAGATCATCGATGAGGTGAAGAAGGCCAACCTCCGAGGCCGCGGAGGTGCTGGCTTCCCCTGCGGCGTGAAGTGGGGATTCATCCGCCGCGACGACGGCAAGCCTCACTACATTACCTGCAACGGCGACGAGTCCGAGCCCGGCACCTTCAAGGACCGCTACATCCTTCACAACGATCCCCATCAACTTATCGAGGGGATGGCCATCGCCGCCTTCGCGCTGAACGTCAATCTCGCCTACATCTACATTCGCTGCGAGTTCCCCAAGGCCGCGCAGATCGTGACCCAGGCCCTCAAGGAGGCCCGAGAGAAGGGGTTCCTCGGCAAGAACATCATGGGAAGCGGCTTTGACGTCGACATGTTCGTCCATCAGGGTGCCGGCGCCTACATCTGCGGCGAGGAGACCAGCCTCATCGAGTCGCTGGAGGGAAAGCGTCCCTATCCCCGCATCAAGCCGCCGTATTTCCCCGCCGTCCTCGGCCTCTACATGTCGCCGACCATCGTCAACAACGTGGAGACCTTCTGTCACGTGAAGCAGATCTTCAAGATCGGTAGCGACGAATACGCCAAGATGGGCACCCCCGGCGACGGCGGCACCCGCGTCATGTGCGTCTCCGGCGACGTGGTGCGTCCCGGGCCCTACGAGATTCCCGCCGGCGGAGTCACCCTTGGCGAACTCATTAATGATGTCTGCGGCGGTATGAAGCCCGGCCGCAAGCTCAAGGCGATCATTCCCGGAGGAAGTTCCTCCAAGATTCTCCGCGCCGGTGAGGTCTTCAAGATGAAGGTCAAGGGCGAGGATGGCCAGATGGTCGACAAGGAGGTTCCCCTCCTCGACCTCGTGATGGACGCTTCCTCGCTGGCGGCGGCCGGAACCATGATCGGAAGCGGCGGGGTGATCGTCATGGATGACTCCCGCGACATGCTTTGGGCCCTCAACAACCTGAACCAGTTCTATGCCCACGAGAGCTGCGGCCAGTGCACCCCTTGCCGTGAAGGTGTTCTCTGGATCGACAAGATGACCACCCGCATGGTGAACGGTGAGGGAACCGAACAGGATCCCAAGACCCTCAAGAATGTCGCCGACAACATCGCCGGTCGCACAGTCTGTGCATTCGGCGAGGCAGCCTCCTGGCCCGTGCAGAGCTTCCTTCAGAAGTTCCCCGAGGAGTTTGAGGTCGCGGCGAAGTAACCTCACAGGTGATCCATGAACCGTCGCGCCGCACTTCTGGTGGCCGGTGCGACGGGTTTTCTTGGAATCGCCTTGGGGGCCTTCGGAGCCCATGCGCTGAAAGGGTTGCTGGAGGCGAACCATGCCCGTGATCTTTGGAATACGGCCGTCCTGTATCATCTGGTCCATGCGCCCGTCCTTCTCTGGTTGGCTAGAGGGGGCGTTGTTGCCGCCCCTCCCTTTCTCTGCTTGATATCGGGCATCCTGCTCTTCTCGGGGAGTCTCTACGCGCTGGCTCTCACCAAGATCCCGTGGATCGGGGCGATCACTCCCATCGGTGGACTCCTGCTAATGGCCGGTTGGTTGTTGATAGCCGTTGGTTCATTACACTCCGAATCATGAAAGCCGTCACCGAAAGCTTCACCCTCACCACTACGGGGAAGGGTACCTATGAGATCACCGGCGAGGTCGCCTCGCTTCTCAAGCGCAGTGGCATAAGGACCGGTCTCGCCACGGTCTTTCTGCAGCACACCAGTGCCAGTCTCGTGATCTACGAGAATGCCGATCCGACTGCCCGCGCGGACCTGCATCGTTTCTTTGAGGATCTGGTTCCCGAGGATAATCCAAGTCTCATCCACACAGTCGAGGGCCCGGATGATTCTACAAGTCATCTGCGGATGGTGCTCACCCGTACGAGCGAATCAATCCCCGTGGCCAACGGCAGGCTTCAGCTTGGAACTTGGCAGGGGATCTACCTTTTCGAGCACAGGAGCCCTCCGCATAGGCGTACCGTGGTGGTCAGCCTATTAGGAGTTTAGGCTGAAGGCTGAAGGAGGAAAGGGAGGAATCAGGAACTCAGCCGTTGTATCCCGATTAAAAACCTGCAGGCCGCTCCCCTTACTTGAAGATCAGGCGGCAGATCACCAAGGAGGCAGCGACTCCTGCGGCATCAGCCAGAAGACCGGCGGCCAGCGCGTGTCGCCCCTTGCGGATCGCCACCGAGCCAAAGTAGACAGCCAGTACATAGAGGGTCGTTTCCGTTCCGCCGAGAATGGTGCCGGCGAGTTGGGCGGCATAGCTATCGGGTCCGCAGGCCTTCACAATCTCGGCAAAGAGGCCCGTGGCCGCGCTGCCACTTAGCGGGCGGACGAGAACAAGAGGCAGGACCTGCGCCGGAAGGCCGATCAGGTCGAGCAAGGGGGAGAGGATCCTGGTCAGGATGCCGATGCCTCCCGCCGCCCGGAAGATGCCGACAGCGACTAGGATCGCGACAAGGTAGGGGAAGATCCGCAGGGCGACCTGGATGCCCTCCTTGGCCCCCTCGATGAACTCCTCATAGACGGCCACGCCGCGTAGCGCTCCGTAGAGCGGGAAGAAGCCGATTAGGAAGGGAATTGCCACAAGGGAAAGGGATTGGATGACGGAGATTGGCAGTGATGTCCCGACGGATCTCGTGGTGACAAGATGCCAGACCGTCCCGGCAAAGAGGGCGACATAGGCCGAGAGGAGGAGTTTTCGCCACAAGGTGAGGGTAGGAAGTGCAGGGGCGGCCGGGAGATCCCCTGCATCTTCCACCTTGGCAAGAGCGTGGGAGGGAGCCTGAGGAGCCGGAGGGAGTGCAAACATCGGGAGTCGCTGGAGCAGTTTTACCGAGATGATGCCGGTGATGAAGGAACAGGTCGTGGCCACAAGTGCCGTCCCGATGATCGAGGTGGGATGGGCAGCACCGGCGGCGGCCAGGATCCCGACGGCCGTGGCGGGGATGAGTTGAACGGAGCTGGTATTGATCGCGAGGAAGGTGCACATGGCGTTGGTGGCGGTGCCGGGACGGGGATTGAGCGATTCCAGTCCCTGCATGGCCCGCAGACCGAGAGGGGTGGCGGCATTGCCGAGGCCGAGCATGTTGGCGGCGATGTTCATCACCATGGCGCCCATGGCCGGATGGTTCGCAGGGACATCAGGGAAGAGGCGTGTGAGCAGGGGGCGTAGGAGTCCGGAGAGTCGCTCGACGGCTCCCGATTTCTCGGCGAGGCGCATGATCCCGAGCCAGAGGGCCATCACGGCCCCCAAGGGGAGGGCGATGGTAATCAGGGAGGCCTTGGCGGCATCGAAGGTGGCCGCGGTCACGGCCTCGGTGCGCCCCGTCAGCACCCCGAGAATCACGCCGCAGAGAATCAGGCCAAGCCAGAGGTAATTGAGCATGGATTGGTTCTACGCAGGTGATGCACAGGGGTCAGTAAAATTGACCTTCCGAAGTGAGGTTTCTTCCGCTTGAATCACCTGATTATGTCCGTTTGCTCCGATCGCTGGATCCGCCAAATGTCCCTCGAACAAGGGATGATCGAACCCTTCACCGAACGCCAGGTCCGTTCCTCCGATGACCGCCGCCTCATCAGCTACGGCCTCTCGAGCTACGGCTACGACCTCCGCGTGGCCGACGAGTTCAAGGTCTTCACCAATGTCCATAGTGCGATGGTCGATCCCAAGGAGTTCGATGAGAAGTCCTTCGTCGACATCAAGACTGATGTCTGTGTCGTTCCTCCCAACTCCTTTGCGCTGGCTCGCAGCGTCGAGTATTTCCGCATCCCCAGGAATGTCCTCACCATCTGCGTGGGCAAATCGACCTATGCCCGCTGCGGCATCATCGTCAATGTCACGCCCTTTGAACCGGAGTGGGAGGGGCATGTCACCCTGGAGATTTCCAACACCACCCCGCTCCCGGCGAAGATCTACGCCAACGAGGGTCTTGCGCAGGTTGTCTTTTTCGCGGCCAACGAGAGCTGCGAGACGAGCTATGCCGACCGCGGTGGCAAGTACATGAAACAGCGCGGCATCACCGTGCCGAGGATGTAGGGAGAGACGGTTAAAAAGGTTAGAATGTTAAAAGGTTAAAGCGTGAGTGAGTGTGCCGCTAAGGCATATCCCAAGGTGCAAAATCTGGATGGTTCTTTCAGACCCTTGTAACTCTTTTCCCTCTTCTAACGTTTTAACCCGTATTCACTCCTCTTTTTCCTCTTCTTCTTCAGGAGGTGGCTCCGCCATCTTTTTGAGGATTTCGGACATGTCCTCTGCCTCGTCCCAGACTCCCCGGGTTACGTAGATAGGGGCCTTCTGCTGGGCGGACATGGCGAGGCAGTCGCTGGGCCGGGCATCAAGCTCGATCACCTTCCTCTGCTGGAGTTCGTTCTCCACAGTCACGATCATGCGCCCGTAGTAGGTGGCTCCCTTGATATCGTTGATGACCACGCGTTCGACCTTCGCCCCCAGGCCCGTGAGGAGCATTCCCATGAGGTCGTGGGTGAGGGGACGCTCGCTCTTGGTTCCGTTGATCAGGAGGCTGATGGCGTTGCCGACAAGCGGATCCATGTAGATGACGAAGACTTTCTCGTCGTTGCCCAGAAAGACGGCACTTCCCGTCGCTGTCGGGATGACGGCTCTGATTCCGATAGGGATGACATCCTTGGGGTTCATGGATTCATGATCGGGCAGGGAAGCCGGAAATGCACTTGGGGATTAGGCTTATTTTCTTATCCCCGAAAAGCGGGATGGATGATGTCGCGGCGACGGTATTCGGCGGAAACCACCAGGTAGTGATCGGCCCAGGATCCGAGGCCCGATTGCTCCTCGGCGCTGAGCGCCCGGAGGATCCTGCCGGGTGAGCCGACGACCATCGATCCGGGCGGGATCACCGTGTTCATGAGCACCGTGGTATGTGCCCCGATCAGGCACCGCTCGCCGATGACCGCCCCGTCCAGGATGATCGCTCCCATACCGATGAGCGACTCGTCGCCGATCGTGCAGGCATGGACGATCGCCGAATGACCGATCGTGACCCGGCGTCCGACCTTGACCCCCAGACCGGTGGCCACGTGGATCACCGCGCTGTCCTGGACGTTGCTCTCCTCGCCGATCTCGATGGGGGCGATGTCCGCTCTCAGTGAGGCCGAGGGCCAGACGCTCGAGCGGGGTCCAAGCGTGACGGCGCCGGAGAGGAAAGCACCCGGAGCGACGAAGGCGTCGGTCCCGATCGAGGGGGTGAGATCCATGTGCTCGGAGACGATCTTTGCGAAGTAGTCAAGATGTTCCGGATGCCGGATGTTGATTCTGGGGTCTGGCGCGGGGTGAGTGTTCATGCGGTTTTTTTAAGATTTTTTCACAATGGGTGTTGACAGGGCGATTGGCTTTTTTTCTGATCTCCCTGTCACAACGACAACACCAAACCCAACCCAACACAACAATCCATGAGCAGCAAAATCCATCTCGTTGAATCCGTCCAAAAGTCCCTCGGCAAGGATGTCTCCAAGGCCCACGCCGAAAAGGTCGTGAACGCCGTCATCGACAGCATCAAGGGCCTCGTCAAGAAGCACAAGAGCCTTCAGCTGATCGGATTCGGCACCTTCAAGGTTGTCAACCGCAAGGCTCGCAAGGGAATCAACCCCAAGACCGGCAAGGCTATCCAGATCAAGGCTTCCAAGAGCGTTCGTCTGACCCCGGGCAAGGCTTTCAAGCAGTCCCTCTAAGTTTCTAAGGGTTTCCCCCCCACCCGAGAAAACCCGTTATGCCGATGGCATAACGGGTTTTCTCATTTTTAGGCGCTTTCCCAGACGGAGGTGCTTTTGATAATCTCCACGCTCCATGAAGAATCCCATCGTTGTCTCCGTCACCGGCGCCGCCGGACAAATCGGCTATTCGCTCCTTCCCCGCATTGCTTCGGGGGAGATTTTTGGCCACGACCAACCCGTCTCACTGAGGCTCATCGAGATCGAGCCCGGCATGAAAGCCCTGGCCGGTGTCGTCATGGAGCTCAATGACTGTGCCTTCCCGCTCCTTGAGTCGATCGAGGCGACTTCCGATCTCGATCACGGATTCGACGGCGCCAACTGGGCCCTGCTTGTCGGCAGCGTGCCCCGCAAGGCCGGCATGGAGCGCAAGGATCTCCTCGGCATCAACGGCAAGATCTTCGTCGGTCAGGGGCAGGCGATCGAACGCAGCGCCGCGGAGGATATCCGCGTCCTCGTTGTCGGCAATCCCTGCAACACCAACTGCCTGATCGCCATGAACAATGCGCGTGGCATTCCTTCGGAGCGCTGGCATGCCATGACCCGCCTCGACGAGAACCGCGCCAAGAGCGCCCTCGCCGAGAAGGCGGGTTGCCATAACCGTGACGTCACCCGGATGGCGATCTGGGGCAACCACTCCAGCACGCTCTATCCCGATTTCGAGAACGCCCTGATCAATGGTGACCCCGTCGAGAAGTCGATCCCCGACCGTGCCTGGCTCGAGGGGGACTTCATCAAGAACGTCCAGCAGCGAGGCGCCGCCATCATCGCCGCCCGCGGCCTCTCCTCCGCAGCCTCGGCCGCCCATGCGGCGCTCGAGACCGTCATGTCCCTTCGGAAGACAACCCCCGCTGACGACTGGCACAGCGTTGCCGTGGCCTCCGATGGTTCCTATGGAGTCGAGAAGGGACTCATCTGCTCCTTCCCCATCCGCTCCAACGGCACCACCTCCGAGATCGTTCAGGGTGTGGAGCTCAGCGAGTTTGGCAAAGCCAAGTTCCAGCAGACCGTCAACGAACTCCTCGAGGAGAAGGCGATGGTCTCCGATCTCCTGCCGAAATAAGGTTGATAGGCTGAAGGCTGAAGGCTTTTAGGAGAGGTGAGGGGGCGTATCCATTCTCCCCTGCCTCTTCCCTGAGTCTATACCGCTCAGTTCCTATCACCTAGCTCCTAGCTCCCAACTGCCTAACAGCCTTCACTCTAATCCGCTAAATACCTTCCTATGTCCTCCATTCCCGCGGCCGACCCCGCCACCCACCGCTCCGAGACCGACAGCATGGGAGCGATCCCCGTACCGCATCATCGTTACTACGGAGCCCAGACAGCCCGTTCCCTGATCCATTTTGATATCGGAAACGACACCAAGCCACCCGAGCTGATCAAGGCCCTGGGCCAGCTCAAGAAGGCCTGTGCCCTTGCCAACAGGGATCTGGGCAAGCTCTCCACCGAGAAGGCCGACTTGATCGTCCGTGCGGCCGACGAAGTCATTGACGGGAAGCTCGACGACCACTTCCCGCTGCGCATCTGGCAGACTGGAAGCGGCACCCAGAGCAACATGAACGCCAATGAGGTGATCTCCAACCGTGCCATTGAGATGGCGGGTGGGGAACTCGGTTCCAAGAAGCCGATCCATCCCAATGACGACGTGAACATGTCGCAGTCGTCGAACGACACCTTCCCCACGGCCATGAACATCGCCGCGGTTACGGTCCTCCGGGAGGTGCTCCTTCCCGCCGTCCGAGAACTCCGGGGAGCCCTTGATGCCAAGGCCCTCGAGTTCGCCGACATCATCAAGATCGGGCGAACCCACCTGCAGGATGCCACCCCAGTCACCCTCGGACAGGAGTTCTCCGGCTACGTGGCGATGCTTGACGCAGATCTCCACCGGATTCAGGAGAGCCTCCCCGGCCTCGAATCCCTCGCCATCGGCGGCACCGCCGTCGGCACCGGACTCAATTCCCATCCCAAGTTCGGCGACACAGCCGCCGCCCACATCGCCGCGATCACCGGCTACCCGTTTGTCTCGGCCAGCAACAAATTCATGGCCCTCTCATCCCACGGGGAGTTCGTCTTTGCCAGCGGGGCTCTCAAGTCTCTCGCCACCTCCCTTATGAAGATCGCCAATGACCTTCGCTGGCTCGCCTCCGGGCCCCGATGCGGGCTCGGTGAGCTCTCTCTTCCCGAGAACGAACCCGGTTCCTCCATCATGCCGGGGAAGGTCAACCCCACACAGTGCGAGGCCGTCACCATGGTCGCGGTTCAGGTCATGGGTAACGACACCGCGATCGGCATCGCCGCATCCCAGGGTAACTTTGAACTGAATGTCTTTAAACCGGTCATCATTCATAACTTCCTCCACTCCGTCAGACTCCTTTCCGATGCCTGCCACTCCTTCAAGGATCATTGCATCGTCGGCATCGAGGCAAACCTCGAAACCATCGCCGGATATGTCCGAAATTCTCTTATGCTGGTCACCGCCCTCAATCCCCACATCGGCTATGACAAGGCGGCCCAGATCGCCAAGAAGGCCCACAAGGAGAAGACCGGTTTGAAAGAGGCGGCCATCGCGCTTGGGTATCTTACCCCCGAGCAGTTTGACGAGTGGGTTATACCCTCCGCCATGACCCATCCCTGACAAGACTCGCGATCTTGGCGGAGAGCATCGTTGGTCTGCGCTCGCAGTGTGATTCACACAGCTTCGTTTGTCCGTCTTGCTCTCCATCCAAGCTTGCGAGTTTTGGAGCTTTTGAAGGGATTTTGGCGCGGGGCGGCGTTGCTGCTCGGTCGGCGTAGGTTTACTATCGCTTTTTACGGCACTTGCCTCCCGGCAAGCGGTGCCGCCCCCCACGGGGCTGCCTTGCGGCAGTCTTCCGCGCCTCTTCCAAGTGGCTTGGTTCTCGCGCGCCTTGCCCTGCATCCAAACTTCCAAGCATTGATGGATCGATCGTAAGAATACTCGTTTGTAAGTCTTGGGTAGATTCTGGGGATTTTCGCGCCGCGTTTTGTTCGCCTGAGCTTGTCGGTCGCCCGGGTGATTGGGGCATTATCTTCATGTGATTTTATCAGCGTTTCCCTAGCCATTTGGTGCCGACGCTGTTAGTCAGGAAGGACGTGAAAATTTTCCATCCCCTACCGCTACTCCCCCTGATTGCGGGGGCCTTGATCCTTCCCTTTGCCGGTTGCAAGAAGGCGCCCGCACCCGCCGCAGTTCAGCCCCCGGTTCCGGTCACGATCGGTACTGTCGTCCAGAAGGACATGCCCAACCACAAGGAGTGGATCGGCAATCTGCAGGGCACCGTCACCTCGCTGGTGAAGCCGAATGTCGCCGGCAACATCATCCAGCGCTACTACACCGAGGGGAGCGTGGTGAAGCAGGGGGATCCACTCTTCCAGATCGATCCTGCCCCATTCCAGGCCGATCTCGACCGTGCGAAGGCCGATCTCGCCACCGCCATCGCCCAGGAGACCAAGGTTCAGCAGGACTTCGTCCGTGCCCAGAACCTCCTCGCAGGCAAGGTCATCAGCGTCCAGGAGTTCCAGAACCAGCAGCAGAATTACCAGGCGATGGTGGCCCAAGTGGCTTCCAAGCAGGCCGCCGTCCAGTCCTCTCAGGTCAATCTCAACTTCACCAAGGTGGTTGCCCCGATCGACGGACTTGCGGGTCTCGCCAACTTCGAGGTTGGAACCTATGTGAGTCCTTCCTCGACCCAACCGCTCACCACCATCGTCGCCATTGATCCGATCAAGGTGGTCTTCCAGATCGGCCAGGACGACTACCTCAGCCTGATTGCCGAAAGCATCAACAATCCATCGAATGCCGCCCATGCGAAAGAGGAGAATCAGAAGGCGGGCATGAACATGATCCTTTCCGACGGCACTATCTACCCGCACAAGGGTGCCTTCAGGGCCGCGAACAACCAAATCAGCACCCAGACAGGATCGATTACGGTCGAGGGGAATTTCCCCAATCCCGGCATGCTCCTCAAGCCCGGTCTCTTCGCACGCGTGCAGGCCACCGTGGGAGTTCAGAAGGATGCCCTCGTGGTGCCGCTTGACTCCGTCATCACGATCCAGAACCTCCACCAACTTGCCGTGGTCGGCCCGGACAACAAGGTGTCCATCCGCAATGTAAACGTCAGCTTCATGACCCGTGAGGAGGCCGTGATCATCTCCGGTGTCTCCAAGGGTGAAAAGATCGTCATCCAGGGCATCCAGAAGGTGACCGACGGTTGCACGGTGATGCCATTACCTGCGGCCGACACCACATCCGCCCCCCCACCTGTCCCGGAACAGGGTGCCTCCAAAACCATCCCGGCGGCCTCCTCTGCCAATCCCAAGTCCTCCGCCGGAGCCGCGGCCAAGAAGTAACCCGCCTTACCCGGCACCCAGCACCAGCCCGACATGGCGAAATTCTTCATCAACCGGCCCATCGTGGCCATGGTCATCGCGATCATCACGGTGATCCTCGGTGTGGTCTGTCTGCTGGGCCTTCCCGTCTCCCAGTTCCCGAACATCGTCCCGCCTCAGATCCAGGTGGCCGCCACCTATCCCGGCGCCGACGCGGTGACGGTGAAGCAGGCGGTTGCGACCCCGATCGAGCAGCAGGTCAACGGCGTCGACAACATGCAGTACATGTACTCCCTGAACTCCAGTTCGGGGCAGTCGCAGCTCAACGTCATCTTCGCCAATAACACGGTCCCGACCACCGACCAGATCCTGACCCAGATCCGTCAGGCGCAGGCACAGTCCCAGCTTCCCCAGCAGGTGGTTCAGCAGGGCATCAACGTCATCAAGACGTCTCCCTCTCCCCTGATCTGCTTCGCCCTCTATACCGACGACGATCGCTACGACTCGGTCTTTCTGGCCAACTACGCCTACGTCAACATCGTCAATCCGCTCACCCGTCTCACGGGCATCGCGAGCGTCACGGTCTTCGGAGCGGGGACCTACGCGATGCGCCTCTGGCTTGATCCGGCCAAGCTCGCCAACTTCAACATCACGACCCAGGAGGTCTACGACGCGGTCAACCAGCAGAACACGGTCAATCCCTCCGGACAGACCGGGGCGGAGCCGGTTCCTCCCGGCCAGCAGATGACCTTCACCGTCCGTGCGCCGGGCCGCCTCGTCACCGAGGAGGAATTCGCCAACATTGTCATCCGCGCTGACAAGAACGGATCGGTCGTGAAGGTGAAGGACGTCGCCCGTGTCGAGCTCGGTGCCCAGACCTACAACCTTGCCGGCCGCTTCAATGGTCACCCCGCCGCGATCGTCGCGGTCTACCAGCTCCCCGGCAGCAATGCGCTCCAGGTCGCCGAGACGGCCCGCAAGCTCATGAACTCCTACGTCCCGACCTTCCCGGCCGGACTCAAGATGAAGACGGCCCTCGATACCACGCTGGCCGTGACGGCCAGTATGGACGACATCAAGAAGACGCTCGTCGAGGCGATGATCCTCGTGCTGATCGTGGTCTTTGTCTTCCTTCAGAACTGGCGCGCGACCCTGATCCCCGCCCTCGCCGTGCCTGTCTCGCTGGTGGGCACCTTCGCCCTCTTCCCTCTCTTCGGTTTCTCGCTGAACACACTCTCCCTCTTCGGTCTCGTGCTGGCGATCGGTCTGGTCGTCGACGACGCCATCGTCGTGGTCGAGGCGATCGAGCACCACATCGAGGAGGGCCTCCCGCCCAAGGAAGCCGCCGCCAAGGCGATGGAGCAGGTGACCGGCCCGCTCGTGGCCACGGCACTCATCCTCTCCGCCGTCTTCATCCCGACGGTCTTCCTGCCCGGCATCACCGGCGGACTCTACCAGCAGTTCGCCCTGACGATCTCGATCTCTGTCATCATCTCGACTTTCAACGCCCTGAGCCTCAGCCCCGCCCTGGGGGCAATGCTCCTGCGTCCGCGCAAGGAGGTGGGGGGCCCCCTCGGAGCCTTCTACCGTGGGTTCAACCGGATCTTCGACGCAGGGCGGAACAAATACCTCGGCACCTGCCGCTTCCTCCTGCGCAAGACCTTTGTGACAGGACTCCTGCTCGCGGGCATGGTCGCCCTCTCGGGATTCTTTGGATCAAAGCTCCCGGGTTCCTTCGTGCCGGAAGAGGACAACGGCTACCTCTACGCCTTCTCCCAGCTCCCTAACGCCTCCTCCCAGCAGAGGACGGACGCGGTTTCCAAGCAGGTTGCTGACATCGTCAGTAAGATCCCGGGTGTCGAGCATGTCACGACCATCGTCGGCTTCAATCTCCTCTCCGGCGTCCAGAACACCTATAGCGCCTTCTACTTCATCACGCTCAAGCCTTGGGAAGAGCGCACCAAGCCGGGTGAGGATGCCTTCGGTCTCCTGCGGACCATCAACCAGAAGATCGCCCCCATTCCCGGAGCGATGAACTTCGCCTTCCCTCCTCCGGCGATCCCGGGTATCGGAACATCGGGCGGCACGACCTTCATCCTCGAGGACCGTCTCGGCACCGACCCGAACTTCCTGCCGACCAATACGGCCAAGTTCATGGCGGCGATCAAGAAACGTCCGGAGGTCGGCTCGGTCACGACGACCTACCTCCCCTCCGTGCCGCAGATCTCGATGACCATTGATCCGGCCATGTGCCTGATGCTCGGTGTCGACCTCCACGAGGCGTACTCCACACTCCAGGCCTTCCTGGGAGGAATCCCGGTCAATTACTTCAACCGATTCAACCTCCAGTACTACTGCTACATCCAGGCGGAGGGGGCGGCCCGCACCGATCCGAAGGGGGCATCCCTCTTCTACGTGCGCAACAAGAACGGCGATCCGGTGCCGCTCTCAAGCCTCCTGCAGGTGAAGCAGATCACTGGTCCCGAATTCGTGATGCGCTTCAACATGTATGACTGCGCCCAGATCAACATCAACAGCGCCCCCGGCGTCAGCACCGGCCAGGTAATGAAAGCGCTGGAGCAGACATTCAAGGAGACGATGCCCCCCGGTATGGGCTTCGACTACTTCGGGATGTCCTTCGAGGAGAAGCTGGCGGCCGAGGGGATTCCTCCAGCGGCGATCTTCGCCCTTTCTCTCCTCTTTGTCTTCCTGATTCTGGCGGCACAGTACGAGAGCTGGTCGCTCCCGATGAGCGTGCTCTTCTGCACGCCGATCGCTGTCTTCGGTGCGGTGGCGATGCTCTTTGTCCGCAAGATGGACAACGACGTCTACGCCCAAATCGGACTCATCATGCTCATCGGCCTGGCGGCCAAGAACGCCATCCTGATCGTGGAATTCGCCAAGGAGGAGGTGGAGAAGGGACGTCCCGTCATGGATGCGGCGCTCGATGCCGCCAAGCTCAGACTGAGGCCCATCCTCATGACCGCCTTCGCCTTCATCCTCGGGTGCGTGCCTCTGGCGATCGCCACCGGATCGGGAGCCGTCTCCCGCCGCGTGCTGGGATCGACCGTTGTCGGCGGCATGCTCGCCTCCACCCTGATCGCCATCTTCATCGTCCCGGTCTGCTTCAAATGGTTCGAGAAGGGGAAGGGTGAGGGGCAAAAGGCGGAAGGATAAGAAAAGGCTAAAGGCTAAAGGCTGAAGGCTAAAACCTGAACCAAGCCGGAGGGATCGGGCGCGGAAGATTGCCGCTCTCGCTCCCGCGAGTAGCGCCTTTCAGGCTACGCTTTGCGTAGGCTATCCCGAGCATTCCCATGCTCCGGTATTACGACGCAGTCGTAGCCCCAGCGGGGCGGCACGGCTTGCCGACCGCCGAGTGCCTGGTGGCACGGCGTAGCCTGTCCCGCTAATGCCGGGACAGTCCCGAAAGGGACGAAGGCATCGGGAGATGCTGAGGCAAAGGCAAGTGCCGTCAAACCCGACTTCTTCAGGGATTGACTCCGGGGATCAGTCCGGTTATCAATTAATCAATGACGCGTACCCACGCACCAGTGGAACCGAGTGATCTTCTGAAGAACTCCACTCTCTACAGGGAGTTCTTGGCGGAAAGGGACGAGATTTTGCGTCACAAGTGGATTGAGAGCGAGAAGCTTGGCCGCGATATCGGTTTCGAGCGCGCACTCCTCGACTGGATGCTCAAGCACCGCACCCCGTGGCGACAGGCCCGGGCCGCAGCCAAGGGGATGATGAACTGATTCATCAATCCATTCCTTTAAGGAGGTCCCGCGAGACCCCCAAGGAACCATGAACAAACCCACCTCAACTGGAAAACAGGGCGCGGCGCAATCAGGTGCCGGCGAAGGTGTCCTTGTGATGGACGCCGATGCGATCCGCAAGGCGATTCGTCGCATCGCCCACGAGATCGTCGAGCAGAATCACGATCTCAAGCGTCTCGTCATCGCCGGGATCCCCACGCGCGGCAAGATCGTCGCGCGGCGGATCGCGGCCCATATTACCGAGATCGAGGGAATAGCCCCCGCTCTCGGTGTGGTCGATGTTTCCATGCACCGCGATGACCTGGCCACGCGCCCCCGCGTGAGTGTGTTGGAACTCACCGAGCTCCCGCTCGATCTCGACGGGCGCCCCTTGGTACTTATCGACGATGTTCTCTTCACGGGGCGCAGCTGCAGGGCCGCGATGGATGCCGTCGCCTCCTTCGGCAGGCCCTCCCGGATCCAGCTCGCCGCCTTGGTCGACAGGGGCCACCGCGAACTTCCGATCCGCGCCGATTTCGTCGGCAAGAACGTCCCGACCGCCTTCGATGACCGCATCAGGGTCCGGTTCGAGGAGACGGATGGCGTTCCCGATTCCGTCACGCTCCTCTCCGCCACACAGCCCTCTGCATGACCAAGACACCGCATTCCTGGACGCACAAGGATCTCTGCGCCCTTGCCGACCACACGGCCGGGGAGCTCCAGACCATTCTCGACACGGCTACTGCCTTCAAGGGGGTGGGGGAGAGGAATCTCAAGAAAGTCCCTGCGCTCCGCGGCAAGACGCTGGTGAACTTCTTCGTCGAGCCGAGCACCCGCACGAGGATCTCCTTCGAGTTGGCGGCAATGCGCCTCAGCGCCGATGTGGTCAATATCTCCGCCTCCGCCTCCAGTCTCGAGAAGGGGGAGACACTCCTCGACACCGCCCGCAACCTCGAGGCCCTGCGCGCCGACCTCATCGTCATCAGGCACAAGTCCGCCGGAAGCGCACGTTTCCTTGCCGACAGGCTCGGTGCCTCTGTCATCAATGCCGGTGACGGCGCCCACGAGCACCCGACCCAGGGACTCCTCGACGCCTTCACCATCCGTGAGAAGCTCGGACGCATCGAGGGAGTCCGTGTCGCCATCGTCGGGGACATCCTCTTCAGCAGGGTGGCCCGCTCCAACATCCAGCTTCTCACCAAGCTCGGTGCCAAGGTCACATTGGTCGGCCCGCCGACCCTGGTTCCATCGACATTTTCCGCGCTCGGCGTCGGGATCGCCCACAGCATTGACGAGGTGCTGGAGAGTTCGGACGTCATCAACCTTCTCCGCATCCAGCACGAGCGTCAGAGGAAGGAATATTTTCCCGGGGTAGGGGAGTACACCGCCCGCTTCGGCCTCACCAAGAAGCGTGCCGGTCGTCTCCGCGAGGGATGCCTGATCATGCATCCCGGACCGATGAACCGCGGCGTCGAGATCGACAGCGACGTGGCCGACGGCCCCGGCAGCGTGATCCTTGACCAAGTCACCAATGGCCTCGCCGTCAGGATGGCCGTCCTCTACCTCTGCTCCGGAGGAGCACCATTTGCCAGGATCGAACCCAACACCGACACACCATGACCGAATCGCTTCACATCAAGGGAGGTCGGGTGATCGACCCGGCCAACGGGGGAGACGGGATACGTGATCTCTTTGTCGAGAACGGGATCATCGTTGGCCGCAAACCTTCCGGTGCCGTCGAGATCGACGCCACGGGAAAGGTGGTGACCCCCGGCCTGATCGACATCCATGTCCACTTCCGTGAACCGGGACAGTCGCACAAGGAGTCCATCGCGAGCGGCTCACGCTGTGCCGCGGCGGGCGGCTTCACGACCGTCGTCTGCATGCCCAACACCTCTCCCGTGGCCGACAGTCCCGCCACGATTGCCTGGATTCAGGAGAGGGCGGCCTCCACGGCCATCGTGAATGTCTACTGCACCGGGGCCATCACCCGCGGGCTTGCGGGGGAGGAGATGGCGCCGATCGGCGCTCTGGCCAATGCCGGCGTCGTGGCCCTCACTGACGACGGTCGTTGCGTCCAGAATCACGGCGTGATGCGCCGTGCGGTCGAATATGCCCGCCAGTTCGGCCTCCCTGTCATGGATCATTGTCAGGAGGCGACCCTAAGTGCGGACGGGGTCATGAACGAGGGGGAGTGGAGCACCCGCCTCGGCCTGCCAGGTTGGCCCGCTCTTGCCGAGGATCTCATCGTCGCGCGGAACATCCTGCTTGCCGAGGAGACCGGTCATCCCATCCACTGCCAGCACATCAGCTCTGCGCGCAGCATCCGCCTGCTGCGTGATGCCCGCCGCCGAGGAGTGCCAATCACCGCCGAGGTCTGCCCTCATCACATTTCCCTGACCGACGAGGGGCTCAAGACCTTCGACACCAACTTCAAGGTGAATCCCCCTCTGAGAACCCCTGCCGACATCGACGAGATCATCGCCGGCATCGCCGACGGCACCATCACGATCCTGGCCAGTGATCATGCCCCCCACGCCCTCTACGAGAAGGAAGTGGAACTCGACCGCGCTCCCTTCGGCATGCTAGGGCTCGAGACGGAGCTTCCGGTCTTCCTCGAGATCCTCCTGCATCAGCGCAAGGCCGTGACGCTTCCCCGGATCATCGAGATGCTGACCATCAATCCGGCGAAGCTCCTGCGCCTCGACCGGGGCACCCTTTCGACCAGTGCGGTCGCCGACATCACCATCCTCGATCCGAATCACGCCTGGACCTACGACAAGAACGACTCCCCGTCGCTCTCGAGGAACAGCCCGTTCCATGGATTCCCTCTCCGTGGTCGTGCCCTCGCGACGATCGTCGGCGGCAAGATCGTCTGGGATCTGGAAAACGGGTTCAGGAACTAAGAGGCAGATTTTTTAATCAGGAAATCAGGAAATCAGGAAAACTGGAACTGAAGGAAGTAACGGCAGGGCTAGCCAAGGGGATGAAAGGGATGGATGATCCGCTCTCGCCCAACTCCCGGCTCCCAGATCCTATCCTCCTTCAGTCTTCAGCCTAACAGCCTCTACTTCACTTCCGTGAGTTCTATCTCTCCCTTCACACTCCTTCACACCGATCCCTCGAGCAAGGCCCGTGCCGGTATCCTCCACACCCGCCGAGGTGACGTGGAGACACCGGTCTTCATGCCGGTCGGCACGCAGGCGACCGTCAAGGCGGTCTCACCGGACGAACTCCGCGCCATGGGGGCGAAGATCATCCTCGGGAACACCTACCACCTCCATGTGCGTCCCGGTGAGAAGGTGATCTCGGAGCTGGGCGGACTGCACAGCTTCATGGGATGGGACAGGGCCATCCTGACCGACAGCGGCGGGTTCCAGGTATTTTCCCTCTCGAAGCTCCGTCGCATCACCGAGGAGGGTGTCCACTTCCAGAACCATCTCGACGGCACGCCCACTTTCATCGGGCCTGAGACATCGATGCAGATCCAGCGCGATCTCGGCAGCGACGTGGTCATGGCCTTCGACGAGTGTCCCCCGTTTCCCTGTTCCTACGACGATGCGGCGAAGAGCCTTGAGTTGACGACTCGCTGGGAGCGCCGCTCGCGCGAATGGTGGCGCACCCAACCGGAGGAGGGGCGCCCCCTGCTCTTTGGTATCGTGCAGGGAAGTTCCCATGCCGACCTTCGCGAGTGTTCCGCCCGATCGCTCGTCGAGATCGGTTTCGACGGGTATGCGGTCGGAGGCGTGAGCGTGGGAGAGCCGGAGCCCGAGATGATGAAGGCCGTCGAGTCGAGCGTCCCCTTCCTGCCCGAGAGTTCGCCGCGCTACGCGATGGGGCTGGGCACTCCTCCGCAGTTGGTCGAGATGGTGGCCCGGGGCATCGACATGTTCGACTGCGTGCTGCCGACCCGGATCGCCCGCAACGGGACAGCCTTCACGGCCAAGGGGACGGTGAATCTCAAGAACGCACCCTTCGCTCGTGATCCGCTACCGATCGAGGAGGGGTGCGCCTGCCCGGCCTGCTCCACCTTCTCCAGGGCCTACCTGCGACATCTTGTCAAGGCAGAGGAGATCTTGGGACTCCGCCTCATCACCCTGCACAATCTCCACTTCTATCTCGGCCTGATGCGTAAGATCCGCTCATCGATCCTCGACGGCTCCTTCGCGGAATTCCGTCGCGAGTTTGTCTCCGGCTACCGCGTCCACAACGCGGTGGAATAAAATGAAAGAATTCTCGCGCAGAGGCGCAGAGGCGTAGAGGCGTAGAGGCGTAGAGGCGTAGAGGCGTAGAGGCGCGGAGAGGGAATGGTTTGAAGATCGCTTATGATCTCTCTGACCTAACAGTCAAACAGCCTTCAGCCTAAACCGCTGTAGATTGATCGCTATGCGATCAATCTACCAACTCTGACTGCTGTACTGGCGCGAGTAGTCGTACTTGGTCTCGAAGCCGACTTCGGGAGGGAACTCCGAGTAGCCGGAGTTCAGCCACTGGATGTTGTTGTTGTAGGGGGGCTTGTAAGTGCCGTGATTGGTCGGGAACGGGAAGGTGACCGTCTCGAAGACACCGTAGCCGAGTCGGGCAAGGGTGCGTCCCAGTCCACGGACCAACCCGTAGCTGAAGGCGGCGGAGTTTCCGTCCGTATAGTTCACATCGGACATGGATTCAAAGATCTCCGTGGAACCGTAGAGCATGTTGCCGAGGCCGCGCCCAAGCTTGCGTGTCGGTCCCTGATTCGCCTGCGGAGGAGCCTGAATGTCCGCGAGGGCCACGGAAGTGCAGGCAAGAAGCATCAGAATCAGAGCCAGTGGGAAAGTCTTCACGGGTCTGTAACTATGTCTTTTGGGGGCTTTATTTGGCAAGTTAAAGAAGCAGTTCTCCCCCGCCTTGCGATGAGAGGCCGGTTTCGGAGGGAGCGGTCACTGCGGGGAGGGGATTCACCGGCGCGACCCCGAGGGGGCGCACCCACTCTAGGGATGAGTTGCCGGTGGAGGAATTCGCCTGGTAGGCGGTGAAGAACATCTCCATGCGTGCATCGATGTTGTCGATGAAGTGCAGGAGGGCCGCCTCGGGTGTCTTGGGCAGCACGGGGGAGCCGTATTCCAGTTGCCCATGGTGCGAGGCGACCAGATGGAGGATGTGGAGTCGGACATCCTCCGAGGCGGGAGTGAGCTTTTCCCATCCCTCCTTGGGCAGATCACGCCAGATCGAGTTCACTAACTCGATCCCGATCGAGAGGTGACCGAGCAATTCGCCGCGCAGTTCCGGAGCAATCCCGAAGCCGCACTCCGGAGGGCAGGTCTCCCAGAGCTTACCCGTGTCGTGGAAGAGGACTCCGGCGATGACCAGATCGCGGTTGAGTTCCGGATAGACGACGCAGAGGGCCAGTGCCGATTCCATCATCCGCGAGGTATGCTCGAGCAGTCCCCCGCGGCGGGCATGATGGTTGCCCCGTGCCGCCGCGGCACGACGGAAGCGGGGGCCGTGCTGGGTGAGGAACTGCGCGCAGAGCGCCTTGATCCTTGGATCGGCGATGCTTTCCACCGCACCGGTGATGATCCCGTCGCATCGCGCCAGCAGATCCCGTCGTTCGGAGGATCCCTCCAGCAGGATGTCGATCGCCTCCCCCGACAGGGGATTGAGTTCCCATCGCCTGGCATCCAGGCCGAAAGCGGAGCTGTGGCTGAAGATCCCCTCGATCTCGACGAACTCCGAGGCCTTGAGCGAGGAGCAAGCCTCGAAGGCAGGCGTGTCGCTCCAGGCGCGCAGGGTCATGCTTTCCGATCCGTCGCGGAACAGGACCTCATGGAACGGCTTCCCGTTGGAGGCCTCCTTCCGTGTCAGTTTCTCGATCTGGGCATGGACCAGGGCCTCCAGCGGCGACTCGTCACGCGCGGCCTTCTTGAGTTCGGAAATGGTGAGCAGGGGCATTGGGGAAAGGCTGAAGGCTGAAGGCTAAAGGCTGAAACCTGAAGCAAGGCTGAAGGCTAAAGGCTAAAGGCTGAAGAAAAATCTGATCCGGCCTTCAGTCTAAACCGCTTCAGTCTTCAGCCTCTGCTCCCTCACACAATCAGCATGCAGTCGCCGTAGCTGAAGAAGCGGTATTTCTCGCGGACGGCCTCGTTGTAGGCTTCCAGGATGAGTTCCCTGCCTGCCAGGGCGCTCACCAGCATCAGGAGGGTGGATCCGGGCAGGTGGAAGTTGGTCTGCAGGACGTCGATGTGCCGGAACCGGTGGGGAGGTCTGATGAAGATATCCGTCGAGCCCGAGGCGGCGGCGAGCGGGCCCGGTGCCTGTGATTCCAGAACGCGGGTGGTGGTTGTGCCCACCGCGACGAGCCTTCCGCCCGAGGCCTTGGCGGCATTGATCCGCTCAGCAGTCTCCTCCGAGAGCGAATAGTATTCGGAATGCATGCGGTGCTCGGAGACATCGTCGGTCTTCACGGGATGGAAGGTTCCCGCTCCGACATGGAGGGTCACGAAGGCGTGGGGCAGCGAGGCGAGGATCTCCTTCGTGAAGTGAAGGCCGGCCGTCGGAGCTGCCACGGAGCCTGGATCCTTCGCATAGACCGTCTGGTAGCGCTCCTTGTCCTGCTCGTCCGCGGGACGATGGAAGTAGGGCGGGATCGGCATCTCGCCGTGGTGATCCAGATCCGGCGGCGCGGAGAACTCCAGCAGGCGGGTGCCGTCATCCAGAACCTCCGAGACCGTGGCCGTCGTGCCCGCAACCTCCACAGAGGCACCTTCGCGCATCTTCTTGCCTGGGCGCACCATGGCCGTCCAGTGGAGTTGGCCGCGTTGCTCCAGCAGCAGCATCTCGATCTTTCCCGAGGCATCGTGGAGGCGTGCCGGGATGACCTTGCTGTCATTGAGGACCAGAAGATCCTGCGGAGTGATGTATTCCGGCAGATCGGAAAAGCCCCGATGCTCGATCCGCCCTGACTCCCGGTGCAGCACCAGCATCCGCGAGTCCTGCCGCCGAGGAGCGGGTCGGTCGGCGATCAACTCGGGCGGCAGGTCGTAGTGGTAGTCGGAGAGATGGAAAGACATGGAAAGGAGGCTTTTGGAAAAAAGGAGGTTTGTAGATTTTAGGCTCTAGGTTTTTAGGCCGAAGGAAAAGACTCCAGTTATCCAACGATAGTGCAGGGGGACACTACTGATTATGACGACTGAAGATGCGGTTGTCTGTAACCAGTCAGATACCATAGGCCAGTCTTCTTTCTTGCAACTCCCTCAGGGCATTCCCCTTTTTTGCCTCCATGTGAACGCTCCCCCTCTGTTGGAGTGCTTCCATTGCAAAATCCGGGATAAGGTTAAAAGCTTGGAAAGTAACCCCATAACATCATTCAACCACGCTGCTTTCACTGAGTGTATTTCAGGTTGTTTTATAAGGGTGATGATTATAGTGTTCACAACTGGATTTTTCCCCCTTCATTTCAGATGCCCCCTAGCCCTCCAGAGAATGATTCAGCGCTTGGTGCCAAGCTTCGTCACTCTCTGATCTCTCTCTGTAGAGTGCTTGCCCATAGGGTAGCCTGCCTCGCTCTAAAATCAGAGTCCGTTCGGGCTGGAAGGTGGGAAGGTCAAAGGGCACAATGTCCTACTGAAGGAAAACTCAGTCTCCAGTGCCCAGTTTCCACCTCCCAACGCCCCCCTTGTTTTAGCCGTTCGGCCATCCTCCTCCTCGTCTTCGCATCTGGCGCCTACGCCGCCTCGTTCACCAATACAAACAATGCGCTGAATTGGGACACCAACAATATTGGGTGGAACACAAGCAGCCCTGCCCCATGGGACAACTCCAATGGCCGAACCAATACCGCTGTTTTCACCAACACAGGCACCAATAGTGTTAATGTTACAAATACCGGCATCTGGCTCAACGGCTTCACCATGGCCAGTGCCAGCACCTTCACGATTAGCGGCGGCACCATCACGCTGGCGGCCACGAATGCTACTCCCACCAGCATTACATTCAACAACGCCAACACCCTCACCATCTCCAACGTCTTGGCGGGCTCCAATGGCTTCAACAAGACTGGTTCGGGCACGATCACCCTCGCTGGGGCCAATACCTTCACGGGTGATGTCACTGTAAGCCAGGGTGCCCTGAGTGTCTCCAATATCGGCAACAGAGGTGAGAGCGGAGGCAACCTTGGCGCCGGAACCAACATCAACCTGGGTGGAAGCGGCAATCCAGGCGCCCTCACCTACACCGGCACGGGAACAGCCTCCACCGATAGGCAGATCAACCTCTCCGGAACCACTGGCGGCATGAATCTCACACACGGCGGGACAGGCACCCTTACCATCACCTCCCACTTGGGGGTGACGACCAACGGCAACAAGACGGCGACATTCACTCCCGGCACAGGTAACATAGAATTTCTAGGGCGCATCACCAATGGTACTGCTGGCGGAAGTAGCACCATCTCCCTCTCCAAGGGAGGCAACGGCAACTTGCTACTTAGCAATAATAGCAACTCCTTCACGGGGAACGTTACGATTATTGCCGGCACGCTATCGGTGACCTCCATCGGCATGAGAGGATCCAACAGCGCCATTGGAGCCGGCACGCTGATCTCCATTGGAAATACAACCATAGCGGCAACTCTTAATTACCTCGGCACAGGGAACTCCACCGACAGGCAGATTAACCTCGATGTAAGGACAACGACCGCCACTATCAACAACAACGGAATCGGACGTTTACTCTTCACTGGGCTCTTCACCAACAGCAATGCCGGACAGGGATTCAAGACACTTCAGCTTGGCGGCACCAACTCTGGCGAAATCCAGAGTAACCTGGCCAATGCCGCACCGGGAACCTCAGCAGCGAGTGCTGCCAGCAGCGGCGCCACCACCATCACGCTGGGATCGACCAACGGGATTACTGTAGGCAGCGCTATTTCCGGTCCCGGTATAGCTGTAGGCACGACCGTGAGCGGCTTCGGGGGGGGCAATCAAGTGGTCCTCAACACAGCCCTGACAGGCACACTCTCTGCAGGAAGCCTGGTGACAAATGCGGGCATTGTCAACCCGATGGGCGTCACCAAGTCTGGCGCCGGCACCTGGACCCTCTCCGGATCCAACAGCTACAGCGGTACCACGACCGTAAGTGCCGGCACTCTGTTGGTCGGCAACTCCAATGCCATGGGAGCCAACTCCGGATCCCTCGCGGTGACTGGCGGCATCCTTGATCTGAATGGCTTGAGCATTACCAAGGCAAACGTCACTGGCGCGGCAGCCGGCGTGATCACAAACTCCTCCGGCACACTGGCCACCCTCACCATCACCAACGCTGTTTTGGTTACGACTGCAAGTACCCTTGCTGGCAATCTCGCCCTCTTGAAAAGCGGCACTGGTACGCTCACCCTCAGTGCAACTAACAGATACAGTGGCGGTACCACGCTCACTCAGGGAGGCGTCTCCATCGGCAACAATTTCGCCTTCGGAACAGGGACCGTCACCGTGGTCTCCAACTCCACGATCACGGCCCTCACGAACCTGACCGTCGCCAACAATTACATCATTTCGAATAATTCCACGGCGACATTCAGCACCACCAACCTCTGGACCAACTCAGGATCCATTAGTGGCGCCGGATCCCTAGACAAGACAGGCCCCGGCACACTGACCCTCTCGGGATCCAACAGCTACACGGGAGACACGACCGTCTCTGGTGGACAACTAACCCTTGGCAACAGATTTGCCCTCTCAGGAAGCACCTTCGCAGGAGGTCCTGGATCTCTCTCCTTTGGAAGTCTTACCCGTTTCACCTTCGGAGGGTTGGCGTCCTCGACAGAATTGGCATTGACTAATAGAAACGGCGCCGTCGCACTTACCGTGGGCGTCAACAATGCCAATACCACCAACTCAGGATCCATCACGGGATCTGGTGCGCTCACAAAGACAGGCTCCGGCACCCTGACCCTCTCGGCCAGCAACAGCTACTCCGGCGGAACCATCCTCGATCAGGGAGGTCTCTCCATTAGCAACAATAACGCCTTCGGAACAGGGTTGGTCACTGTGAACTCCAACTCCACGATCTCCACGATCACGGCCCTCACGAATCTGACCATCGCCAATGACTACTGGCTGGAAGCTGGAGCCACCGCGACATTCAGCAC
>JBAPTI010000068.1:0-1762 GCA_049282095.1 Chthoniobacterales bacterium
GGTAAAAAGGCAAAACCATACCCTGCTGTCTTGAAATACAGGTTGGGCTTGCCTAGGAGCCTGTCCGAGAATGGCTTAGCAGGCCACCCCCCCATTTGCAGTCATTGAATGTCCGGGCATAAACCCGTCAATATCCACTATAAATACATAAATACCTAGCCTTGGTATAATAGCGCTACAGTACCTACTTGGTAGCGCCATGAGCATCCCTTTTAAATTAAGCCCGATCGAGTTCCAGCAACACCTGCTGTTTCCCAGTAATATTTTTGATCTGCTCCCCGAGGAGCATGTCTGCCATCTCTACGTAGAACTATTTGACCAACTTGATACGAGTAGCATTGAAAACCTTTACAGTAGCAAAGGGCAGCGTGCCTATCATCCCCGGTTAATGGTTTCCATTCTGATCTACGCTTACAGCCAAGGGGTCTTCAGTTCCCGGCAAATAGAGCGCCGCTGCAACGAAGATCTATCGTTCATGTTCATCGCGCAAATGAACTGTCCTAATTTTCGTGTCCTCAGCGATTTTCGCAAAGACCATGGCGCTTTTTTTCAGGATTGTTTTAAGCAAACCGTCAAGCTGGCGATGACGTTGAAAATGGCTTCGCTGGGGCACATCAGCCTGGATGGTTCCAAGTTCAAGGCCAACACGTCTAAACACAAAGCGATGAGCTATGGCCGTTTAAAAGCAAGGGAGCAAGCCTTATGCGCCGAAATTGATGCTTTGATTGAACAAGCTAAACGCTGCGACCAGGAAGAAGACCGTGCTTACCAAGAAAAAACCGGCTATGAAATCCCGGAGGATTTGCAATTCAAACAAGCGCGACTGGCCAAAATCAAAGCGGCCAAACAAGCGCTGGAGCAGCGCGAAGCACAGCTGAATCCGGGCAAGGCGATTGACGAGAAAAAGCCAATAAGCTTTGCGGATACCGAGGCTCGCATCATGGGCAAACAGGGCCGCTTCGAGTACGCCTATAACGGCCAGATTAGCGTGGATGCCGATTTTCAAATCATTGTCGGCCAGCATATCAGCCAGAACGCTAACGACAAACAAGAGGTTGAACCGGCTCTGCAAGCGCTGCAAGACACCGCCGGGCGAGGGCCTGACCAAGTCAGCGCCGATAATGGTTATTGGTCAGGCGCTAATCTACAAGCATTCGATGAAGCTGGCGTTAATGCCTATATTGCCACCGACCAAGGCGAAAAAACGCATAAGATGCCATTGGACGCCGCGGACCGGAAATTGATCAAGGCCGACTTCGACTATCATGAAGCCGATAATGTCTTTATCTGTCCCCATGGACAAACCTTGGTCATGATCAGTGAAGCCAAAGACGGCAGTCGGGTCTACCAGGGGCGTGATGAAGTCTGTGCGGCGTGTCCACTCAACAGTCGTTGCTGCCAATCCGGTCAAGGTCATGCGCGCACGCTCACCACGGATAATAAAGAGTCGCTGCGACAAGCCATGCGGCGGAACATGGCAACCCCTGGCGCCCAAGCCGTCTATAAGCAACGCAAAGTAATCGTCGAACCGGTCTTTGGGCAAATCAAAAATAGTGGTTTTCGCGGCTTTAGTGTGCGCGGTAAAGATAAAGTCGCCGGTGAGTTTTCACTCGTCTGTGCAGCGCACAATGTCAAAAAAATGGCCAAAGCCATCCTTACGGGATTAATCCGTCCCGAGTTCGGAAATTACACTACCAACCTCGCAATATAGATCAAAATCAGGGAATAACATGACATGAGCGAACTTCAGCGACGGCACGGC
>JBAPTI010000069.1:0-55406 GCA_049282095.1 Chthoniobacterales bacterium
GTGTAGTGTTGCCCCATCTTATCGTCACTGTGGCCGGTGATCTTGTTACGTTGCTCTACCATCACTCCCGCCTTGGAAAGTGCGGTGGCGAGGCTGTGACGCAGGGAGTGGAAGGTATGCTTTGAAACCGAATGACCGGCAGTACCCGCTTTTTCCCGAAGGGTGCCACTAGCGAGACCGGCAGTCTCCATGATGCTGGTGAATGTTCGGGAGGCTCCACGGTTGCCGCCAGTACTCAGCTTATGAACCGAAGGGAAGACGGGATCAGCATCACGCTTACCGGCTGGATGCGTTAGCAGGAACTCCTCCACCTCACCGTGCATGGGGATCGTGAGCTTTTTGCCTGTGGATGCGGTTTTCTGTGGGGTGAAGGTGATGACCTTACCTGGTAGATCCACGTTACCCCATTTCAGACTCAGGCAATCATTCAGCCTCATTCCTGTGTAGAAGCCCAGGGTGATGACCCCCTGCCAGTCGGCAGTGGAGTCGGCTTTCTTCAGCTTTTCGTTCTTTGTGCAGGCCGCTAGGAGCTTGGAGACATCTGCAGGGGTGAACGTGCCCTTCTCCACCTCCTCCTCGTGGGTGGGAAGGCGATCAACTTCATGGCATGGATTCGTATTGATGAGGTTCTGCCTCCGTGCCGCCTCGAAAACTGATGCCAGAGCCTTGCGGCTGAAGTTGCAGGTTGCCGCCGCTCTACCGGCCTCTCTCTGAGCATCACGGAAAGTCCTGATGTCTTTCACGTTCACTGCCGCTAGTGGAAGATCACCTCTAGCTCCCATGTGGTCGACAAAGTCCCTCAGGGGCTTCCCATAGCGTTCTGCCGTGGAACTGGTCAATGATGCCTTCTTCCCTTCCAGCCACTCATGGATCCATCCCTTGACGGTGAAACCGGCTAAAGGTTCATCACCTACCCGCTCCAGTGCCTCATTGAAGAGTTTCCGAGCGTGTGCAGTGGTCAATGTTGAGTGAAGACCGGCCTTTTCTGCCTCAGCCATACGCAGGGCGAACTCCATAGCCTTGGTGCGGTTGGTCTGCTTCGTGGTCTTCTTAACCCACCTCCCATCGCTTGCTCGATAACTGCAAAAATAGAAGTCAGAACCAGGTCGTTTGAATACGCTTGCCATAATGGGAAAGAAAATGGGAAAGAGTGCCCCTGTCAAGGACATCCTCGGATGCCCTTCTACACTGGAGTTACAGCCCTCAAAGGGGGCTGAATCGTATCGGGGGTTCGATTCCCTCCTTAGCCACAGCCCTTTGTTTATCAGCCTCCGTTGCCGATAGGGGTGAAAAGTTACACCTTTCTTACACCACCCCGAAAACCGCAAATCCCGGGAGCCAAGCAGGACCGCTCCGTGACTTAGCAAAAACGGTTCAGCGCTGGACCTGATCGAGGGCGGCGACCTTGCCCCACTTGCGGGAGCCCTTGATCGCCCGGGTGACAAACTTCTTTGCCTCACCGACCGCCTTGGGCAGCTTCAACCCCTTGGCCAATCCGGCCGCGATCGCCGCCGAATAAGTGCATCCCGTCCCGTGCGTCTCCACGCCCCTCACGAAGGGAGCGCTGTAGGCATGCTCCTCCCAGTCGGGTGAGAGCAGCAGGTCGGTCGCCGTGGCGCCGCGCAGGTGACCTCCCTTGAGGAGGACGGACGAACCCGTGGCGGCGGTGAGTCGCTTGCCGGCGGCCAGCATCTCCGGCAGCGAGGCTGGCTGGAGGCCCGTGAGAATTCCGAGTTCGTCGAGGTTCGGCGTGATGAGTGTCGCCAGCGGAAAGAGCAGCTTTTCGTAGGCGGCGATCGCCCCCGCCTTCAGCAGCGGGTCGCCGCTCGAGGCCACCATCACCGGATCGATGACGAGCGGCGGTCTCTTCTTCATAGTCGCGAGGACATCGGCGACGGTCCTGATGATCGGCGTGGAGAAGAGCATCCCTGTCTTGATCGCCGCGACCGGGTAGGCGGCGAGCATGACCTCCAGTTGGTCGCGGACGATCTCCGGCTTCACGGCCTGGATCGAACGCACCTTACCGGGAATCTCGGCAACGATGCAGGTGATCGCGGTGAGCCCGTGGCAACCGAGGGCACCGAAGGTCTTCAGGTCGGCCTGGGCACCCGCCCCGCAGGAAGAGTCGGATCCGGCAATGGTCAGGACGACGGGAAGGGTCATGGCAGAAAGGATGAATGATGAATTATGAATTATGAAGGATGAACCAAGCTCGTGGACCGCCGAGTGCCGGGGGCACGGCGTAGCCTCTGCGACAGCAGAGCCCGGCAGGGCGAGGTGAGCGGGAGCGAGCGAGGCAAACGAGCGCAAAAGGCGCCTGGGAAGACGGCTTAATCATTCGAGGCCGGAGGGCGGAGAAGTCCAGAGTCCAGCGGGACGAGGGATGTCTGATCCTCGCGGATCGACAGATAATAGATCCCGCGCATGCGGGACCCGAAGGGCGGCGCCGCTTGCCGGGAGGCAAGTTCCGTCAATGATGAAGGATACAGCTCTCGACCCTCGACTTTCGACGCAGGCTATCGCCTGCTCACCTCTCGTCATGGTTCCTCGCGAGGAACAGGTAGATGAGGTTGCCGAGGGCGGCGACGAAGGCGGCGACATAGGTGAGGGCGGCCGCATTCAGGACGGTATTCACGCCGGCGGCTTCCTCGCCGGGGCGGATGATCCCCATCTGCTGCAGGATCGCCTTGGCGCGATTGGAAGCGTCGAACTCAACCGGGAGCGTGATAAGCTGGAAGACCATCAGGATCGCGTAGCAGGCGATGCCGAGGTTGATCAGGTGCGTCATGTGGAAGAAGAAGCCGCCCATGATCACGAAGGGGAGGATCTGCGAGGCGAACTGCGTGGCCGGGACGATCTGCATCCGCAGGTTGAGCGGGCCGTAGTTGAGCTTGTGCTGGAGAGCGTGGCCGCATTCGTGCGCGGCGATCCCGACGGCGGCGATCGAGTCACCGTTGTAGACGTCGGTAGAGAGGCAGAGGCGCTTGGCGGAGGGATCGTAATGGTCGCCGAGCATGTCGTTGATCTCCTCGACCCGGACATCGTGGATCCCCGCATCGGCAAGGATGCGCCGCGCGGCATCAGCCCCGGTCACCCCGGAAGCGGCGGGGATCTCCTTGTAGGTCTTGAAGGCCGAGGAGACACGGAACTGCGCCCAGAGGCCCAAGGCCAGCGGCGCACCGATCAGGAGGATGTAGAGTTCAAAGTTCATGGATGTGACAGCTGCATCATACCAGACAACCGCGAACGGAAAACGTTCAACCAAAAAGTTGCCCTTAAGAAACCGCTGATGAAATCCCATGAAGGCGAGCCAAAACAGGTATCGAGATGCATGGAAGTTTTTACAGGGATCCGTAACGGATGCGGAGCAACGGCCGGGCCAGCCAAGGGGATAAAAGGGATGTTCACCACCGAGCACTTGTTCCCGAGGAGGACCCGGGGCTGATTTTCAGCGTATTCGATCCAGAAGGTATGGGCTATGGAACGCAAAGCCGGTAGCCTCTGGGGTGATCTTTGCAAGCTCACTTGCAAGAGTGAGACCAAGGCCAACCGTACCGAAGTTCTGCCTAGTAGCAACTTCTGCCATTCCTTACTCACAATCCCTTTCATCCCCTTCATCCCTGTGACTAATCCTTTCTCTGCGTCTGTGCGGGAAAACACTCACAGTTCCAACGGCTTCGGACACCGACTCAGGAGCTTGTGACCCGTCTTCGTGATCAGGGCGACATCCTCGTGGCGCACGCCGCCTATGCCCGGGATGTAAATTCCCGGCTCGATCGTGAAGACCTGGCCCGCCTTGAGCTTCCCTGCGCCGAAGCGCGGGGCCTCGTGGAGATCGAGTCCCAGGCCGTGGCCGGTGCCGTGGAAGAAGCCGCTCCACCGTCCCTTCGCCCCTCCCACGCGCTCGGTCGGATAGCCGTTGTCGGTGAAGAAATCCGTCACCTCCCGGTGGATGGCCCCGCCGTCGGCCCCATGCCCGAGCGATCCGAGGGCCAGCTTCTGGCCGAGCAGACAGACCTCCCAGAGACGGGATTGCGCCTCGGTAGCCTTCCCCTTGACGACCGTCCGGGTGAGATCACCGTAGTAGCCGCTCGTGGCCCGGGGAAAGAGATCGAGGATGATGAGCTGGTGGGCCCTGAGCGGGCCGTGGCCCCGCTCGTGAGGGTCGCATGCCTGCTCCCCGCACGCCACGATCGAGTTCCCCGCGGGGATTGCCCCCGCCCGGAGCATGGTCGCCTCGATTTCCATGCGGAGGCGCTCGGAGGTGAGGATGGCGCCGCCCCAGCGAAGCACCTTGCCCACACCGACCGTGGAGGCATGCAGCACCTCGAAGGCGCGCTCCATGCCCGCCTCGGTGATCCGTGTCGCCTCGGTCATGAGCCGGATTTCACCCGGCGTCTTGATCTGGCGCTCGGGGCGGAACATCCCCTCGACCGGGGTGACTGCGACACCATGCTCCCCGAGCTGGCGTGCCAGACCGAGAGGGAAGTCGGCCGGGACCAACGGCCGGCTTGCTCCGCTCTTCTTGAGAAAGGCCGCGATCACCTCGACCGGCGCGGGCTTCCTTCCGCTTTTCTTTTCCAGCGAGGCGGCCAGATCACTCTGGGAGACCACCTCGTCGACCCGGGCCTCGCGACTGCCGCGATCCAGCTCCAGATCGTTGAGGAGGATCGCGCTTTTCCCCCGGCTCTCCACGTAGACAAAGGGATCCGGTGCGCGGAAGCCGGTGGCATGGAACATGTCGGCTCCCTGCTCGCTCTCGGAAATGATGAGCCTTGGCTTGGAAGCCTTGGACGCGCTGAGGACTCGGTGGGATTTCTTCGTCATCGCCAAGGGTTGCCGCGCCACGCCGCGAGGGACAACCAGAAAGGGGGCGTTTTTCTCGAAAAAAAGATCTTGCCCTCTCCCCCATTCCCCCTATCATCTCACCTCCCTATGGCAAAGACTTCATGGCTTGAAAGAGACAAACGCAAGCGCGAGACCGTCGCGAAGTGGGCGGAACTCCGTGCAGAGCTCAAGGCGAAGAAGGACTACATCGGCCTCAGCCAGCTTCCCCGCAACGCGAGCCCGGTCCGTCTCACCAACCGCTGCCAGGTCTCCGGCCGCCGCCGCGCCTACCTCCGCCGCTTCAAGATCTCGCGTATCACCTTCCGCGAACTGGCCACCAACGGCCTGATCCCCGGAGTCACCAAGTCCAGCTGGTAAGCTCCGGCTTGCTCAACCCGGCTCTCCTGTCAGGGGAGGCCGGTGACCCCGGCAAGGTGTTCCCTTCTCTCTTAGGAATCTCCCCGATGAACCTTTCTGTCGCACATCGGTTTAAGTGCGATCGCGGCGTCACCATTTCCGCCCCGGCAGCCTGCCGTTCCCTCTGCAACTGAGATCCCCATGACGCACGTCGCTGCCATTCTGGCGGTGGCGGCAGGGGATGTCACCCGACTGCCGGCCGCCGTCCTTCCAGCCGAACACTGGGAATCCGGGGAGATCATCCTTCTCCGCCTTCTCGCCATCCTCGCGTTGGTCCTGCTGAACGGGTTCTTCGTCGCCTCGGAGCTTGCGGTCGTGAAGATCCGCGCCAGCCAGCTGGATACCCTCATCGAGCAGGGCGATGCCCGGGCCATGGTCGCCAAGCACATCACCTCGCACCTGGAGGCCTACATCTCGGCCACGCAGCTCGGCATCACGCTGGCCAGCCTCGGCCTCGGTTGGCTGGGCGAGCCCTTTCTGGCCCACATCATCGAACCGGCTTTCCGCCTCGCCGGGATCGAATCCCCGACGCTGGTGACGACCGTCTCGTTCGTGATCGCCTTCTCGCTCATCACGTTCCTCCACATCGTTCTCGGCGAGCTTGTCCCGAAGTCGCTTGCGATCCGAAAACCGGTTCAGCTGGCCCTCTGGCTCAGCCCTCCGCTCGGCCTCTTCTACACCCTTTTCCGCCCCGTCATCCGCTTCCTGAACCTCTCGGCAAACTTTCTGCTCCGCCATCTTCTGCGCGTGGAGCCTCCGGAGGAGTCCGAACGCGCCCTCTCCAACGAGGAACTGCGCGTCATCCTGACCGAGAGCCGCGAGGCCAAGGAGGTCTCGCCCCTGGGTGAGCGGCTGGCGGTGAACGCGCTCGACCTCCAGCACCGCGTCGTGCGCGACATCATGACCCCCCGCAGCGAGGTCATCTTCCTTGATCTCGAGGAGTCCTTCTCCGGAGAACTCACCAAGGCGATCGACTCACGCCACACCCGGTTCCCGCTCTGCACCGGCGCACTCGACGAATCGGTCGGGCTCGTCCACATCAAGGACCTGCTGGGGCTTGTCCAATCCGGCAGGCAGGAGCTCAAGACCATCCAGCGGCCCATCCACCATGTCTCGGAAATGATGCCGCTCGAGAAGCTGCTCAATTACTTCCTGGCCAAGCACGCCCACCTCGCGATCGCCGTGGACGAATACGGCGGCGCCGTCGGCATCGTCACCCTCGACAACGTCCTTGAGGAGCTCGTCGGCTCCATCCACGACGAGTTCGACACCAAGGAGGAGGAGATTACCAAGATCGGTGACGGGGAGTTCGATGCCGAGGGAACGCTTGCCCTTCACGACCTTGCCGAGGAGACGGGCCTCAAGTTCGAGGAGACCGAGGTGAGCACCATCGGCGGCTACATCACCCAACTGCTGGGCCATCTGCCAACGCGCGGTGAGAGCATCCGGATCGGCGACTACACCGCCACGGTCGCAGAGACCGACGGCCGCAGGATCCTGAAGGTACATTTCAAGAAACCCGCGGCCGGAGAATCAAACCCGCCCGGGAACGCCGCATAGCGCGTAGCAACAAGGGGGAAGGGGGATAATCATTACCGAGCCCTTGGTCCCGGGAGCGATCCGAGGGAATCGTGAATGGGCAATCGGTTATCGGTAATGGGGAGTATGACTACGGCATTGCCTGCCGCTCGCCTGTTGCACCGCCCAAGGGCGATGCAGGGTATCCGCTACAACGCAGTTTCCGAGCCTCTCGGCGTTGTGATTAAAAAGCCATCTGCATCCAAACGCCCTAACAGCCTTCAGCCTTCAGTCTATCCACCTCTCAGGGCCTCTCACTGCCCTTGCCTACGCCTTGCTTCCCCCCCAGTCGGGAACCAGTGGCGCGTGGCGTTACAGGCACTGCAGACCGAGAGCATCACCGGCACCTCGACGAGGACACCGACGACGGTGGCTAGGGCGGCTCCGGAGCCCGGTCCGAAGAGCGTGATCGCCACCGCCACGGCCAGCTCAAAGAAGTTGCTCGCTCCGATCAGGGCACCGGGGGCAGCCACGTTATGGGGTACCTTCAGCCAGCGCATCAGCAGATAGACGAGGCCCGAGTTGAAATAGACCTGGATGATGATCGGCACGGCCAGGAAGAGAACGGCCATCCAGCGATGGGTCAGGTTCTGGGCCTGGAAGGCGAAGATCAGGATCAGGGTCAGCAGGAGCGCTGCCATCGTGACCGGCTGGAACTTGGGCAGGAAGGACTGTTCAAACCACTCGCTTCCCTTGGCCTTGAGCAGAAGGGTTCGCGTGAGCCACCCGGCCGCAAGCGGGATCACGATGAAGACCAGCACTGAGGTGATCAGGACGGAGGAGGGAACCACCACGCCCGAGACGCCGCAGAGGAACATCACGATCGGCGCGAAAGCAACGAGCATGATCAGGTCGTTCACGGCAACCTGGACCAGCGTGTAGGCAGGGTCGCCGTCGGTCAGGTAGGACCAGACGAAGACCATCGCCGTGCAGGGGGCCGCGGCCAGGATAATCAGTCCGGCGGTGTAGTCGCGCGCGGTCGCGGGATCGATCCACGGAGCGAAGAGATGCTGGATGAAGAGCCAGCCCAGGAAGGCCATGCTGAAGGGCTTTACGATCCAGTTCACGAAGAGGGTGATGAGAAGACCTTTCGGCTTCCTCGCCACGCCGCCGATCGCGCCGAAGTCCACCTTGAGCATCATCGGGTAGATCATCAGCCAGATGAGGATGGCGATGGCGACGTTCACATGGGAATCGCTGCCGAACTCCCAGGTGCTGATCGCCGCGATGGTCCCGGGCGCCAAGGTGCCGAGAATCACCCCCGCGACCATGCAGAGGAGGACCCAGAGGGTCAGGTTGCGTTCGAAGAAGGCGATCTTCTTCACGGGACGGGAATGGTTCTCCATGGTGTCGGCGCTTTCGGGTCAGAGTGTCTTTCCGCGTTTCAGGCCTGCGGCGTATGCCTCGAACACCAGGCGGATCTGGTCACGGATGCGTCGGAATTCGTTCAGAACCTCCTCTTCGGTGCCCGTTGCGTGCGCGGGATCCTCGAAGCCCCAATGAAAGCGGTGGAGTTGACCGGGGAACATCGGGCAGGCCTGGTCGGCATTCCCGCAGACGGTGATCACCGTGTCGACGGGTCGGCCGAGGAACTCCTCGAGGTGCTTGGAGGTGTGGCCGGAGATGTCGATGCCGATCTCTTTCATCACCTCGATCGACTTGGGATGGACGTAACCGGCCGGCTTCGATCCGGCGCTGGCGACTTCGATGAGATCGCCGGCGGCGGCGCGGAGGATTCCCTCGGCGAGATGGCTCCGGCAGGAGTTGCCGGTGCAGAGGATGAGGACAAGTGGTTTCATGGAAACTGGGAGCTAGAAGTTAGAAGCTGGCAGCTGGGTGATAGGTGATGGGGACTGATATTGAGTTATTTCAGGCCTGCGAGGTAGCGTTCGGCGTCGATCGCGGCGGCGCACCCCATGCCGGCCGCGGTGATGGCCTGACGGTAGACCGAGTCCGCGCAGTCGCCCGCGGCGAAGACGCCGGGGACATTGGTGCGGCTCCCTTCGCCGAGCACGAGATAACCCGCGTCGGTCATGTCGAGCTTGCCCTGGAAGATCTGCGTGTTCGGGACGTGGCCGATCGCCACGAAGACACCGGCGCAGTCGAGCGTGCTGGCCTCTCCGGTCACGGTGTTCTTCAGTCGTACGCCGGTCACCCGATCCTGAGCGACATCGAGAACCTCCTCGACGACGGAGTTCCAGACCATGGTGATCTTGGGATTGGCCAGCGTGCGGTCGGCCATGATCTTGGAGGCCCGCAGGGAGTCGCGGCGGTGGATAAGATAAACCTGTGAAGCGAAGTGCGTGAGATAGCTGGCCTCCTCGCAGGCCGAGTCGCCGCCGCCGATGACCACGAGCGGCTTGTTCCGGAAAATCGGAAGCGCGCCGTCGCAGGTGGCGCAGTAGGTGACACCCTTGTTCTCAAGCTCATGTTCACCCGGCACGCCGAGGTGACGGTGTCCGGCGCCGACCGCGACGATGATGCTCTTTGTCTCGATGACCTTGCCCTCGACGGTCAGCTTCAGCGGACTCCCGGAGAGATCGACCGAATCGACCTTGCTCAGATACTGGATCCGTGTCCCGAAGCGGGTCGCCTGCTCCTGCATCTCGGTCATGAGGGCCGTCCCCTCGATGCCGTTGCGGAATCCGGGGAAGTTCTCGACGGTCGAGGTGGTGGTCAGGAGCCCCCCGGGCTGCTGGCCCGTGATCAGGAGGGGGTTGAGGTTGGCACGCGCGGTGTAGATTGCTGCTGTCCAGCCGGCGCAGCCGGATCCGATGATGACGACGTTTTCCATGAAGGGTTGGTTGATGATTTTTTGCGGGCTCAGCAGCAGCCGCTGCCGCTGCAGCAGGAGGAGCCATCCTCTCCGGCCGCGTTGGCGGGAGGGAGGCAGATCTCCTTGGCGAGGCAGTCGGTGTGCTTGGTGACGAGCGTGAAGTGGATGAGATTCCCCTCAATCCGCGCGGTTTCCAAGGGAAACTGCGAGATGAATCCATCCTCGTACTCGAGTTCCGCATCAAGGTCCTCCTCGCCGAGGATCGGCGCGGCGCGGTCGATGATGTCCGCGAGCTTTTCCGCAGGAAGGCGATGGTCGGTATCGTCGGCCACCCAGGACTGCAGGCAGAGGTAGGAAAGCCTGCGAACGGTTGCCCCGCAGTCGAGGAAGGTCTTGTCGACGCGTCCCACCTCGGTGATGTGCGCGTGGATGGGAACCCGACCACCGTCGGGCAGGATGAACTGGAGATGATGAGCGGGATGCGCCCGGAGGATGGCGAGGAGTTCGGATGTTTTCATGTGGAGTGGGTGACGGTGTTGAGAGGTTGACGGGCAGGTTAGCAATGCACCACTTAGCAGGCGCAGCGGAGATTTTTACGACCGGCCCGGATGACCAGGTCGATGCAGCGGAAGAACTCGGGAAAACAGGGGCAGGCGATCTGGTAATAGACATTCAGGCCTCGCTTCTCGCAGACCAGCAGTCCGGCCCTCTTCATCACGGCCAGATGCTTGGAGAGGGTGGTGATGTCGCAGCCAGCCATGTCGGTGAGTTCGTTGACACAGCACTCGCCCTGCATCATCAGGGCCTCCATGATCAGAAGTCGCGTGGGATGGGCCATCGCCTTGACGACAACCGACCTTTCGGACGCGTGCAATTTCAGCGTTCGGAGTCGGGGCGCGGCGGTTGGCATATTTGGCATATTTGCCAACTAGTCCGGCTTGGTCAAGCCGCAAGCGGACCGGCTGAATATTTCAGCCCGGTTTTGCAACGGTGGCGAAACAACAGCGCAGGCCTATTAAGCGATAACGTGCCCGGTATTGAGGTTAAAAACGTTGAAGCTTTAAAAAAGTTACAAGTGACTGCATTCGAAATCTTGCTTCGAATCTTCGGCCCGTGCTGCCGCCACGAGCCCTCTGAATACTCAAGCCCTGTTATCAGATCAGCTCTTTTGATCCACGTTGTAACGCTTCAACGTTCTAACCTTTTTAACGTCTTCCTCCTGCCGCCATCCCGTTCCCATTTCAGTGTTTGGGTTCAGCCAACCTCTCAGTGCGAGGAGCCGATGCCCGCGGGCAGGGCGACTTCCTCGACCGTGACGACGATCCGGCGGTCGGGTGCCTCCTTGAGGAAGTCCCCGATGGTTTCGAGTATATCCTGATCCACAAACCGGGCCCTCCTTCCGTCGATGGTGACGTGGGCATCATGAACGATGGAGGCAAGCAGCTGGCGCAGGTAGGCCTTGTTCAGGAAGGAGACATCCTTGTTGAAGCGCAGGAGGTAGCTCGACCCGTGGCGGGTGAGCGAGATGGAGTGCTGGAAGTTGGCCTTCAGGACGAAGAGGAGTCCGATCGCCATGCCGATGGCAATGCCCACAAGCAGATCCTCCGCGACAATCGCCACGATGGTGATGAGGAATGGGAGGAACTGGTTCCACCCCTTCGCGAACTGCTCCCTGAAAAGCGATGGCTTGGCGAGCTTGTAGCCGGTCTGCAGGAGGATCGCCGCAAGGCAGGAAAGGGGGATCGTATTGAGCAGGCCCCCGAGGAAGAGCACGGCAAGCAGCAGCAGGACGCTGTGGAGGAAGCAGGAGATGCGGGTGCGTCCGCCAAAGTTGATGTTGGCGGAACTGCGGACGATGACCGCGGTGATGGGGAGCCCTCCGATCATGCCGCTGAGCAGATTGCCGAGTCCCTGGGCCTTGAGCTCACGGTTCGTGGGGGCGACCCGCTTTTGCGGGTCGAGCTTGTCCACCGCCTCAATGCTCAGGAGCGTCTCAAGGCTGGCCACGACCGCCAGCACGATCGCGGTCTTGTAGACGGCGGGGTTGCCCAGCGCGGAGAAATCGGGGAGCCGGAACTGATGGAGGAACTCGAGGGGTGAGGAAAGCGGCGGCAGGGTGACAAGGTGCTTCGGCTCGATCGCGAGCGCCGGGAGGAAGCGCGTCGCCCATGCGTTGAAAAGGATGCCCCAGATCACCGCGAGGAGGGGCGCGGGAATCATCCGCAGGAAGGCATGCCGGCGGATGAAGGGGGCTTCCCAGACGAAGAGAATGACCAGGGCCACGAGCGTGACCAGCGTCGCCCCCCAGGAGATTGCCTGGATCGCATCGGCAAGCTGATGAAATGCCGCGCCTGCCGTGTCGTGCATGTAGGACTCGTCACCCTCCATGCTGGAATCGTATCCCGTCGCATGGGGAATCTGCTTGAGGATCAGGATCAGTCCGATGGCCGCGAGCATTCCCTTGATTACCGCCGAGGGGAAGAAGGCGCCGATCGTCCCGGCCCGCGCGTAGCCGAGGGCGATCTGGATCACGCCCGCTAGGACCACGCTCATCAGGAAGGGACCGAACCCGCCGAGTGTCTGGATGGCCGAGAAGACGATCACCGTGAGTCCGGCAGCCGGACCCGAGACGCTGAGCTGGGAACCGCTGGCCCACGCCACGACTAGGCCGCCGACCATCCCTGCGATCATCCCGGAGAAGAGCGGCGCACCCGAGGCGAGGGCGATGCCGAGGCAGAGCGGAAGGGCCACCAGGAAGACACCGATGCTGGCCGGGATGTCGTAGCGGAGGTTCTCGAGATAGGGGCGGGGGAGGGAGTTCATGGTGCTTTCTGTCTGGCCTCGTCCGGTCGAACCAGGGGCCAGGGACGAAGGATCAATCCGTGAAGCGGTAGATCGTCTCGATCGGGGCGTTGTAATCGAGGGTGATCAGCTCCTCGATCAGGCCGTTCTCCAGACCGTAGACCCAGCCGTGCAGGGTCGGCCCCTTGCGTTGCTTCCAGGAGGTCTGGATCATCGAGGTGTGGGCCAGGTTGTTGACCTGCTCGATGATGTTGAACTGGATCATCTTGCGGAACATCTGCTCGCGGGGGAGGCTCTCCAGTTCCGCCTGGTGAAGGCGGTAAATGTCCTTGATATGAAGCAGCCACTTGTTGGCGATCATCATCCCCGAGTTCTCCCGGCTCAATGCGGCCTCGACGCCTCCGCATCCGTAGTGGCCGCAGACGATGATGTGGTCGACCTTCAGCACCGAGATCGCGTACTGGAGAACACTGAGGCAGTTGAAATCGGTGGTGATGACCTGGTTGGCGATGTTGCGGTGGACGAAGATCTCGCCGGGCTTCGCGTTGACGACCGTCTCGGCCGGCACGCGGCTGTCGGAGCATCCGATCCAGAGGAACTTGGGACGCTGCTCCTTGGCGAGATTGTGGAAATACTCGGGATCGTGGCTGAGGATTTCCTCGGACCAGGCCTTGTTCTCGAGGAGCAGTCTGGTGGTCAGGGAGGAGGGGTCGTCGGTCATGGGGGTTTATTGGGGAACACCTAGTTTTTATACAATTTCCCGTTCCAACAATAGAAAACAACCCCTGCGGAGAGGCGCGATCACCGCTGATCAACCCTGCGCTGATCAACCCTGCGTCGAGGGCCCATGATCCCCGAACACCCCGTGATGCGACTCGGCCTCCCTGCAGAGCGAGGCGTAGAGGCCGTTCTCCGAGAGCAGCGATGCGTGGTTGCCCCGCTCGATGATCCGGCCACGCTCCATGACGAGGATCTGGTCGGCATGGCGGACGGTGGAGAGGCGATGGGCGATCACGAAACTCGTCCGCCCCGCGAGGAGGTGCTGGAGCGCCTCCTGGATGAGCCGCTCGGTGGTGTTGTCGACGCTGGCCGTGGCCTCGTCGAGGACAAGGATCGGGGGATTCTTGAGCAGCGCGCGCGCAATGGAGAGCCGCTGCTTCTCCCCGACGCTCAGTTTCACGCCGCGCTCGCCGAGCTGCGAGTGGAGACCCTTCGGCAGGCGCCGGATGAAGCCCTCGGCATTCGCCCCGGCCAGCGCATTCCACATTTCCTCCTCGGTGGCATCAGGCTTGGCGATGAGAAGGTTGTCTGCCGTGGTACCGTTGAAGAGGAAGCTCTCCTGCGTGACCACGGCGACGGAGCGGCGCAGTTCTCCGAGGGGAATGGATCTGATCGGCCGGCCGTCCAGCAGGATCTCGCCGGAGGTGAGCTCGTAAAAGCGGCTCAGGAGATTGATCAGGGTCGTCTTTCCGGCGCCGGTCGGCCCCACCAGCGCGACCATCTCACCGGGTCGTGCATGGAGTGTGATGTCGTGGAGGACGGGAGTTTCGGATTGGTACTGGAAGCCGACATCCTCGTAGCGGACATCACCCAGGATCGGTTGCACCGCGCCGTGTGATGCAGACTCCCGCCATCCCTCCTCGAGCGGCGCATCGAGGATCGAGAAGACCCGCTCGCTTGCGGCCCGGCCCGACTGGAGCAACTGGTTGAGCGAATGCAGGCGGCCGACCGGCTCGTAGAGATAGCGGGCCAGCACCAGGAAGGCGACCAGCACGCCGAGATCCATCGAACCCTGAAGGACCCGGTAGCCACCGACCGCCAGGATCACCACCATGCCGAGGTTTCCCAGGAAGTTCATCGTGGGGCTGTAGAGGGCCCAGTAGCGCATGACCACCAGGGAGGCGACGCGGAGCGCCTCGCTCGCCGCGTTGAACCGGGCGTGCTCACGCTCCTCGGTCGCGTAGGTCTTGATCTGCCTGATGCCGTCGAGGTTGTCGTGGAGGAGGGAGTTGAGCGCGGAGGTCGCCTTGCGCGTCGCGCGGTAGCGCTTCCCCGCGGTGAGCGTGTAGGCCAGCGCCCCGGCGGCCAGGAAGGGAAGCGGAACCAGCGCCGCCAGCGTCAGTTCGCCGCTGTAATGGGCCATCAGGGCCAGGATGATGCCGATCTGCAGGATCGCGACGGTTCCCTGCTCGATCCCGTCGATCAGGACGCGCTCCACATTGGTCACATCCTCCACCAGCCGGGTCATGATGTCGCCGGTCGCCCGGTTGTCGAACCACGGCAGGGGGAGCTTCTGGATCAGCGCGTAGAGATCGCTGCGGAGATCGAAGATCACCCTCTGCTCGAAGTGGTTGTTGAGCAGGATGCGCAGGGCGTTGAGCAGATCCTGGGCGAAGAAGGCGGCCAGCCCCGCGAGGATCAGCGGCATCAGCTTTTCGGGTTGGTGACCGCGGAGCACATCATCGACCACCCGCTGGGTCACGGCCGGAAAGACCGCCACCATCAGCGTGCCGGTGATGGCGCAGAACATCGTCGCCGCCGCCATCCAGGGATAACGCGCCGTGTAACCGAAAACCCGCAGCAAAATTCGCATGGGTGTTTATAGCAGGCCGCACAACCGGCGCACTCCCGCATTGTTGACCCATGAAGTCATCTGGTGCGCGACGATTGTCATTGCCGCGAATAAGTTTCGTGATACACCTAGTTGCCTTCAAAAATACAACCGTTAACTTGATCAACTCACCTACAGCCGCAATGAAGAGGAACTCCATGACGGCCCCCTCCCTCCAGCTCTTCGGAACGGAAGAGGTCCGTTGTTTGTCATGCTCATGAAGAATATGGAGGGCTGCGTGCCGGGGGGTGCGCAGTTCGACAGAAATGCCGGGCGGGAAAGCGGTTCGTCCACTCTTCCCGCCCGGCAAATCTCATCACTCCAAGTATAGTCGCCGGAAAACCAAGCCATTCGTGAACTCTTCCCTTCCCTCCCATGGTTGAAATCCTCAAAAACATCCTCGCCTGCCTGGGGCTCTGGTTCCTGACTTCCGTCGTCTTAGGCTGTCTTTTTGCCGGGCTCTCGTTCCAACACCGCAGGAATCTTAGGAAGCCCAAAGAAGACTCCACTCGGTTCCCCAAGTAGCTGTTACTCGAGTCGGCTTCACTTGCATTAGGCAAAAGTCTCGGCCCCATCGATGTTGCAGGGTGGATAAAAACCGCCAAAGGCGCCTTCGCGACTCTTAAGAGGCCAAAAATCGCCAAAAGACCCTTCCTTCTGAGCCATCTTTGCGGGCAATGGAGTTTTCAGTTTGGGCAAGGCGCGCGAGGGCAGCCGTATCTGATCATACGGCAACCGAGCGGCAACGTAGCCCAAAGCTGAAAAGAACGAGCCTGCAAAAGTTGGCACGGAGGTTGCTTTCATTTCTTAACCGCCCCTCACCGGGCGCCACAACCAACACCAACCCTATGAAGAAAAAAACCACCTCCGTGCTCCGGTTGCTCGCGGCGGTCGCCTCACTGGCGATCCTCGGCGCCGTCACTTCCACCCTCCATGCAGAGGATGCCGCTCCGGCACCCACCCCGATCGCTTTCGCGGACGCCCCGTTGAAGGCCCAGACCGCCTACCTGCAGGCGGCCCTGACCAACGGTGACCCGACTCCGACGAACATCGCCCCGGTCGCCATCGCCGGCCACACGGCCTGGATGATGGTCTCGGCGGCCCTGGTGCTCCTGATGACCCTGCCCGGTCTGGCCCTCTTCTACGGAGGTCTGGTCCGCTCCAAGAATGTCCTGTCGATGCTCGCCATGTGCCTGGGCATCACCGGTCTGGTCGCCATCATCTGGTGGGCGGTCGGCTACAGCCTGGTCTTCGGAACGAACTTCGCCAGCCCCTTCATCGGCGGCACCGAGTTCTTCTTCCTGAAGGGGATCGATTCGGCCCCCAACACCAGCTACGCCTACTGGATCCCGCAGAATGTCTTCTGCATCTTCCAGCTGACCTTCGCGATCATCACACCGGCCCTCATCTTCGGTGCCACGGCCGAGCGCCTCAAGTTCACCGCCCTGATGGCCTTCGTCGGCCTCTGGATGTTCCTCGTCTACTTCCCGCTCGCCCACATGGTCTGGGGCGCCACCGGCCTCATGAACGGTGTCTGGAACGCCGATGCCAAGATCCCCGCGATCGACTTCGCCGGCGGCACCGTGGTTCACATGTCCTCGGGCTGGAGCGCCCTCATCCTCTGCCTCCTGCTCGGCAAGCGCGTCGGACACGGCAAGGAGCCCATGCCTCCCCACAGCCTCGTGCTCACCATGATCGGCACCGGCCTTCTCTGGGTCGGTTGGTACGGCTTCAACGCCGGCAGCGCGCTGGCCGCCGACAGCATCGCCGCCAACGCCTTCCTCACCACCACGATCGCGACCGCCATCGCCGCCTTCGTCTGGCCCCTGCTTGAGTTCATCCTCAAGGGCAAGCCCAGCGTGCTCGGCATGTGCTCGGGAGCCGTGGCCGGCCTCGTGGTCATTACCCCGGCCTGCGGATTCGTGGATTCCACGGGTGCCGCGATCATCGGCGTGGTCGCCGGTGTCGTCCCCTACTTCGCCGTCACCGTCCTAAAGGGGATCTTCAAGTACGACGACGCGCTCGACACCTTCGGCATCCATGGTGTCGGCGGAACGGTCGGAGCCCTCATCACGGGCGTCCTGGTCAACCCCGCCGTGAACGGCAACCTGGTCAGCGACGCCTACGCCGCCAAGAACGGGCTGAAGGCCGCCATCGAGTCCCACTCGCTCCTCGTGGCGCAGGCCAAGGCCGCCGGCATCACCATCGCCCTCGCGGTGATCGGAACCATCATCATCACCTTCATCGTCAAGCTGGTCATCGGCCTCCGTCCTTCGGTCGAGGCGGAACACCAGGGTCTCGACATCACCGATCACGGTGAGGAGGGCTACAACCACTAATCCCAGGAAGGTCCAACCCACACCCACCAAAACCCATGAAAAAAATCGAAGCAATCATCAAGCCCTTCAAGCTGGAGGAGGTCAAGGACGCACTCAGCGAACTCGGCATCGAGGGCATGACGGTGACCGAGGTCAAGGGCTTCGGCCGCCAGAAGGGCCACACCGAGATCTACCGCGGAAGCGAGTACACCGTCGACTTCCTGCCCAAGATCAAGCTCGAGATCGTCGTGGCCGACGGCGCCGTCGAGGGCGCGGTCGGTGCGATCGTCAAGACCGCCAAAACCGGCAAGATCGGCGACGGCAAGGTCTTCGTCCTCCCCGTGGAGAACGCGATCCGCATCCGCACCGACGAGACCGGCGACAAGGCCGTCTAGGCGGTCTCGCACGCACAAGCTGACGGCAGCCGCAGGACGATTTGGTTCGTCACCGAACGGGCTTTTCACAAAGCCCTCCGCAAAAAGGCGGGGACTCAGGTCCCCGCCTTTTTCCGTTTCGGAGTCCTGGACTTTTCCGGACGGTGGCCACCCAGCAGCTCCTTCACCAAGGGGTTCGGAAACTGGCGCGCCGGCGTGATCGCGTAGAAGCTCTCCCGGATCCGACGGATGCGGTGGAGCTCCACGAGCGTTCCCGCGCGAAGCTCGTCACGGACCACTACCCTGGGCACCAGCGTCACCGCCTCGGCCTCGCGCGCCAGCAGTCGCATCATCGCCATGTCGGTCACCTCCGCGACGATCTGCGGGCGAACACCGTGCTGCTCGAGCAGCAGGTCGAAGGGTCCCCGGATGCTGCTCTCGAGAGTCGGCAGGACCATCGGCATCCCCTCCAGCGACTCCGGGAAACTGAAGCGCGCGTTCTTCCGGTGGGCGACCAGGCTCACCTCCTGCTCGTCGAGGAGGTGGCTCCGGAGATCGGTTTCGGCATCGCGGGGAACCGGCAGGTTGGAGAGGACGATGTCGACCGCATGGGCCTCGAGCATCCCGAGCAGATCGCGCAGGGCCCCGGTCCGCAGCACGAGCTCGACGTCGGGCCGCGCCAGGAACGGACGGAGCAGTTCGAGCTGGAAGTTGCGGGAGAGGGTGGCCACCGCGCCGACGCGGAGGATCTGGCGCTGCTTCGGGACGCGGTGCTTGAGGGCGTCGAGCAGCTCCTCGCCGCTGCGGAAGATCGTCTCGGCATAGTCCAGGGCAAGCCTGCCCGCCTCCGTGAGTTCGAGCCGCTTCTTCCGCCGCTCGAAGAGTTCCTGGCCGAGGCTCTCCTCGAGCTGTCCCAGCTGGATGCTCAGCGCGGAGGGGGAGATGTTCAGGTGCTCGGCCGCGCGGGTCAGGTTGCCCGTCTGCGCGATCGCGCGGAAGTAGCGGAGGTGGTGGTAGTTGAGGAAGGACACGGAATGTTTGAGTTAATCAAACGATCTATTAAAAATCATCTATTGGATCAACAAGAATGAAAGTCGGTAGGATGCGTCCATGAATCAACTCCTTGCATCGCTCCAATCCGCAGACTTCCTCCCGCTTGTCGCGCCGCTTCCCCTGCTGGCCGCCCTGCTCCTTCCCCGAGGAATCGCCAACGCACGGCCCGCGGCGACCGGCAAGGCCGCCCAGTTCCTGGGCCTGCTCTCCCTCCTGCTCGCTCTCCTCTCGGCCGGTGCGCTGGCGCTCGGGGGCCATCCGCTGAAATTCACGGCGTGCTCGTGGGGGCCGCTCGCGCTCTCCTCCTACTTCGACGCAGTCTCCGCGGTGATGCTGGTGCTGGCCGCCTTCCTTGCGGTCGCCGTGATCCGCTTCTCCGCCAACTACCTCGGCGGCAACCCCGACCAGGGTCGCTTCTTCAAGTGGCTCTCGGTGACCGCCGGATGCGTGCTGCTGCTCGTGGTCTCCGGAAACCTCGCCCTCTTTGTCGTCGCCTGGATGGGGGTCAGCATGGCCCTGCACAAGCTGCTCACCTTCTATCCAGACAGGCCCGCCGCCCTGGTGGCGGCCCGGAAAAAATTCCTCTTCAGCAGGCTCGGTGACATCGCCCTCCTTGCCGCGCTCTGGTTCGCCTGGCGCGCCTTCGGGACCCTTGACTACGCCGCGCTCTTTGCCGGCGCTTCCCAAGAGGAGGCGCCGCTCCAGACGATCGCCCTCCTCCTGGTGGTGGCGGCGGTCCTGAAGTCCGCGCAGTTCCCCTTCCACGGATGGCTTCCCGACACGATGGAGACCCCCACGCCGGTCTCGGCCCTCATGCACGCGGGCATCATCAACGCGGGCGGCTTCCTCATCATCCGGTTCAGCCCGCTCATGGCCCAGGCCCCCAAGGCGCTTGAACTCCTGGCGGCGGTCGGCGGTTTCACCGCCCTCTTCGCCTCACTCGTCATGATCACCCAGACGAGCGTGAAGAGGACGCTCGCCTTCTCCACGGTCGCACAGATGGGATTCATGATGCTGCAGTGCGGCCTCGGGGCCTTCGCCCTGGCCCTGCTTCACATCGCCGCCCACTCGCTCTACAAGGCCCACGCCTTCCTCTCCTCGGGAAGCGTGATCGCCGCGTCGCGGTCGGCCGGTTCCCCTCCCGCGCGGAGCTACCGGGGCCTTCTCGGGGCACTCGCGGCCTTCGCGGCGGCTGGCGGTCTGGTCGCCCTTCTCTCCTTCCTCTCCGGAAGCGCCCCGTGGGAGGACTCAGGCCGCTTCGGTCTCGGTCTGATCCTGGCCGTGGCCCTTGCCCAGCTCCTCTGGCACTGGTGGTCGACCTCGTCCGGTGCCATCGGGTTCCTCTCCGGTATCGCGGTCGCTGCCGGCGTCGGCCTCCTCTCGGTCGCCCTCCACGAGGGGACGCGGCATCTGCTCGGTGCCTCCGTCGCCCCGGCCCCGGCCTTCACGATGGCCTGGCCGATCGCCCTGCTCACGGCCCTCTCCTTCATGCTGCTGGCTCTCCGGGCCTTCCTTCCCCCGACATGGGCCTCGACGGCGGCGGGCCGGACCCTCTTCGTCCACGCCTACAACGGATTCTACGTCAACACCGCTGCCAACCGCCTGATCGCCGCAATCTGGCCGCCCCGCGCCCGAAAATCCTGACCCTCTCACTCACTCGACCTCTCCAAAAGACCCTCAACCCACTTTCACGCCCACTCTAATCCTCACCACCACCATGCACTCCAGCGCCTCCACGATCCCCTCCCACACGTTCAGGACCCAGGCCGATGAAGCCTTGGGCCGCATCGCGCCGCTCTGGCCGCTCTCGCGGTTCGTCGCCGTGAATCCCTTTGTCGGGCTCTCCGACATGCCCTTCACCAAGGCCGCCGGGGTGCTCGCCCGGAATGCCGGCACGCCCCTGGCACTCCCTCCTTCCTTCTACCGGGAACTCCACGGGGCCGGGAAGATCACCGCGGAGGATCTGCGGAGGGCGATCGGCGAAGCGGATGCAAGGCTCACCCCGGAGGAACTCGTGTCAGGACTTCAGGCCGACGCGTGGGCGCTGCCGCTCCCTTCGGCCGATCTCCCGAGCGCACGGATCGACGCGGAGGGCGGAGCCCGGTGGGGCGCCTTCGTGACCGAGGAGATTTCAAAATGGTGCACGGCCTACTTCGACGGCGGTCAGGCGCTCTGGGGATTTCCCTGGAAGGGCGTGCCGCTCTTCGCTGCGTGGCGGCAGGCCGCCTCGCTTGACAGGAACCCCGAGACGGCGGGCCTGAGGGGCTGGAGGGAATTCGTCCGGGGTCTCGGGGACGATCCTGCCCACGAGATCGACAGGGCGGCCGCTGCGCTGGGTCTCGAAGAGTCCGCGGCAACGGAGGTATTCCACTCCCTGCTGCTCGGCATCGGCGGCTGGGCCGGTCACCTGAAGTTCCTCGCCCATGAAAAAGGACTGTACGGCGAACAGGACGACACCCTGCGGCATCTGCTCGCCATCAGGCTGGTCTACGAGTGTGCGCTCCAGAACGCCTTCCCAGCGGTGGCCTTCACCGCCCCGACCGGCCACGCGGAGGCCTCGGCGAGCACCCCCGCTCCCCAGTTGCTCTGGCAGCGGGCCCATGAGATCGCCACCCGGCGGAAGCTCTTCGGCCAGCTCGCTTCCCTGGGAGGCGGCAAAGCGGGAGAGGCTCCCGACTTCCAGGCGGTCTTCTGCATCGATGTCCGGTCGGAGGTCTTCCGGAGGGCTCTCGAACAGGTGGCCCCGTCCGGAAAGACGATCGGGTTCGCCGGCTTCTTCGGGTTCCCGATCGAGGCGGTGCCTGCGGGCGAGACAAGCGGCACCCCGCAGTGCCCGGTTCTCCTGACCCCAGCCGTGAAGGTTCCCTCGCACGGCTCCCGGGCGGAACTCGGCGCGATCGCACGGCACAAGCGGTTCGCCGGGGCCTGGAAGTCCTTCAAGAACTCCGCCGTCTCGAGCTTCGTCTTTGTCGAGACACTCGGGCTCGGCTTCCTCGGCAGGATGATCCGGGACCTGACAGGTCACTCGCATCCCGAGCAGGGCTGCGGCTGCGATGTCGATGTCTCGGTCCTCCCGCCCGAGACCCGGGTGACGCTTGCCGCCGGTGCACTCCGGCACATGGGCCTGGCCAAGGGCGGCCTGTCCAAGCTGGTCCTCCTTTGCGGCCACGGGAGCATGACGGAGAACAATCCCTACGGCTCGAGTCTCGACTGCGGCGCCTGCGGCGGCCACACCGGCGAGGCCAATGCAAGGACCGCCGCCGAGATCCTTAACGATCCCGTGGTCCGGAAAGGGCTCCTAGACCAGGGAATCGTGATTCCAGAAGAGACGCTCTTCCTGGCCGGCCTTCACAACACGACCACCGACGAGGTGACGCTCTTCGGCCTCGACTCGGTGCCCGCCTCGCACCGGGAGCCGGTCAACTCGCTTGAGCGGAATCTCCGGTTGGCCGGAGGGATCGCCCGGAGGGAGAGGGCTCCGCTCCTCGGTCTCGATCCGGTCGCGCTGGATCTCGACGGCGAGGTTGCCGCGAGGAGCCGGGACTGGGCGCAGGTCCGGCCCGAGTGGGGACTTGCTGGCAACCACGCCTTCATCGCCGCACCCAGGGAGCGGACACGGGGTCTCGATCTCGGCGGCAGGGTCTTCCTGCACGATTACCGGCACGATCTCGACGACGGCGAGGCGACCCTGGAACTGCTCCTCATCGCCCCGGTGGTCGTGGCGAGCTGGATCAACCTCCAGTACTTCGGCTCCACCGTCGACAACAGGCTCTTCGGCTCCGGCGACAAGGTGATCCACAACGTGGCCGGCCTGCTCGGGGTCCACGAGGGGAACGGCGGCGACCTCAAGACGGGCCTTCCCTTCCAGTCGGTGCACGACGGCCGGGAGTGGAGGCACGAACCGCTCCGGCTCGCCGTCATCGTGGAAGCGCCCGCGGAGTCGATCGACAAGGTGCTCGCCAAGCACAAGGACGTCGCCAACCTCGTGGCCAACGGCTGGATCCACCTCTTCGTCATGGCCAAGGATGGCCGGGTGACCGGTTGCTCCGACGGCCGGGGCGGATGGAGGCCCGTGACCGTGTGAGCAAAGCAGCGGTTCAAGTAAAAGCACTCCTTGATCCCCAACTTCGCGAGGCACTGGAAAACCTCGCGAAGTCGGAGGGGATGACCCCATCCCAATACTTGGAGCGCCTCATCAGAAAGGATTTACTCACAGGGATGAAAGGGGATTCCGGGAGCGGGGAAAGGGGTTAAAAAGTTAGCCGTAACGCAGGCCGTCAGGCCGAGGCCGGGCTAGCAAAGTTGAAACGTTACAACCAAGGCTCTGGGAAGAGCCGCGTAAGACTACGACGAAGTCGTAGCCCAAAGGGCGCCCCCGCTTGCCGACCGCCGAGTGCCTGGTGGCACGGCGTAGCCTGTCCCTCAACTGCCGGGACAGTCCCGAAAGGGACGAAGGCATCGGGAGATGCTGAGGCAAAGGCAAGTGGCGTCAAAGTGGATCAAAAACAGCCCTAATCTGAGAATCGAGATGGCGAATTCAGAGAAATCGTCGCATCAGCACGGGCCGAAGAGTCGAATCAAGGGTTCCAATTCTGTCCCTTGTAACCCTTTTAACTCTTCAACGTTTTTAACTCCTTAACTCCATCAGGCCCAACCATCAGGGTGATCCATCCACACCAGTTGATGCCGCTCTGTTGCAAAATCCGGGCTAATAGTCTTCAGCCTAAAACCCATGAAAGTCTGGCTTGCGGAAAGGAGTTTCGGGTAAAACCCCCGCTACTTCATCCCATGAGCATCCGATCACGACTCCTCCCCATCCTTCTGCTTCTCCTCTCGCTGGCGCTCCCGGCGACACGCCTCTCGGCCGCTCCTGCCGCGCCAGCGCCGACCCCCACGCTCGAGCAGCGAGTCGCCTATTCCGAAGCAGAGCGGAGCAACTCCGACCCCTCGCCGACCGGCATCGCCCCCTCGGCCTCACCCTCGCACACCGCCTGGATGATGGTCTCCGCGGCCCTGGTGCTCTTCATGACACTGCCTGGTCTCGTCCTCTTCTACGGCGGCCTCGTCCGTCAGAAGAACGTCCTCTCGATGGCCGCCCTCTGTCTCGGCATCACGGCGCTGGTCGGGGTCATCTGGTGGGCCTTCGGATACAGCCTTGTCTTCGGCAAGAGCTTTGCGGCAAGCGATGCGGGCCCGCTTGCCAACGCGCTGAGCCCCTTCCTCGGGGGAACGGAGTTCCTGTTCCTCCGTAATGTCGGCAACGCGCCGAACACCGACTACGCCTTCTGGATCCCGCAGAATGTCTTCTGCATCTTCGAACTCACCTTCGCGATCATTACGCCGGTGCTGATCTTCGGCGCCTCCGCCGAGAGGATGAAGTTCACCTCGGTCATCCTCTTCGCTTTCCTTTGGTTCCTGATCGTCTACATCCCGCTCACCCACATGGTCTGGGGCGCCACCGGTCTGCTCAACGGCGTCTGGAACCCGAAGGCCGCGATCCCGGCCATCGACTTCGCCGGCGGCATGGTAGTGGAGATGGCCTGCGGCTGGTCCGCCCTCGTCCTCTGCCTGATCCTCGGCAGGCGCAACGGCTTCGGCCGCGAGCCGATGATGCCTCACAGCATGGTGCTGGCCTCCGTCGGCACGGGGATCCTCTGGGTCGGCTGGTACGGCTTCAACGCCGGTAGCGCCCTCGCCGCCGACGGCATCGCCGCCAACGCCTTCCTGACCACGACCCTCGCTGGCGCGACAGCCAGCCTGGTCTGGCCCCTCGTCGAGTTCCTGCAGCGCGGCAAGCCGAGCGTGCTCGGCTTCTGCTCGGGGGCCGTTGCGGGTCTCGTCGGCATCACGCCCGCCTGCGGGTTCGTCGATGCGGGCGGGGCGGTCATCGTCGGGGCCGTCGCCGGCCTGGTCTCCTTCATCGCCTGCACGACCATCAAGCGGGCCTTCCGCTACGACGACACGCTCGACGTCTTCGGCGTCCACGGCGTCTCCGGCACGGTCGGCCTGATCCTCACGGGCATCCTCGCCACCGCCGCCGCCAATCCGAATCTCCTTGGAGCCCCTGCCGCGGCCAACGGCCTGAAGGCAGCCCTCGAGGGACACGCCCTCTGGCTGGTCCAGCTCAAGGCGATCGGCGTCACGCTCCTGCTTGTTCTTCCCGCCAGCCTCCTCATCGCCCTGGTGGTCCGCCTGCTGGTCGGGCTCCGACCCGGCGGTGAAATCGAATCACAAGGGCTGGACATCCACGACCATGGCGAGGAAGGATACACCCTGAACGGGTAATCCCGAGCTTTTCACCCAACCCATCCCCAACGCACCCGAATCAAGCACCAAGCGACATGAAAAAAATCGAAGCCATCATCAAGCCCTTCAAGATCGAGGAAGTGAAGGACGCCCTCAGCGAACTCGGTATCGAGGGCATGACGGTGACCGAGGTCAAGGGCTTCGGCCGCCAGAAGGGCCACACCGAGATCTACCGCGGCAGCGAGTACACGGTCGACTTCCTCCCCAAGATCAAGCTCGAGGTCATCCTGGCCGACAGCGCGGTCGACGGCGCCATCAAGGCGATCGTCGCCGCCGCCAAGACCGGCAAGATCGGCGACGGCAAGGTCTTCGTCCTCCCGGTGGAGAACGCGGTCCGCATCCGGACCGAGGAGACCGGGGAACAGGCGGTCTGATCCGGACGCATGACATCCATGAAAAGCGGAGGCCGCGGTCTCCGCTTTTTTGTGCCAGCAAACGAGGAATTGTTAGATTTTATCAAAGCATACGTTAGATTCCATCTAATGGATCAAAGACCCTTTCCGCTGTAGGTTCCGTTCTTCAGATTTTCACATGTCCCACGCACGCCACCACGCCGACGAAGGCTCCTGGAATCGCCTCAGGAAAGCCCTCGATCTCGATCCTCAGGACGTGGGGATGATCCTGATCTTCGCGCTTGCCGTCGGCCTCCTCTCGATCGCGGGGCCGGCGGCCATCGAGACGCTGGTGAACACCGTCGCCTTCGGCGTTCTGTTCTGGCCGGTGGTCGCCCTGGCGCTGGTGATGCTGGCACTGCTCCTAATCGCGGCCACGATGAAGTGCCTTCAGATCCTGTTGGCGGAGTATCTCCAGCGCCGCCTCTTCGTCCGCTATGCGGAGAAGTTCGCGGCGAATTTCTCCCGGGCCGAACCCTCCTCCTACGAGGGGCGCAACGCCGGCGACCTGGCCGACAGGTTCTTCGAGATCAGCTCGGTGCAGAAGTCCCTGGCGGGGCTTCTGGTCGAAGGGATCGGCGTGATCATGATCACGCTGGTGGGGCTCATGCTGCTCTCCTGCTACCACCCCTTCCTTCTCTCCTACGCCGTCATCCTCGTCGTTTCGGTGGTCGTGGTCACCCTCACCCTCGGAACCGGCGCCGTCTCCACCCGCATCGAGGAGAGCTATGCCAAGTTCGACCTCGCCGGATGGATCGGCGAGATCGCCCGCTCGCCCTCCCTCTTCCGCACCGGATCGATGCAGGGCTTGGCCCTCGACCGGGCACGCTACCTGAGCGCTGACTATATCAAGGCGCGCAAGAGTCACTTCAGGATCTTCTGGCGGCAGAACCTCTTCATGATTTATCTGGAGGCCGTGGGGAGCACCTTCCTGCTGGGCCTGGGCGGCTGGCTCGTCATCAACCGTCAGCTCACCCTCGGCCAGTTGGTCGCTTCCGAACTGATCGTCACCCTGGTGCTCTCGGCCCTAGCCAAGAGCGGAAAACATCTGCAGTCCTTCTACGACCTCGAGGCCTCGCTGGACAAACTCGGCGTCATCGAAAGCTTCACCCTGGAACCGGAGGGGGGCGAGGTGCTCCTTCCTGCTGGAAAGCCCTTGTCCGTGCAGGCGTTCTGCCCCGCACCCGGCGGGGAGATTTCCCTGGATGCTCCCGCAGGCTCGCGGATCGCCCTGCTCGGCCCTCCCGGATGCGGGAAGACACGGTTCCTGGAGACCCTCTCGCTCCTCCGCTCCCCCGAAGGGGCGCGTGTTTTCTTCGACGGCATCGGATCCACCACGCTGAACCGCTCTGCGGCACGCGGGCTCATCGCTCACGCGGGACGCGGGGAGGTGTTTTCCGGAACGATCCTCGAGAACCTCCGTGCCGGGAACGACAAGATCGGGGTCGAGGAGATCCGGCAGGCCCTTCAGGATGCGGGTCTGGAGGAACGCGTCTCGTCCCTCCCCCAGGGACTCTCCACCCCTCTCTCCTCCACGGGATGGCCTCTCTCGGCCTCCGAGTTGGTGCTCCTGGGTATCGCCAGGGCCATCCTTGCCAAGCCGCGCCTGCTACTGCTCGACGGAACGCTCGATCTCCTTGACCCGGCGCTTCACCCGGCGCTCATCACCAGACTCTCCGCCCCGGACGCGCCCTGGACCCTGATCGTCGGAACCACCCGGCGCGATGTCGCCGAGCGCATCGGCACCATCGTCACCATCCCATGAGCAGCAGCGAATCACACGACGAACCCCGCCCGGCTCACGTCACCTGGGAGGATCTGACCCGCGCGACGGAAACCCCGTCGGTCGTCCGCCGCTTCTCCCGGATCGTGCTCTGGTGCATGGCCGCCTCCCCGTTCGTGCTGGCCTTTGTGCCGTGGCAGCAGACCGTGCAGGGGCGCGGCACCGTGATCGCGTATTCGCCCGTCGAGCGCTCCCAGGTGCTGACCGCCCGGATCCCGGGCCAGGTCCGCAAGTGGCATGTCGTCGAGGGATCCCATGTGAAGAAAGGGGAACCCGTGGTAGATCTGGAGGACAACGACCCCGATCTCGGCACGCGTCTCACGGCGCAGCTTGAGTTCCTGCGCGGACGCCTTGCGGCCGCCAAGGAGGAGGTTGTGGAACTTCGTGCCGCGGCCACGGCCACGGAAGCGGCCCGCGAATCGGCGGTCAACGCCGCCAAGGCGAACCTGGAATCCACCCGGAAGGCCGTCGAGGTGGCGGATCACGTCCTCTCCAACGCCAAGTTCTCCCGCGACTTCGAGCAGACCCGCTTCGACATGATCGACAAGCTCCACTCAGGAGGCACGCTCGGCGCCATCGAGAGCAAGCTCTCTAGGGAAGAGGCTCGCCTGCGGATCGACCGCGCAGGTATCGACCGTGAGCGGTCCGCCGCTGAACTGGAACGCGCAAGGGCCGCCTACCTCACCCAGCAGGCCCAGGTCCTCCAGACGGATGCCGCCGGGATTTCCTCGATCGCCGTCGCGAGGAGCAACCTTCGCAAGGGTGAACAGAGCCTCTTCTCAACGGAACGTGAACTCCAGGACATCGAGAACCGGATCGAACGGTTCAAGGCGCGTCACGTGGTGGCGCCGTGCGACGGCGTCGTCTTCCGCGTCCATGCCAACGTCGGCGGGGGCGGCCAGTACCTCAAGGAAGGGGACGAACTCTGCACCATCATTCCCGACACCAACGACCGCGTCGTCGAGTTGACCCTGACCGGACGCGATGCCCCGCTTGTGCTGGCCTACGCCCACCGCAAGGGAACCCTTCCCCAGGCGCGACTCCAGTTCGAGGGGTGGCCGGCCATCCTCTTCTCCGGATTCCCGGACGTCTCGATCGGAACCTTCGGGGGCAAGATCCGCCAGATCGATTATGCCAGCGACGCCTCCGGAAACTTCCGTGTCCTCATCGAGCCGGAACAGCATGTCCGCGGCGACGAGTGGCCCGACAAGAAGTTCCTCCGCCAGGGCAACCAGGTGATCGGGTGGGTCTTCCTCAACCGTGTGCCGCTCGGCTTCGAGATCTGGCGTCGCCTGAACGGCTTCCCGCCCGTCCTCCCTCCCACATCGAAGGAGAAGGATCAGAAATCGGGAACGCCGGGTGTCAAGGAGGAGGCGCCGAAGGCTCCCAAGGTCAAGGTCGGTTGATGATTCGGCTTTCACGCGACGGCGCGTGATTTTAAGCTGAAGGCATGAAAACCATCCTGGTCACCGGCGGAGCCGGCTACATCGGCAGCGTCTGCGTCGAGCAACTCCTGAATGCCGGCTACACCGTGGCCGTTTTTGACAACCTCACCGAGGGGCACCGGCTCGCCATCGACCCGAGGGCGACCTTCTTCCAGGGGGATCTCGCCGACATCGAGGCGATCAAGCTGGCCCTGCATGAGTCGAAGGCCGAGGCCGTCATGCACTTCGCCGCCAACGCGCTCGTCGGCGAGTCGATGACCAATCCGGGCAAATACTTCCGCAACAACGTGGCGAACGGCGTGAACCTGCTTGAGGCCATGGTGGCCGAGGGAGTGAAGCGCTTCGTCTTCTCCTCGACCTGCGCCACCTTCGGTATTCCCGAGTCGATGCCCATCGACGAGACGCTGCCCCAGAAGCCGATCAATCCCTACGGTGAGTCGAAGCTGATGTTCGAGAAGGTGCTCCGCTGGTACGGCGAGATTCACGGCATCACCTTCGTCGCGCTCCGTTACTTTAATGCGGCCGGCGCCACGGAGCAGTTCGGTGAGGATCACCGCATCGAGACCCACCTCATCCCGAATATCCTCAAGGTCGCCCTCGGCCAGAAGGAGTCGGTCGAGATCTACGGAACCGACTACCCGACTCCCGACGGCAGCTGCATCCGCGACTACATCCACATCGTCGACCTGGCACAGGCGCACCTGCTCGCGCTCACGGCCAAGGAGAGCGCCTTCTACAACCTCGGCACCGGAGGCGGCACCTCGGTGAAGGAAGTCATCGACTGCTGCCGCGCCGTCACCGGCAGGGAGATCAAGGCCGTCGAGAAGCCGCGACGCGCGGGCGATCCTCCACGCCTCATCGCCGGATCGGACAAGGTCCGCCGCGAACTCGGCTGGCAGCCGAAGTACCAGGACATCCGCACCATCATCGAAAGCGCCTGGGCCTGGCACGTGAAGCACCCCAACGGCTACGGAGACTAGGGGGGAAGGAAAAAGCTGAAAGCTAAAGGCTGAAGGGAAATTTTATCAGGAACTCAAGAATACTGAGTGAACTATTAGGGATGACACTTCGCCATGAATGCACCCGTCCTCTTTGAATGTTGGCTCAATCGCTCTCTCTTTCCCTTCCTGATTTCCTGAGTTCCAAATTCAAAACTCTCCCTAACCCATGAATCTGATCGAGACGCATGCCCATCTCGACTATCCGGATTTCGCCCCGGATCTCGAGGGGGTGATATCCCGGGCCGCCGAGGTCGGCGTCACCCGCATCATCTCAATCGGCACGGGTCTGGAGAGCAGTCGTCGCGCCGTGGCGCTGGCGGAGCGTTTCCCGAATGTCCATGCCGTCGTCGGCATCCATCCCACCAATGTCACCGAGGAGGGCCTCGATTTCCTTCCTGCGCTGGGCGAACTGGCGCGGCATCCCAAGGTTGTCGCCATCGGGGAGACCGGCATCGATTATCATCATGTGCCGGAGGAGTTGCAGGCGCCGAAGGTTGCGGACGTTGACTCGGCACTGCTCGCCCAAAGTCACGGTGATCAGGAACGCCTGATTGCAGAGGGCGCCTGGAAGTCCGCCCAGGCGGACGCCTTCCGGATGCAGCTCGATCTCGCCCTGGAGCTCGGGCTCAATGTCGTGATCCATCAGCGATCGGCGTGGGAGGACACGCTTGAGGTGCTTCGGCCGTACACCGGCAAGCTGCGCGGTGTCTTCCACTGCTTCGGGGGAACGCCGGAGGAGGCTGCCGAGGTGGCGGCGCTCGGTCATCTGGTCTCCTTCACCGGCATCATCACGTTCAAGAACGCCGAACAGGTGCGCCTCACGGCAGCGGCGGTCTCGGCGGACGGCTACATGGTCGAGACCGACTGTCCTTATCTCGCCCCCGTGCCTTATCGCGGCAAGCGCGCGGAACCGGCCCACACCCGCCTGGTCGCGGAGAAGATCGCCGAAGTCCGGGGCATCACGCTCGAAGAAGTCGCCGAGGCGACCACCCTCACCGCAGAGGGATTTTTCCGGTTCAGTCGTTGAATCCATGAAGCCGGCTTCCTTCCTCTCTGTTTTTGTGGAGTCGCCGGAGAATCCCTCACCCGGATGGCTCAAGGGATCGTGGCTCGTACTGATTCTCTTTGTGGCCTCCCTGCTCTGCTCACTCGTCATGGGTGGCGCGGCGGGTGTGACTCGAGGCGGATGGGAAGCTGTTTGGAGTTATCGGGGAGTTTTTCTGGAGGGATGGCTCCTCACGATCCTGATCTCCCTCCTCTCGCTGGTCCTGAGCGCCGTAATCGGCGTGGCGGTCGCCCTGTCACGGCGTTCCCGCATCCTGCCCCTGCGTTCCATCGCCCTTCTCTACGTGGAAGTGATCCGGGGAACACCGCTCCTCGCCCAGATCCTCTTCCTCTTCTATGTCGTGGCCAACGGCATCGGCCTGCAGGACCGCCTTGCGGCTGGCATCCTGATCCTCTCGCTCTTCAGCGGCGCCTATCTCTCCGAGATGATCCGCGCCGGGATCGACTCGGTTCCCGCCTCCCAACTGGAATCCGCCCGTGCCCTTGGCCTGACCTCCCTCCAGACTTACCGCTTTGTCATTACTCCGCAGGCGCTGCGTCAGATCCTTCCGCCGCTGGCCGGGCAGTTCGCGTCTCTGATCAAGGACTCATCGCTTCTCTCGATCATCGGCATCGGGGAGTTCACACTCGCCGCCCAGCAGGTCAACTCGGCCACCTACCGGACGCTCGAGAGCTATCTCCCCCTCGCCATCGGCTACCTGGCGCTCACACTCCCCATATCACTGCTCGCCAAGATGCTCGAGCGGCGCCTTCGCTTTGAATCCTGAATCATGAGACTCGAGGTTCACGGCATCACCAAATCCTTCTCACCCGGGAGAGACCCCGCCGTGCGACGCACGGTGCTCGACGGTCTCTCTCTCGATGTGGAGTTCCCCCATGTCCTCGCACTGCTGGGGCCAAGCGGCGGCGGGAAGTCGACACTCCTGCGCGTGATCGCCGGACTGGAGCGTCCCGATTCCGGCGCCGTGGTGATCAACGGCGAGAAGGTGCCCGATCGAGAGCCCGCGCTCCGGGATTACCGCCGGACACTCGGCGTGGTCTTTCAGGCGTTCAACCTCTTCCCCCACATGACGGTTCTGCGGAACGTCATGCTCCCCCTTGTCGAGGTTCACGGGATCGATCGATCCACCGCGCAGGATCGCTCGATGGAGGTGATGGAGCGGCTCGGCATCGCCGATCAGGCGGCGAAGCTCCCGGCTCAACTCTCGGGTGGCCAGCGCCAGCGCGTGGCCATCGCTCGCGCGCTCGCCACGAAGCCCCGCTTCCTGCTGTTCGACGAGCCGACGTCGGCCCTCGATCCCGAGATGACGGCCGAGGTCCTCTCCCTCATCGCCGACCTTCGGGAGTCGAACACACCGATGCTCCTGGTCACCCACGAGATGGGTTTCGCTCGTAAGATCGCCGACCGCGTTGCTTTCCTCTCAGCGGGACGTGTGCTGGAGGAGGGTTCTGCGGCAGAGTTCTTTGCCAGCCCCCGCACGGCCGAGGCACAACGCTTTCTGGCAAAGGTCCTGGCGTACTAACGGAAAATCGCCTCTCCACTATTTGGAGTGGGTGAGGAAGATGCAAATGGGGGGGAGAACCACGCCGTAACGGATGCGCAGCAACGGCCGGGCATGACAAAACGCGAAAGTCACGAAATGCCGAGGGGCGAGCGAAGGGAAAATGAAGTCTAATGACTTCCTTCAATTCGTGCTTTTCGTGTCTTTCGTGGTTCCTTTGGGATTCAATCCCAGCCTACCTGCCAAGATCCCTCCATTCCTGAGATGGCTGGCCCGGCCGTTGCTAACCAACCGTTACGGCTGAGTTCCATGTTTTTTCTGTATTCCAACTTAACCCATTGCAAACAACGAGGAGCCAAAGAAAAAGCCCCGCCGTTGCCGGCGGGGCCTCCCTTGTCAGTAACCAACTCGAAGTTTAGAATGAGTAGCTGAGGCTACCGCCGGCGTAAGCCTTGCTGATCGGGGTGGACGTCAGCGAGACGGAGTTCATGAGGTCGGGCTGATAGGTGTAGGCGATGTATCCGGTCAGAGCGATGCTGCTGGTGATCTTCCAGGTGATGGGAGCCACAAGCTGCCAGTTGTTGAATCCGAATACCTTCTTGCCTTGATTATCCAGGTTGTAACCGAAGGAAAAGTTGTACTGGGTCACGGGATTGAAGCTCACGATGTCCTTGTAGAGGGGCACCGAGGCGGCAAGCGCCGGGCTGAGGAAACTCGAACCGGCGTTGATGCTGGCGTAGTTGTTCGGAGCGGCTTGGCCGAGTTCGTAGAAGTAGGTGATCGAGGGAGTCCAGGAAACTGCACCGGTCTTGACCGTGTAGTTCGCCGTGACGTTGACCTCGTGCTGGATACCCGTTCCACCCGGCGTGTATGCACCAGGAAGACCATTGACTGCTCCAGTCTTCGGGAATCCGTAGTTGAAGTAGTTGTACATGGTGTACCCGCAGCCGAGGCCGAAGTTTCCGAAGGTGTGCATGTAGTTGATCGGAATATCGAGCTCGGTGTAGGGGTTGCCGTTGTAGGGAGCCGAGTTGCCGGTCTGTCCGACTGCCACGCAGAACCAGAGCGGCATCGTGAGTGTGTCATTGGCGGTGATGTGCCAGGTCGGGGCGACGGTCACGGTCCAGATGCCGGTGTTCGGGATCCAGTCGATACCGCGGAAGTTGTACATGCTGTCGTAACCGGTACTGATCGTGCCGGTGAAGGCAGGCGTCGGTGTCTCAATGACGGGCTGCTTGAAGTTTTTGCTCGTCGAGTTGGTCGAACCAGCCTGAAGGGCTGGGGAAGCCGTCAGCGCACAGAGGGCGAGGGCGGCGATGGTCTTGGTCATTTTCATGGTTGGTTTAGGTTGGTTTGGGATTTCAAGGGTTTGGTTGAAAACCCGTGCATCAGTAAAAGCACACGCCGTGCCAACTTCTCCGAACCACACTTTACAGAGTAACGGCCACCTTGCAGTGGTCGTAAAAGGACTCGATGCCCCCCGTTGATCAAAAAAAACCACCCCTCGGCTCTTTTCTGCTCAACCTTTTGGATTCCAGCATCGTGCAACCGATAGGTAACGGATCGGTTTCACAGTTAGAGCGTCGAACCATTACAATATGGACTGAGGGGTTTTTAACCCGGATTTTGCAAAGAGCGGAATCAATAGATGTGGATGGTTCACCCTGATGGTGGGGCTTCAGGGAGTTAAAAACGTTAAAGCGTTAAAAGGGTTAGAACGGACTAAATTGGAAACCTTGATTCAACACTTTGGCCCTTTCTGCTGCGACGAGTTCGCTGAATTCGCCATCCAGATTCTCAGATCAGGGCTGTTTTGATCCACTTTTTAACGTTTCAACTTTCTAACTTTTTAACCCCTTTCCCCGCTCCCGGAATCCCCTTGGCTAGCCCGGCCATTGCTTCGCATTGGAACTCGGGCTTTCCCAATCCACTCGCCCCTGCCGGGGCTGCTTCGCAGTCCTATCAGCTCCCGCCAGTCGCTGATTTGTTACGGATCCCTGTGAATATTCGTCTGCATCTCGGCCACAATCTCCCTTGTCTGAGCCGTGCCTCCCGACCACCCTTCTGGCATGGCATCCCTGTTCACCCCGGCCCATCTGCACCTTGCGATCAACCACGTGCCGATCATCGGCCTCGCGGTTGCCTGCCTACCCATCCTGATCGGAATCCTCTTCAAGGGAAGGAGTGCCCTTGCTTCCGGTCTGCTCGCCGTGATCCTTTGCGCCGGCACCATGCCCGCCATCATGGAAACAGGCGAAGCTGCCCAGGAATCCTTCGCCGACGGATCGATCGAGCCGGGGATGGATGCGCCTGGCAAGGCGGCCTTCCGGGAACACAGCGGCCGGGCCAAGTTCACAGCCCCCGTGGTCTATGCCACGGGTCTTCTCGCGGTGATCGCCCTGCTGGCCCTCATCAAGTTCCCCCGTGAGGCGGGCGCGATCGGCTGGGCGGTCATGATCGGGGCGCTTCTCTCCATCACGCTGAGCATCTGGACAGCCGAGGCGGGAGGACGGATCCGGCATACGGAATTCCGCCCCGTGCCCAAAGCAACCCCGACTCCATCACCTGCGGAGTCGTCGGCAGCCCCGTCACCAATCCCCACGCTTTCCCCAACGCCTTTCGCTTCCGCGACACCGATGCCATCGCCTGCGCCCGCCCCCACCAATGCAACGCCGGCCCCTGCCGATGCGGGGTCTGCCGGGAGCGGCAACCGATGAGCGGCACCGCTCATGATCCTTCCTCGTCGGAGCGTCTCTGCGGCGCCTGTGGCATGTGCTGTGACGGCGTCCTCTTCCACTCCGTCGAACTCCAGCCCGGAGAGAACCCGCGCCAGCTTTCCGCCCTCGGACTGAAGCTCCGGCGGAAGAAGGGGGTCGAGTTCTTCCTCCAACCCTGCTCCGCTCACCGCGAGGAGAACGGCGCCTGCTCCTGTACCATCTATGCTCAGCGCCCGGCGCGCTGCCGCCTCTTCAACTGCCGCCAGATTCATGCCGTGGAGGCCGGTTCCGTCTCCGAGGCGGACGCCCTGGAAAAGATCCGCAACGCGCGCGCCCAGGTAGCGAGGGTGAACGAACTCATCGCCCGACTCGGCGAGAGCAATCCGGCGCGATCACTCGCCCACCGCACGGCAAATGCCCTGACCTTGGCGGAGGGCGCGGAGCGAACCGAGCTCCATGATGAGCTGGATGCCATCATGAAGGGACTCGAGGATTTTCTGGCGAAGGAATTCCGCGTCTGACGAAGAGAGGCTCGACAACGTCGGGCGACCTTGTCACCAATTTGGGCATGACCAACGGCCAAGGCTCCGCAGGCAATGTCATCGCCTCACTGGCGAGTTTCTTCATCCCCGGACTCGGACAGCTGATCCAGGGAAGACTCCTTGCGGCGATTCTCTTCTTCGTCTTCACTGGCATCCTCTGGATCTTCCTGCTCGGATGGCTCATCCATCTCTGGGCCTGCCTCGATGCCGCCCTCTGGAAACCCCGCTCATGAACCGATATCTCCCGCTCCTCCTGGTGTTGTTGGTAGCCCTCCTGCTGCTGCCCGCCTGCACCAGCCACCTCCAGCAGAAGGAGAACTACCTGCGCCAGGCGGGATTCCGCCCCGTCACTCCCACGACCCCGGCCCAGATCGCCAGGGCCAAGGCGATGCCGCAGGGACACATCCAGAAGATCACCCGCAACGGCAAGACCCTCTTCGTTCTCTCCGATGCGAAGAAGAATCTCCTGCTCATCGGCGGTAACCCCCAGCTCGAACGCTACCAGCAGATCCTCTACACCAAGCAGGTCGATCCCGCGATCGAGGATCGGGCCTTCGACAAGGCGCTGGAATACGACGGCTTCGGATGGGGCGGCATGATGGATCCCTTCTTCGGCATGCCGATGATGATGTATTGATCCGTGGGGCGCGGAGCCAGCGGGTTAGGCTGTTGGGCTTTTAAGAAGGCCCCCAGCTTCCTCATCGACTCGGTATGGTGTTTGGATCACCATCATACCCGCATGAACCGCTTTCTTCCCCTAGTTGCCCTCCTGCTCCTCACGCTGGTTCTTCCGGCCTGTGTCACCCACCTTCAGAAGAAGGAGAACTATCTCAAGGAAGCCGGCTTCCGCACCGTGAAGCCGACGACGCCCGAGCAGATCGCCCACTTCCAATCGCTCCGCAAGAACCACATCACCCACGAGACCCGCAACGGCACCACCCTTTTCATGCTCGCCGATGAGAACAAGAATATCCTCCTCGTCGGTGGCGAATCCGAATTCCAGCGCTATCAGGAAATCCTCTATGCCCGCGAAGTGGAACCGGGCAAGAAGAGCGCCAAGTTCACCAAGGGAATCGAAAACGTCTGGAATCAGGGCTGGGGGTCGGTGCTGGGTTCGATGATTCCGCAGTAAGCGATCCGTCTGCAGAAGACGGATCAGGCGTCTAGGCTCTAGCGGTTTAGGTTGCTAGGGGGAAGACGACCGAAGATTTTTAATCAGGAAATCAGGAAGGCAGGAACGATTAGGTTTGTAGGCTCTAGCAATTTAGTCTTTTAGGGCCGGTATGAAGGGTGCTGTGTTGTGTGGTATCCAGCCGAGGCTGAGTTCAGGTAGTCTGGTGCGGCCGGCAGGAGCTCTGGGGGCATCTCTGCAAGCTCACTTGCAGGAGTGAGACCTCCGCCAACTGCCTTTTCCCCTAAAAGTCTAACAGTCTTTTATCTGCCGGTCGTCCCCGACCAAGCATCCTCTCCCTCAGGCGAGGAATCGGACTACCTTCGGTATGATTAAGTCTCGTTCCCACGAGCCTTTTGCCTAAACCCCTTTATTGGGGCCTAGGACGCTCTACGTCCCAGTGGGTGTGGGATGATGGGTGCCTATGAAAACGCATCTACTCCTCGGATTCCTCGCGGTTGCCTCGTTGCATGCCGGTGATCGGACCACGGCGGTGGCCTTCCAGCAGGCGCTCAGCACACCGCGCGACGGGGTCTCCCGTCAGCAGGTGGTCAATAACTTCAACTCCGGCGGCTTCGCCACGGTGAACACCGACGGCAACGGCAACGCAACCATCTTCACCGCCCGTGAAGTGATCTATGTTCAGCCCTCGCCGCTGGGCGGGATCAGCTTCTTCTCCACCGCGCCGGATAGGCCCGCGTGCCCGGTTGAGTGTCCGTGAGGGGCGAAGAAGGTTTTTAGACTGAAGGCTGAAGACTGTTAGGAGCTGCAGGGGAAGGAATCCAATCAGGCTTTTAGGCTCTAGCCTTTTAGACTCTAGCGATCTGCAGGAGAAATAATTCACCATGAAGAGCATGAAGTTGATGGCGGAGAGATTGGGGAGGCCGGTTGTGTGGGTTGCCGGGGTGCAGAAGCGGTTTGGTCTGCCTGTGCTGGTCAGCTATCCCGAGGGGTATGAGTCGTTTCTCCGAAAGATCATTCATCTGCGTGTGCTTGGCCTGAGCGAGGAGACGCTCCGTGAGTTCTGGGCCGTCGAGCGGAAGCTGATCGAGGTGCTCCATCTCGATCCGCAAAGCTCCCCGACCTGGATGGTCGATGCCTGTGGCTTCTGGGCTGATCCCGATCGTCGCCTCCTGCTATCGAACATCGACCTCGGGTTCCCATTGCCATCAACCGAACTCCAGATCGGCTTGAACCTCGCGGCTACCTCCACCGAACTCTTCGCCGGGAAAGAGATGGGCGAAGACGCCCTGCGCCTCATCAGCGACTACCGCACACGCCTCGCCGCAATCCGTTCAACCGTGGCCTCGGAACTGCCCCTACTCAAGGGAGCAATCAAGTGGTGTAGGGAAATGTCCGTATAGTCGAAGGTTTTTAATTTGGAACTCAGGAAAGCAGGACGTTTACTGTTGGTAGTCCAATGCAATCCTCCCCCCAAACAGATGAACGCAGGGAAGCGTTTAGACGGATTGTGCCTTTCTTTGGAAAAATTATCCCCTCGATTAAGCTTAGATCCCCTGGAGCTGATCTCCCGGGTGTTAAAACGATCCACCCGCTCATCGAGGGGATTTATAAACCTGCAGCTTCCGTTTATGCCTTCAGCATCGCTTCAATGTTGAAGAGTCCCTATGCGGATCAGACCTTCTTTAATCCCGATGGGTCTTGGTGGATGTGGTATAGCCCAAAAGATGGAGGGTTAAATATTGCAGCTAATGCAGCTCTTATGCGGTGCATGCAGGAACGCGAACCCGTCTTAGTGCTCAAACAAATCGGCGATAGATCCAGCAAGGGAGGTGCGCGTCATCGCGTACTAGGCCTTGGCTTTATTGATGAATTCAACGCATCTCAAAATGCTTTTCAGATACGCGGCCTAAATGATGCCCAGCTTCAATCATATCTGCACGTTGGCCTTGATACTGAAGATGTCCTTGAAGCAGCACTTCGACTTCAGTCACTAGAGGCGTGGTCGCCATTTGTTCAGGAAGAACGAGCCATTTATCATGTATCTCGTCTCAAACGCGACGCAGCTTTTCGCCAAGTAGTTCTAGATAACTACGACCACACGTGTGCGGTGACGGGACAAAAGTTTGTTTATGATCATCGGGTTTTTGAGGCTGATGCAGCTCATATTATTGCAAAGGGTAAACTTGGTAGCGACGACCCTCGTAATGGAATCGCTCTCTCTAAGAGCGTTCATTGGGCTTTTGATCTAGGCGTGTTCACAATCTCGGATCAGTTTGAGGTTCTTATCCACCCAAAAGCTCATCGGGCAGTCTCTCAAAATTTCCCTCTGCTCGATGCACACGGCCGAAAAATTGTTTTGCCATCAGACTCCGCATACCAACCTCACTCCGATGCACTTGAGTGGCATAGGAACGAGATGTTTGGTCGTTTTGCAGCCTAAGCATTGTGGCGCCGCAATCTTGGATGCGGGGCTAGGCGTGCGAGTGAAGCCGTAGTAGAGCTACGGCGATCGAGCAACAACAACGCCCCGCGCCAAGAGTGCAAGAGGTCTGCTTAATCAAGCAGTCCGCCCACAACAGGACTTGAATTTTTTGCCGGAGCCACACGGGCAGGGGTCATTCCTGCCAACGGTTTTCGGAGCCCTCTGCACCGGCTTCTGCTGCATGGCCTGTTCAAATCCCTGATCGGCTTCCGCGAGTCCTGCGGGAGGGAAGGATGTGGGGCTGGGCCGGCCGCCTTCCTGATTCGGCTCGAGCAGATCCCTCTGCATGAGGTGGCGGGGCATGGAGGCGAGGAGCTGCTCGAAGGCCTGAAGGTTGGTGGTGGAGCGGAAGAGGTTGTTCAAGACCTCGTTCTTGATGCTCTCCATCAGCTCGACGAACATGGCGTAGGCCTCGGTCTTGTACTCGGTGAGCGGATCCTTCTGGCCGTAGGCGCGGAGGTAGACGGCCTCGCGGAGGCCGTCCATGGCGTAGAGGTGTTCCTGCCAGAGGCGGTCGACGGCGTTCAGGATGACATACTTCTCGAGGCCCGAGCGGGCGGCCTCGTCCTCGATGGCGGCCTTGCGGTCGTAGGCCTCGACGAGGGTCTTCGCCAGCCACTCTCCGTTCGCCGCGATCTCGCGCGTCTCGAAAGCGCATTTCTCCCTGGTCAGTCCGACGGGGAAGGTGGAGTTCACCCACTGGAGGAGTCCGGCGACGTCGGGCTCGGCTCCGCTCTCCTCGACGGTGAGGAAGGCCTCAACTTTCTTCGGCACGACTTCGTTGATCACCTCGTGGATGAGGATGCGGGGGTTCCCGGAATCCATGACCTCGTTGCGGTAGCCGTAGATGACTTCGCGCTGTTGGTTCATGACGTCGTCGAACTCGAGGGTCCTGCGGCGCATGAGGTAGTTCCTCTGCTCGACACGCTTCTGGGCGGTCTCGACGGAGCGGTTCAACCACGGGTGCTCGAGCTCCTCGCCCTCCTTCATGCCGAAGGTCTCCATGATCTTGGTCATGCGGTCGGCGGCGCCGAAGTTCCTCATGAGGTCGTCCTCGAAGCTGATGTAGAAGCGGGAACGGCCCGGATCACCCTGACGGGCGCAGCGGCCGCGCAGCTGGCGGTCGATACGTCGCGACTCGTGGCGCTCGGTGCCGAGGACGAAGAGGCCGCCGAGGTCGGAGACGCCCTCGCCGAGTTTGATGTCGGTGCCACGGCCGGCCATGTTCGTCGAGATGGTGACGGCTCCCCTCATACCGGCGCGCGAGATGATCTCGGCCTCCTGCATGTGGAACTTGGCGTTGAGCACGGTGTGGGGAATGTGTTCCCGCTTGAGCATGCGGCTGAGCACCTCGGAGGCCTCGACGCTGGCGGTGCCGACGAGGATCGGCTGGCCTCGACCGTGGGAGGCCTTGATCTCCTCGATGGCGGCGGCCATCTTCTCGCGGCGCGTCTTGTAGATACGGTCGTTCTCGTCGAGGCGTGCGACGGGGCGGTTCGTCGGGATGACATTGACGGCGAGTCCGTAGATGTCGTGGAACTCGTTGGCCTCGGTCTCGGCCGTGCCGGTCATGCCGCCGAGCTTCTCGTAGAGGCGGAAGTAGTTCTGGATGGTGATAGTGGCCATCGTCTGGGTCTCCCTATCGATCTGGACCCCCTCCTTGGCCTCGACGGCCTGGTGGAGTCCGTCGCTCCAGCGGCGCCCGGCCATCTTGCGGCCGGTGAAGGTATCGACGATGACGACCTTGTTCTCCTCGACCACATACTCGACGTCCTTCTCGTAGAGGCAGTAGGCCTTGAGCAGCTGGGCGATGTTGTGCATGCGCTCGGCGGAGTGGTCGCAGTGCTGCTGGCGGGCGGCCTTCTGCGCGGCCTTCTCGGAATCGGAGAGCGCGGCATTGGTCTCGATGTCGGCAAACTCGGTGAGGAGGTCGGGGAGGACGAAGGCGTTCGGGTCGTCGGGGTTGAGGAAGCTCCGACCCATCTCGGTGAGGTCGGCCTCCTGCTGCTTCTCCTCGATGGTGAAGAAGAGCTCCTCCTTGAGGGCGACGAGGGCATCCTTGGAGGTGTCCTGGTAGAAGGAGAGCTCGGCCTTGTCGGTGAGGCGGCGGAGTTCGGGATCCTCCATGGCGCGGAGCAGTCCCTTGTTGCGGGGCTGGCCGAGCTTCACCTTGAAGAGGGCGAGTCCGGCGGCTTCCTTCTCTCCCTTGGCGAAGAGGTCGCGGGCGTCGGCGACGAGCTTGTTGATCAGCGCGGTCTGCTTGCGGACGAGCTGTTCGACGAGAGGCTTGAAGCGGTCGTACTGGTGGGTGGAGACGGTGGCGGGGCCGCTGATGATGAGCGGGGTGCGGGCCTCGTCGATGAGGATGGAGTCGACCTCGTCGACGATGGCGAAGTAGTGGCCGCGCTGGACCTGCTGGTCGCGGCTGGTCGCCATGCCGTTGTCGCGGAGGTAGTCGAAGCCGAACTCGCTGTTGGTCCCGTAGGCGATGTCGCACTCGTACTGGGCGCGGCGCGACTCGGGGGACTGGTCATGCTGGATGATGCCGGTGGTCAGGCCGAGGAAGGCGTAGAGCTGTCCCATGCTCTCGGCGTCGCGGCGGGCGAGGTAGTCGTTGACCGTGACGACATGGACGCCGCGTCCGGTGAGAGCGTTAAGATAGACGGGGAGCGTGGCAACGAGGGTCTTCCCTTCGCCGGTGGCCATCTCGGCGATGCGCCCCTTGTGGAGCACCATGCCGCCGACAAGCTGGACATCGAAGTGGACCATGTTCCAGGTGTACTCGTAGTCGCAGACCATGAAGGTCTGGCCGACCATGCGGCGGGCGGCGCTCTTCACCACGGCGAAGGCCTCGGGGAGGATCTCGTTCAGACGCTTTTGGAGAAGGTCGGGATCCTGGATCGCGGAGAGCTCGGCCTTCCAGGCGGCGGTCTTTTCCCTGAGGGCCTCATCGGGGAGCGACTGGAGCGACTGCTCGATCGCGTTGATCTTGGCGACAAGCGGAAGCATCCGGCGCACCTCGCGCTGGTTCTTCGATCCGATGATTTTTTTGAGAATCCAGTTGAACATGAAAAAGGGCCGGTTTGCGGCGAATGCTCAATCAACACGAACGCGTTGCAACGGGCAAGCCAAGGGGAAGATATCTCGCGCGGAGGCGCAGAGGCGCAGAGAGAAGATAAGGGGTAAACGAAAGGCAGGATTTTCTAAGCAGGAAGCCAACTAAATGGGTCTCCTAAGATTTTCTCTTTTCCTTCCTCCTCCGCGCCTCCGCGCCTCTGCGCGATCATTTCTCGATTCCCTATTGCCGAGAGCCTATTCCCGATCCCCCATCTTCCGGTACATCTCCAGGCGGCAGTCGAAGCCGCCCATGTCGATCGCCTGGCGGTACTCGAGCTTCAGCGAGGGATCAGTCGGGCTGGTTCGCAGGGGATTGGCAAAGACCAGCCGCCCGCCCGGTTTCAGCGCGAGGGAGGCGGCCCGGTAGAGATCGGCGAAGAGACCCTGCATATCCTTCACCCGGACGCGGCGACCAAGCGGCGGGTTGGTGATCATGAGGGTGACGCTTCCGGGGGCGATGCCTGTGCGATTCCCGGGATTCAAGGCCTCCCGGAAGTCGCACGCCGTGATGGTCGATTGGACATCGGAAAGCATTGCGGACGTGATATTTGCACGAGCAACCTCGACGGCCTTGGGATCCAGATCCGTGCCGTGCAGCGCCTTCACTCCTCCAAGAAGACCCCTCTCCACCAGCTCCAGTCCAGAGCCGCAGAAGGGATCCCAGACGACCTCGTTCGGGGTATGACCCGCGAGCCAGACCATGCAGGCGGCAAGCGGAGGGTGCGATGCGGCGGGAATGTCATCCTGCCGATAGGCCAGCCTCGGATCGGGATAGAGTCGGGGCCGCAATTCAACGGAGAGTTCCCTGCGGCTTTTGTCTCCACCGGCCGTCGGAATGACATCCACGGACCATGGGGCCTGACGCGAATCATTCAGGATCTCCGGCTCCAGCTCGTAAGCCCGCTCGACCACGAGGCGGATCGCACCGCGCTGATGACCACGTTCCGTGAAATCGAGCCGGTAGCGGGGCACTCCCTCCGTGGCGGATTTCATGAGATCCCGAGCCAGTGGCGATGCGATGAGCGAGGCAAGGGACTCGGCCCACGCAGGGTTGCTGTCATCGGTGATCGTTCCGAGATGGAAGCCGACCGTGGCGAAACAGCGTAGCCGGTAGAGCGCTGCGAGGGGGAACTCCCGCTCCGCATGAATCGTGACGCATCCCGGGCACGCGGCGCCGATCCGGAATCCCTCGTGGGGACGAAGCTTCTCCGCGGCCTCGGACTTCACGAAGTTCTCCAGCCCGCGACGGCAACGCAGATGGATGAGGAGCGTTCCCTCGACCGGAAGTGATGCATCCAGGTCGATGGCCGCGGGTTTCTCCCGGCGGGCAAGGCCGGCCTTCACCTTCTGCTCGGTCAGCCTCGGCAACACTCCCTCCCCCACCAGCGCAAGGGTGGCGGCACCGCCGACCTTCTCGAGCGCCCGGCCGATGTGGCGTTGCTCGCGCTCCGCGCCGGTGGTGCGGAGCAGGGCGAGCATACGCTCCTCCCCCTCTTCCCCAGCGCCGATCTTGGGCAAGGCGGCGGCGGCGTAGCGGCGGATCTTTTCCTGAGGATCGTTCAGCAGGGTGATGAGCCAACCGCGCACCGTCCCCTTCTCCTCCTCGGTGCCGAAGCGTCCGAAGATCATTCCGACCGCGCGGATCACGGCCACGCGCTCCATGCGCTCGCGGGGAGATGCGGCATCGAATCGCACGACCTCCTCACTCCAGAGCCGCTCCTTGGGAAGGTCACGCAACTGCTTGTAGAGATCCTGATCCGATTTCATGAGGAGAAAGGTATCGCGCAGAGGAGCAGAGACGCAGAGGAAAGAAAATTTATTTGGTCTTTCAGAAACAAGCCATCCGTTGAGCGGGCGATGAGCCGATGGCGCATCTGCAGCATATGCAATCGCTTCCTTCCCCTCTCCGCGCCTCTCCGCCTTTGCGCGAGTCCGGCCTCCTTTTCCAATTCCCTATTCCCTATGGCCTATGGCCGATCCCTTCCGGACTCTCCCCGTGAGAATCCTTGCTCAAGCCTCGGCCAAGGCAAACTGCATCTCCCGGGTGCTGTCGACCACATGGGATGCATCGAGCACCTCGAATCTCACGACTCCCCCATCCTCCCCAAAATCTGCGATGACGCCGGGACGGATCTCGTCACTCTCACGGATTTTGGCATCCCTGAGAAAAATCGTGAGGATGTCTGTCTTCTTGTCGTAGGCGACCTTCATGGTGTGATACGGTTGAGGTATTTTCCGATTTTGGAGGTCTTGTAGAGCGTGATCACCAAGATGCACCCAGCCTGCTCTTCGGTGATAACCCTCAACAACATCTCCTGTCCAAGAAAATGATCCATGTACCGCTTGGATGCAACCTTGCGGGAGGGAGGGCTTTCCTCCAGTTGATCAGCTTTCCGGACAGCCTGTTCAATATCCTCCCTGCGTATTGATCGAGCCACCAAATTTACTCGGCATGGGCCGTGTAAGCGACCGGTTTCATCCCTTTTCCTCTCTTCCTGATTTCCTGATTAATAACCTTCAGCCTTGGGATTCTCCCCTCCGTTCCGCGAAGAAGGCCTTGAGCAGTTGGGCGCTCTCGTTTCCCAGGACGCCTCCGGTGATCTCGCAGCGGTGGTTGAGCTCGGGCATCTGGAGGATGTTGATGAGGCCTCCGGCAGCACCTCCCCTCGTGTCGTGGCATCCGAAGATGACGCGGCGAAGCCGTGCATGGACGAGAGCGCCGGCACACATCGGGCAGGGCTCCTTGGTCACATAGAGATCGCAGTCGTTCAGGCGCCAGTCTCCCAGCGCGTTCTCGGCCTGGGTGATGGCGAGCATCTCGGCATGGGCCGTCGCATCCTTGAGCGTCTCCACCTGATTTGCTGCGCGGGCGATGATCTTCCCCTCGCGCACGACGACGGCTCCGATCGGAACCTCCTCGGCCTCGTAGGCCTTCAGCGCCTGACGCATCGCCTGACCCATGAAATAGGCATCGCTGGTCAGATCGATGATCGGATCCTCGGAAGGCTCATCTTGGAAGGATATTTCCATGAGTCATGAGCCTAGCCCAAAGAAACCTGAAACCTGAAACCTGAAACTTGAGGGAATCTCCCGCACCATACAGCGCCCCTCCCCTCATAACCTATTCCCTATTTCCTATACCCCATCCCCTACGCCCGCAGGGCGTGGATTTCCGCGGCTCGGTCGGTAGCCTCGAAAACAGAGGTGCCGGCGACCATGACATCGGCTCCGGCATCGCGACAGAGGCGGGCGGTCTCGGCGTTGATGCCGCCATCCACCTCGATGAGGAAGCCGAGCCCTAGATCGGTGCGGAGACGGTCGGCCTCGCGGATCTTGCCAAGCATGTCGGTCATGAAGGGCTGGCCGCCGAATCCCGGCTCCACCGTCATGATGAGCAGGATGTCGAATCGTCCGAAGAGGCTGCGGGCCTGATCGAGCGGTGTGCCCGGCTTGACGGAGAGGCCGGCTTTCTTCCCCGCCGCGCGGACGCGGTCGAGCGTGATGCCGGCGTCGTGGTTCGCCTCGAGATGCGAGGTGACCGAGGCCACGCCCTTCACCGCCATGAACTGCTCGATGTAGCGGTCGGGCCGCTGGATCATCAGGTGGACGTCGAGAGGAAGTGCGGTGTGTGGCGACGCGGCGGCGACGATCGGCTGGCCGAAGGAAATGTTCGGCACGAAGTCGCCGTCCATGACGTCGCAGTGGATCCAGTCGGCCCCCGCCGCCGTGACACTCTCGACCTCGCTACCCAGACGCGCGAAGTCGCACGCCAGGATGGAGGGGGCGATGAGCGATGGCCGCAGGGCGGGCATGGTGGCGGCTAGATATGGATGGCGTGGCCGAGGGCGGCCTCGGTCGCCTCGAACATCGCCTCGCTCAGCGTGGGATGGGCGTGGATCGTGGAGGCGATGTCGTCGTAGGTGGCCTCGAGCGTGATGGCGAGTCCCATCTCGGCGATCATCTCGGTGGCGTCGGCCCCGATGATGTGCGCACCGACGAGTTCACCGTGCGGCTCGTTGAAGAGGAGCTTCACGAAGCCCTCGCTCTCGCCGACCGCGAGTGCCTTGCCGCTGGCCTGGAAGGGGAACTTGCCGATCTTGAGTTTGAGTCCCTTTTCCTTGGCGGCGCGCTCGGTGAGCCCGACGCTCGCGACCTGCGGCTGGCAGTAGGTGCAGCCTGGGAAGGCACGCTTGCGCACGGGCGTGCGCTTGCCGAACATCCCCTCGACGGCCTGAACGGCCTCGAAGCTGGCGACGTGGGCGAGCCACGGGGGCCCGATGATGTCGCCCGCGGCATAGACGCCGGGGATGCTGGTCTCGTACTTGTCGTTGACAGCGAGGTAGCCGCGGTCATCGAGCTTAAAGGGTGCCGCGCCGCCCGGGAGGAGCGGGGAGACGCCGATCGCGACGAGGGCGACGTCCGCCGAGAGGGTTTCATTCGCGCCGCCGGAGACAGTGATCTGGACGCCCTCCTTGGTGGCGGTGGCTTTCTCGACCTTGGTGCCGGTGAGGATGCGGATCCCCTGCTTGACGAGCGACTTCTCGAGGGCAACCGAGACCTCGGTGTCCTCGACGGGGAGGATGTTGGGCATCATCTCGACGATGGTCACCTTGGTGCCGAATGCATTGAAGAAATAGGCGAACTCGACGCCGATCGCGCCGGCACCGATGACGATGATCTCCTTGGGTTGCTTGGCCAGCGCGAGGGCGTGGCGGCTGCCGATGACGCTGGTGCCGTTGAAGGGGAAGCCCGGCATCTCGCGGGTGACGACGCCGGTGGCGATGAGGATCTTCGCGCCGGAGAGAGTCTGCTCCTTGCCGTCAGCTCCCTTAACCTCGACGACGCCGGCCTTGGGAACGCTCGCGTCGCCGCGGATGTAGTCGACCTTGTTCTTCTTGAAGAGGAACTCGATGCCGCCGGCGAGCTTGTCGGCGACCTTGCGGGAGCGACCGATGACCTTGTCCCAATCGTATTTCAGGCCGGAGACCTCGAGACCGAAGTCGGCGGCGTGATGGCCGATGAGGGAGTAGAGTTCTGCATTCTTGAGGAGCGCCTTGGTCGGGATGCAGCCCCAGTTGAGGCAGGTGCCGCCCGCGCGCTCCTTCTCGACGACGGCAACGCGCTTGCCGAGTTGCGCGGCGCGGATCGCGCCGACATAGCCGGCGGGTCCGCCGCCGATAACGATGAGGTCGTAGGGTGTCGTGGCCATAAGTGGAGAGATTCTTAGGGAAGTGATGGAAAACCGCAAGGCGGCTCTTGCCCGTCTCTTCGTAGAGGTTATCGTTTCTGGATGGAGATCACCCTTTCACTTGCCGATGGCATTCCCGTCTTTGCGCTTGCCGGACGCCTGGATGTGGCGACCAGCCCCGTTCTTGAGGAGCGGCTCACGCCGTTGTATGAGGCGGCGGGTGCCAAGCTCGTCATGGAGTGTTCCTCGCTCACCTATGTGAGCAGCGCGGGCCTCCGGGTCTTTCTCATGTGCCAGAGGCATCTGTCGGCTGCTGGCGGTGGGTTGGCTTTTGCCTCGCTCAGGAAGCCCGTGCGGGAGCTATTCCACCTAGCGGGGCTCGAGGATCTCTTCATCATCGAGGAGACGCCCGAGGCTGCTGCGGGCAGGCTGACTGCGGGTAAGTAGGGGATTGGGAATAGGTACTTGGGGATGGGGGATTGGGTAGCGGCGACAGGTCTGGTTGTTTCACCCGGAAGGGGGGTCCCGAAATGGTTAAAAGCGTTACAATGTTAAAAAGTTACAAGGGGCTGAAGTCAGAGGCCGAATGGAACTCATGCAGGCATCTTTTGACGGCGCTTTCGCTGACATCCATCTCCCGAATCCGGGGTCAGGGCTGTTTTGATCCACGTTGTAACATTTTCACTTTTTAACTCTTTTCACACGGCCTCCTATGTTCTCAGAAATTTCCTATGCAAATTCCGGGTTCAACTTCCTAACTCTTAATCCCTTTCCCCTCTCCCGGAATCCTGCCCTGCTGCGAGTTTCCTGATCCAGACTGCCAGGACGGAAATGTCGGCGGGGGTGATTCCGCTGATGCGGGAAGCCTGACCCAACGTCTCGGGGGCGTAGGAGTGGAGTTTCTGCCTCGCCTCAAGGCGCATGCTCGGAATGGCATCGTAGTCGATCCCACTGGGGATCGTCTGAGCCTCTTGTCCGCGCTGGCGCTCTATCTGATCCTGCTCCCGGCGTAGATATCCCTCATACTTGAGGTCTGTCTCGACCAGCCCCCAAATCTCCGGGCTGTATCGGCCATAGAGATCGGCGGGAAGCTTGTTTGGTTCGTTCCCGGTGCGCTTGAGCCACTGGGCTAATTGTAGTCCATCATGTTGAATATGAAGAACTTCCTTTGAAAGGGACTGGAGGGCATCGCGCTTGGCCCGGAAAACACGGGCGCGGTATTCACAAGCTGTTCCTAGATCTAATGACTTGTCCGTCAATCTGATATCACAATTATCCTGACGCAGTCGCAGTCTGTATTCCGCGCGGCTGGTGAACATCCGATAGGGCTCGGGTGTCCCCCTCGTAACGAGATCATCGATCATGACCCCGATGTAGGCCTCCTCCCGGCCCAGTTGGAAAGGGGGCTTCGATTGAACCTTGAGGGCGGCGTTGATTCCGGCCATGAGACCCTGGGCCGCCGCCTCTTCGTATCCCGAGGTGCCGTTGATCTGGCCCGCGAAGTAGAGGCCCTCCATCCGCTTGGTCTCGAGCGTGGCATGGAGCTGGTGAGGGGGGCAGTAATCATACTCGACCGCATAGCCGGGTCGCAGAATCTCGGCATTCTCAAGTGCCGGGATGGAGCGGATGAAGGCATACTGCACTTCATAAGGAAGGCTTGTAGAGACGCCATTCACGTAGATCTCTCCCGTATGCCTCCCTTCCGGTTCCAAGAAAATCTGATGGCGCGGCTTCTCTGCAAACTTCACCACCTTGTCCTCAATGGAGGGGCAGTAGCGCGGTCCCACCCCATCGATCACTCCCGCGTAGAGAGGAGATTGGTGGAGGTTCGAACGAATGATCTCGTGGGTCTCCTCGGTGGTGTAGGTGATCCAGCAGGGAATTTGTTCCACATGGAACATTCCCTTCTCAGGATCATGATGGTTCAACGTGTGGAGATCATCCTTCCGCCGCTCAATGCTCTCCGGTATGTGCGAGAAGAGAGGGATCGGTGTGTCTCCTTCCTGGCGTTCGCAACGGGAAAAGTCGATCGACTTGGCGAGAAGGCGGCAAGGTGTGCCGGTCTTGAATCTCCCTACTTCAAAGCCGAGGTGCTTCAGGTTGTCACTCAGGGTGGAGAGGGCATCACCCATGCGTCCGCCGGGTTGATTATTCAGGCCGACATGGAGGAGCCCCCTCATGAATGTCCCTGTGGTGATGATCACACTCCTTGCCAGAAAACGAAGGCCAATGTTCGTCTCTGCACCTACCACCCGGTCTCCCTCGACGACGAGCGAGGTGATATTGGCCTGCTTAAGACTGAGATTGGGAAGATTCTCGAGGATCGCCTTAATCCGGAACTGATAGGCTTTCTTATCGCATTGTGCTCTGGGTGCACGGACGCTGGGTCCCTTGGAAGCATTGAGCATCCGGAATTGGATGCCGGTGGCATCGGTATTGAGACCCATGAGACCCCCGAGCGCGTCGATCTCGCGAACCATGTGTCCCTTGGCCAAACCCCCGATGGCGGGATTGCACGACATCTGGCCGATCGTGTCGGCATTCTGGGTGAGCAGGAGCGTCTGCGCCCCCATCGTTGCCGCCGCATGAGCAGCTTCGATCCCGGCGTGCCCGGCGCCGATCACAAGGACATCAAAATGAGTTGGGTAGGTGAACATGACTGTGTTCCACATGGAACATTTCTATAAGTATTTTTCTGTTAATTACTTATGATTTTTTTGTGCTTATTTCTCTTTTGGTTTCGTCGTTTTCGCAGCTCCTCGGCTTCGAGCGCATCGCTTGGGGAAAAGAATGTGAATGGCTTGGCAACGAATGGGGCTGGAATGGGAAAAGATGTTTCACGGAACATTCTCTCCCTTGGTGGCAAACATCCGCGCGTGGTCCATTCACAGAAACAAATGCCTCGGAGAACCCGATGGACACAGGGGATTCAAGAGAAAGGCACATGGTGTTCACACAATTAAGAAGAAGAAGAACCTGCCCTCGAAAAAGATTCATCAATCCACAGTGTGAACAGATCGGGAATCCCGGGGCGCGATATCTCGCTTTCCAGAGAATAGAAACAATAGCACGCCCGGAGAAGGGAAGAAATCTTTCCGTTCAGGGAAAGCTCCCTTATCGTACCGGCGCGTCTCCATGGGTGCCACACAGAAGAAAAAACCGCTCACGGGAAAGGGAAAGGGTTCCCTCTTCCTGTGGATGTTCCTCGCGTCGCTTTTTCTGTCTCTTCTCCTCCATGCAATTTTTTTCAGGAAAGCGGAGTCTTGGAAGGTCATGGGATTTTCCCCAGAGGGATATGACACGATCGTGCCGCGCACATTCCGGATGAGACGGGTGGAGATCGATCCCAAGACGCTGGAAGAGCCGTCGCCGACACCACGAAAAAAAGAGCCTCCCCAGCCAGTCGCGGTGGAAAAAGAAAGTCCGCAGATCCCGACCGCACAGGGGGGGGATGCGTCGAAGGAGATGATACTCTCCAAGCCGGCAGAGACAGAGATTAAGGAAAAACCCGGAGTAACGCAGGGGGAGATTTCGGCGCTGTTGAAGAAAGGGGAGAAAGGAATCACGGAAACCTCCATCGACATTCCGGAACCGAAGCAGCCGCACCAACCTCTCGATGGAATCGAAGAGAAGGTAGCAACCGAAAGCAGTGTGACAGGTAGAGGAAAAGAACCTAGGTTCAGTTCCTTGGATGATCTTCTGGCAGGGGGCGCGCAAATGATTCCCGCAACGGCACCCATCCTGATGCCCACCGATTTGCTCTTTGAGTATGATTCCTCCACGCTGAAGCCGGAAGCCACCGCATCTCTTGCCAAGCTCGGAACGCTGATTGCCCGCAACGCGGGTTCGACATTCCGGATCGAGGGGCACACCGATTCCTTTGGAAGCGACGATTATAACAGGGCATTGAGCCTCCGCCGCGCAGAGGAGGTGAGGGTATGGCTGCAAAAATCTGCGGGTATTCCCCCAGGACGCATCACGACGGCAGGCCTTGGAAAGTCGCGTCTCCTGGTTGCGGCCACGGGAAGTGTTGCGGAGCAGCAACTCAACCGGCGTGTGGAGATCGTGATCTCCGTGACCCAGCCATAGGGAAATTCATTAAGAAATTTTTTTGATCAACCATGGAGGGAATCGTTCCACTTTCAGAGCACCGGGCACGCATCCAACAGGAGGTGGCTAAACAACTCGCCGCCGTGATGGATGGGGAGATGGTGCTGCCGGTGCAGAAACTGCAGAGCTTCCGCAAAAAGGAGGAGCACCGGCTTAAGCTCTGGCACCGCGCCGAGGGAGGAGGCAGGGAAATCGCGGCGCGCCGGGCCGAGATGGTGGACATTCTCTTCCGTGAGATTTTCCGTTTCTCGACGATCAGGGAGACGGGCGAAAAAGAAGTCCCAGGACTGATGGTCGGGGCATTTGGCGGCTACGGGCGCCGGGAACTCAATCCCTGCAGCGACGTCGACATCACTTTTTTTCACGAAGGGACCAGGCCGACCAAGCAAATGGAGCAGATCATCTCGTCGTGCCTCATGGCGCTCTGGGATCTCGGGTTCAAGGTGGGCCACGCCACACGGTCGATCAAGGGAGCTCTGGAACAGGCCAATTCCGACATGATGACCAAGACGGCCATGATCGAAAGCCGCTGGCTGGCCGGTGACAAAAAACTCTTCGAGAGCTTCCGCGCGAAGTTCGGTAAAGCCTGCGTGAAGGGGAAGGAAAAGGACTACATCGCCTTCCGCATCGAGAACCTGAAAGAACTGCGCAGCCGCTACGGGGCGAGCGTCTTCATGCAGGAGCCGAACATCAAGTCCGGGTGCGGCGGCCTGCGCGATTACCAGAACCTGCTCTGGACCGGAATGTTCCACTCGGGAGCCAACACCACCGCGGCACTCGTCGAGGAGAAGATCCTCAGGGAAAAGGAGAGGCGCACGCTCGAGGAGGCTCATGATTTCCTGCTGCGCGTCCGCACCGAGATGCATTACCAGACCGGACGGGCCACCGACCAACTGACCCTCCAGCTCCAGGGAAAGGTCGCCACCGCCCTCGGCTATCCCGAAAAGAACATCCTGCGGCGGTGCGAGGCCTTCATGCGGGACTACTACAACCGCACCCGTAGCATCCATCTTATCACCACACTCGCCCTCGGACGCATCCGCGAAGAGCACGGGATCAAGTCGGGGATCCTTGCCAAGTTCCTCGGCCGCCGACAGGAAACCGTGGACGAGATGATCATCCGCAACGGCGAGATCTTCCCGAAGACGCGGGACATCTTCAACCGCGACTCGTGCCGGATGATGAGGGCCTTCCAGCTCGCCCAGACCCGGAAGCTCGGTTTCTCGGCCGAGATGGAGGATCTGGTGAAGAGGCGTCTCCGGCTCGTCGACCGGACCTTCCAGTACAACAAGGAGAACCGCACGGTCTTCCTCGCCATCCTCTCCCGGAAGGGGGAGGTGAGTCGCATCCTGCGCCTGATGCATGACCTCGGATTCCTCGGAAAATACCTTCCCGAGTTCGAGCCGTTGACCTGCCTGGTCCAGCACGAGTTCTTCCACCGGTACACGGCCGACGAGCACACGCTGAGGTGCGCCGACAAGATCGATGACCTGCTCTTCGCCACCGACCCAAAGCTGAAGCGCTACGGGGAAATCTTCCGCCACTTCGACGATCCGGCGGTCCTCTACCTTGCCATGCTCCTGCACGACACGGGGAAGGCGGCCAACACCCGCCGTCACGAGGAGGCGAGCGCGCTCGCGGCCCAGAAGGTGGCGCGGCGCCTGCAGCTTTCGCCCGAACGGAAGAGGATGCTCATCGCCCTGGTCTCGGCTCACGGCGAGATGAGCGGCATCGCCCGCACCCGCAACATCGAGGATCCGGCGACCGTCGAGGAATTCTCGGGAATCGTGCGCGACCCCGTGATGCTCGACGCCCTCATGGTGATCACGCTGGCCGACGGCATGGGCACGAGCGACGAGGGGTGGAGCGACTGGAAGGAGCAGATGGTCTGGCAACTCTACCACCAGACCCGCGCCTACCTGCGGGACAGCGCCGGCTACAGGCAGGAGAGGGTCCAGCGCCGCGAGGAGCTGCACCGTCAGGTGGCGGAAGCCCTCCCCGAGAGCTACAGCGAGGAAATCGAGGCGCACTTCGGCGGGATGCCTGAGCGCTACTTCCAGACACGCGACGCCGCGGAGATCCGCACGCACCTTCAGCTCTTCCGGAAGTTCTTCGATCAGGGGCTCCGGCAGGAGGGGCCGAACCTCGATCCCTTGATCCAGTGGATCGATCATCCCGAAGCGGGCCACGCCGAGGTGCTGGTGTGCGGGTGGGATCGCGAGCGCCTGCTCGAGCGGATCGCCGCCGCCTTTCTCGAATCCGGCATCAACGTGCTGGGAGCCGACATCTACACCCGGACCGACAAGCTGGCGCTCGACATCTTCAGGGTCTCCAACCACCGGAACGAACCGCTCCCCAGGGAGCGGGAACGGATGCAGTTCAAGGAACGCCTCGACGACCTGCTGCCGGCGCCCGGGAGCCGCACTGTGCCCGCGCCGAAGAGCCCCTCCCTTCCGCTCCGACGCGCACCGGAGAACGAGGATGAACCCCCGGTCTGGGTGGTGGTCAACAACAACGCCCACCCGACTTGCACCATCCTGGAGGTGCAGGCACCCGACCGGCTCGGTCTGCTCTATCATCTGCTCCGCGCCATCTCCCACGGCGGCATTTCGATCGAGGCGGCGCGCATCGCCACGGAACAGAACGCGGCGCTGGACGTCTTCTACCTCCGCACCAAGGAGGGAGGAAAAATCACGGAGCGCAACGCCCTGATGCGCCTGGAGCGCCGGCTGCGCACGGCCTCCGGGATTGCCGGAAGCCCTCGGGGAGAGTGAGGATGCGTCCTGTCATCCGACTCTGCTGGAGAGGGGCGATCCGCCCGTTGCTCCATCATCCCCGTGCGGCCCTGCTGGGCGTCCTGAGCATCGCGCTGGGCGTGGCGGTTTTCTTGGCCATCACGGTTGCCAATCGGAGCGCCGCGGGGAGCTTCCACCGCGCCTTCGAGATGGTGACGGGGAGCGCCGATCTGGAGATCCGTGGGAAAATCCCCGAGACCCTCCTTCCGCAGGTGCAGCTGTGCACCGGGGTCGCCGGTGCAACGCCGCTCATCGAGTCCATGGTCACGCTGCCCGACACGCCCGGAGAATCCCTGCGTCTTGCCGGGATCGACCCGTTCACGGCCAAGGGACTGCTCGGGTTCGAGGCGACCTTGGGATCCGACTCGTCTGCCGACTCATCCGGAGATCTGGGCGAGTGGCTCGCCGCTGACGACACGATTGCCGTCACGCGGGAATTCCTGTCGAATCACGGCCTCAAGCCTGGAGATACGCTCAGGCTCCAGGGCCCCGGCGCGCCCAGGACCATGCGGATCACCCATGTCATCGGCACCGGGGATGGTGCGGTCAGCGGGGTCGGGGTTGTTGCTACCGATCTGGCCACCGCCCAGGAGTGGACCGGTAGGACCGGCCTGCTCACGGCCATCCTGGTCAAGCTGGAAGACCCGGCGCGTCGCGACGAGGTGGCCCGAAGGCTGAGAAGCCTTCTGCCCGGAGACGTTACGGTCGATCCGCCGGCGCGCCGTTCGCGTCAGGTCGATATCATGCTCTCCGCATTCCGCCTGAACCTCACCGCGCTGAGTCTGGTCTCGCTCATGGTGGGGATGTTCTTCGTCGGCAACTCGGCGGCCGCCGCCGTGGTCCGCAGGAGAGTCTCCCTCGGCATCCTCCGCGCTGTGGGAACCGGGCGCGGCGAGATCCTCGCGATGGTCCTCGCCGAGGCCGGACTGAGCGGGTTGGCCGGTGCGTTGCTGGGCATCCTCGTCTCGCCGCTGCTGGCGGGAGTGATGGCGGCCCCCGTGTCAAAAACCGTGACCGCCCTCTATCTCCCCGTCGATGCGCAGGGGGGCTGGCCGACGACGACCGAGGCG
>JBAPTI010000070.1:0-7093 GCA_049282095.1 Chthoniobacterales bacterium
CCAACAGCCCAACAGCCCAACAGACCAACAGCCCAACTTTTCCCACGAAAGGAATTCCGCGAAGGCGTCACTCCTGTTATGCATTCAGCCTTCGCATGAGCACGGAGACGGAAATCATCCCCAATAACGATCAGGAGCTGGTCGCCCGTACTCAGGGGGGGGATCCGTCGGCATTCGATGAACTGGTGGTGCGATACAGTCCCCGGCTCTACGGGCTGATTTACCACATGACCTCGAACCACGAGGACACCAACGATCTGCTTCAGGATGTCTTCTCCAAGGCCTACCGCTCGATCTGCAATTTCCGGGGCAAATCGAGTTTCTACACCTGGATGCACTCGATCGCCGTCAACATGACGATCAATTTCCTGAAAAAAAGGAACCGCCGCCAGCACCCCAGCCTCAATGACCCCGACTGCAATATTGAGAACGACCCCGACTTCATCGCCGCAACCAGCAACGGCAACGGGGACCCGACCAAGCAGGTTTCGATCCACGAACTTCAGAAAAAATTGAACGCCGCCATGATGAAGCTGTCTCATGACCATAGAATCGTGGTCACTATGTTCGATATCCAAGGCATGCCCCATGCGGAAATCGCCAAGATCCTCAAGATCTCGGAAGGGACCGTGCGCTCCCGCCTTTTTTACGCCCACCGCCAGTTGCAAAACTCACTCCATGAGTTTAAGAAAAACTAAATTCCTTTTACGGATTTCACACCCCACCCCAGAAGCCGCGACATGAGCCACGAACCGATGCACCGAGTGATCCGACTAAAGCGATACGAGCAGCCTCCGGAGGGGTATTTCGACGACTTTCTCCGCGATTTCCACCGCCGTCAGCGGGCAGAGTTGCTGAAACCCTCCCTCAGGACACTCCTCATGGAACGACTTCACGCGCTTCTGTCTGAGTTCCGGGTTCCCACCATGGCCTTTGCCGGCGCTGCGGCGGTCGCGGTGATCGCGAGCATCGCGATTCTGAGTCACCCCGCTCAGTCTCCGGCCCCACGTGCCTTCGCGGCCTCCTACCAGCAGACACCCGTCACGATCACGAAGATGCAACCCGTATCGCTGCGGGTGGATCCCCAATCCCAACGCTCCGCCTCCCTCTTCCCACCGGCCTACATGCTCAATGCCCGCCCGGCGAACCATGAATCGCCGCTCAGTTTCTAATTCCATTCTGCTCAGCGGGCTGATGCCCGTGCTCGCGGCGGGTTCTTTGCCTGCGACACCCTCGCCCGACGCTTCACTCTCCTCCAAGGTAGCCGCCTCAATCAGGGCGTTATCCAAGGAAAAACCGGGCGCTGTTGTCAGGGTGCGATGCCGCGACCAGCGCGGCGAGGTAAACGGGACCGGCTTCTATCTCGATCCCACCGGCACCATCTGCACCCTTGCCGATCTGATTCTTCCTGGGGGAGAGATCACCGTGTCGCACTCGGGATGTGATTATCCGGCAACCGTCGCCACGATCGATCCCCGCAGCGAAGTCGCGTTCCTCAAGTTATCCGGCGAAGCCCCTCCCTCCATGGGAGGCTCCTTCCTGCCACCCCGCCCCCTCACCAACGTTCCAAGCCTGACTCCGGTCGTCGCCATCGGCCTCCCGCGCGGGGATAGCACCACCCTCTCGCTCGGGATGATCTCCGGAATGAAAACGCACGAGGGAAACAGGTATTTCTGCGTGCCCGAGTTGACCGCGGACATTCCCCTTTGCGAGGGGGAGGCCGGATCCCCGGTTCTTGATCTTGCAGGCCATCTCATTGGCATGGTCATGGGTGGAGGGAACACCTCCTGCCGGATCCTGCCATCAGGGGCTATCGAAAAACTGCATCGTGATTTCCTCCGTTTCGGAAGGATTAATCCCGGCTGGGTCGGAACGGTCGTCGAGGCGGCCGCCGTGCCCGAGGGAAAGTCCCGCACGAGGGTGGTCGCGGTCGAACCACGGAGCCCTGCCGCCGCCGCCGGACTTCGCTCGGGTGACATGATCCTCTCCATTGCCGGAAAACCGATCCGTGAACCGGAGGATGTCCTGGGCGCTTCCTTCTATCTGAGTGGCGGAGAGAAGGTCAGCATCAGCTTCCTGCGGGGCGGCGAACTCCTCACCGTGAATTTATGCTGCGCGGATTACCCTTTTGCCGGATCGATGGCCGAGTCGGGCAATCCCTCCACCGGCCAATCCGGCCAGGCGGCTTTGGCGAAGCCTTGATTTTTTGAGGATGACCTGCCCGTGCCTTCGGGCATAGGATCCAATTCTCTTTTCCGGGGGGGTATAGCTCAGCGGTTAGAGCAGCCGGCTCATAACTGGTTGGTCCCTGGTTCAAATCCAGGTGCCCCTACCCGGAAACAGTCGAACCCGTGCGGCAATGGTTTCTCATCCGCAGGGCAAGAAGGCGTTGGACGAGAATGCCCGTTCATGTTTCAATCACTGCCCGTGAGCACGAGCACCATTTTCGAGGCCCCCGACGCGGCGGGCCGCACCCAACAGGCAATCAAGGAGCATGGAGCCCATCTCCCTGCGAGCGAACTCCTCGGGGAGACGATGTCGCTGAATTTCGGGCCCTCCCACCCCTCCACGCACGGGGTCTTCCAAATCGTCCTCGACCTCGACGGCGAGCTGATCATGAAGGCCAAGCCGGTGGTCGGCTACCTGCATCGCGGCGACGAGAAGATCGCCGAGAACATGCAGTACAACCAGTTCGTCCCCTACACGGACCGGCTCGACTACCTCGCCCCCCTCGCCAACAACGTCGCCTACACCCTGGCTGTGGAAAAACTCATGGGCTGGGAACTCCCTCCCCGCGGCAAGGCGATCCGCGTCATCTGCTGCGAGCTCGCCCGTATCTCGGCCCACCTCCTCGGTCTCGGCGCCAGCTCCATGGACATCGGGGCCGTCTCCGTCTTCCTCTACACCTTCACGGAGCGCGAGAAGATCTACAACCTCTGCGAGCTCCTGACCGGGGCGCGCTTCACCACCAGCTACACCCGCGTCGGCGGACAGGTGCGCGATCTTCCCGAGAAGTTCCCCGCCCAGCTGCGTGCCTTCCTCGACTCCTTCCCGATCGCGCTCAACGAGATCACCAACCTGCTCACCCGCAACCCGATCTTCATCGACCGCACCAGAAACGTCGGAATCATCTCCAGGGAGGATGCCATCGCCTACGGTCTGACCGGCCCCATGCTCCGCGGATCCGGCGTCGAATACGATGTCCGCAAGGCCCATCCCTACCTTGATTACGAGAAGTATGATTTCGACATCCCGGTCGGAACGGTTGGCGACTGCTACGACCGCTACCTCGTCCGCATCGAGGAGATGCGCCAGAGCCTCAAGATCCTGCGCCAGGCCATCGATACCATCCCCGATGGTCCGGTCAACGTCGTCGACGGCAAGAGCCGCCTCCCCGAGAAGGAAGAGGTTCTTCAGCAGATGGAGCAGCTCATCCACCACTTCATCATCACCACCGAGGGCGTCGACGCCCCCGCCGGCGAGGTCTATTTCGGAGCCGAGAACCCCAAGGGCGAGCTCGGTTTCTACATCAACAGCAAGGGAGGCGGCGTTCCTTACCGCCTCAAGATCCGCGCCCCGTCCTTTGTCAACCTGAGCATCGTCCCGAAGCTCCTGCCCGGCCACATGGTCGGAGATGTGGTCACGATCTTGGGATCCATCGACATGGTCTTCGGCGAATGCGACCGGTAGTGGCTTTTGGCGCGGAGCGGCGTTGACCTGCGGTCGCCGTAGGTCCAACTACGGCTTTTTGAACGGCACTTTGCTCCCGCAAAGCCGTGCCGCCCTAACGGGCTCGCCTGCGGCGATTTCTCCGCGCCTCTTCGAAGAGGCTTGGTTCTTGGTCGCCTAGCTCCGCATCCAAAATCCCTCCACCGACTTGACGATCTCGGGCGAATAACTGCGTTGCAGTTTGATTGACGTAGATTTTTGCTACGGCTGACGCTCGGCCGCCTAGCTCTTCACCCAAAATCCATGCACCGGCTTCATTGTCACGCCGGACTCAGCAAGGCTGTCAGGGGTTTAGGCTGTAGCCTATTAGGTAGCCCTCCTCCGACAGTATTCACATATTTCTGTGCCTCTTGTGCATCTTGTGGCCACGACTCAGTTGCCGTCAGTTAACAACCAAGCAGTCCCTTCTCCCCTCTCTGCGCCTCAGCGCCTCTGCGGGAAATAGTCACCTTTGGCCAACCAACAAAAAAGCCGCCGTCCCTTACAGGATCGGCGGCTTTGAAGTTTTGGTAAGATCTTAAGCGAAGAAGCTCTGGATCCAGCTGATGAACGCCGTGGCCCCGTGGCCGTTGACCGCGATGAGCGGGGCGATGGTCAGGCCGACCAGCGAGGAGAGCTTGATGAGGATGTTCATCGAGGGACCGGAGGTGTCCTTGAACGGATCGCCGACGGTGTCGCCGACCACAGCCGCCTTATGGGGCTCGGATTTCTTGTAGAAGATCTCCTTCTTGCCGTTGACCTCGATCTCGACGCCCTGCTCAAAGGACTTTTTGGCATTGTCCCAGGCGCCGCCGGCGTTGTTCTGGAAGATGGCCCAGAGCACACCGCTGACGGTGACGCCGGCCATATAAGCTCCGAGAGCCTCGGGGCCCATAACCACGCCGATGACGACGGGGGTGACGATGGTGATGATGCCGGGAGCGAGCATCTCGCGGAGGGCTGCCTTGGTGGAGATCTCCACACACTTGCCGTACTCGGGCTTGCCGGTGCCTTCGAGGATCCCGGGGATCTCGCGGAACTGGCGGCGCACTTCGTTCACCATGTCCATGGCAGCCTTGCCGACGCTGTTCATCGCAAGGGCGGAGAAGACAACGGGGATCATGCCGCCGATGAAGAGGGCGGCGAGAACCTTGGCGTCGAAGATGTTGATGCCGTTGATCCCGGTGAGGGTGACGTAGGCGGCGAAGAGGGCGAGCGCGGTGAGCGCGGCCGAGGCGATGGCGAAGCCCTTGCCGACGGCGGCGGTGGTGTTGCCCACGCAGTCGAGGATGTCGGTCTTTTCACGGACCTCCTTGGGGAGTTCGCTCATCTCGGCGATGCCGCCGGCGTTGTCAGCGATCGGTCCGAAGGCGTCGATGGCCAACTGCATGGCGGTGGTGGCCATCATGGCGGAGGCGGCGATGCCGACGCCGTAGAAGCCGGCGAGGGCGTAGGCACCCCAGATGGCTCCCGCGAAGATGAGGATCGGATAGGCGGTGGAGAACATGCCGGTACCGAGGCCGGCGATGATGTTGGTGGCACTGCCGGTGGCGGACTTCTGGACGATTCCGGCGACGGGCTTGCCGTCGAGACCGGTGAAGTGCTCGGTGATGTAGGAGATCAGGTAACCGACCGCCATGCCGATGCAGACCGCCCAGAAGACGTTCAGCGAGGAGGTGGTCATGTTGCTGAAGGAACCCGCGTTGAAGACGCTCATCTTGATAGTGGCGGGCAGCATGAGCTTGATGAGGAAGAACGAGGCGGCCAGCGCAAGGAGCATGGAGAGGTTATTGCCCCTGTTGAGCGCGCCTTGGACGGTGTTCGTGTTGGCAGGGGACTTGTCGGAAATCCCGACAAACCAGGTCCCGATGATGGAAGCCAGGATGCCGACGCCGGCAATGGCCATCGGGAGAAGGATGGGGCCGATGCCACCGAAGGCGTCGGCGATGGCGCCGCCATTGTCGCGGATGATGTAGTTGCCGAGAACCATGGAGGCCAGCACGGTGGCCACGTAGGAACCGAAGAGGTCGGCTCCCATGCCGGCGACGTCACCGACGTTGTCACCGACGTTATCGGCGATGGTGGCGGGATTGCGCGGGTCATCCTCCGGGATCCCGGCCTCGACCTTGCCGACGAGATCGGCGCCCACATCGGCGGCCTTGGTGTAGATTCCGCCGCCCACACGGGCAAAGAGGGCGATTGATTCGGCCCCGAGGGAGAAGCCGGCGAGCACTTCAAGCACGCGGGTCATTTCCTGATATCCGCCACCGGTGGCGAAGTTACCACCCATGAACTGGTGGAAGAAGAGGATGAAGAGGGCGCTGATTCCGAGAACCGCCAGTCCGGCGACTCCCAGTCCCATCACGGCGCCGCCGCTGAAGGAAACCTTCAGGGCCTTGGAGAGGGAGGTCTTGGCCGCCTGAGTGGTGCGGACGTTCGCCTTGGTGGCGATCTTCATTCCCAGATACCCGGCGAGGGCCGAGAAGAAGCACCCGACGACAAATCCGGCGACGATCAGGATGCTCGAATGTGCCGCAACCTTGGGCACCTGGGAAAGGATGCCGAGGCCGGCTCCGGCAAGCACCACGTAGATGGCGAGAATCCTGTATTCGGCCTTGAGGAAGGCCATGGCACCCTCGGCGATGTGACCGGCGATGCCGCTCATCTTGGAGTCGCCGGAATCCTGCTTGCTGACCCAGCTTGAAAGGATCGTTCGGTAAACGAGGGCCACGAGTCCCAGTATGGGAAGGATGTAAATGAGTTGTTCCATTCGTTGTGATCTTTTGGAAGTCACCTCATGAATGACGCGGGCACTTGCCCGTCAGGATCATCCATGAAGGGGGCTTCCATGGGGAAAGGGAGTTTTTAATGGTTCGCGGAACATGTGTCCAGCCTCCGCTTGAAAAGGCTGACTTCCCTCAGGTACACCCCCCACCCCCATGAGGGGCCCTCCCAATCACGAACCAGATTTCCCATCCAAGGGGCGGAATTCCCCGGTTATCCGTATTGATCAACTCTTAGGGAATCGCTGATTAAATCGCATAGAGGCCGTTGCGGGAAGAACTGGCCGCGGGCAAGGCGGCTTGGCACGAGCATCCCCGCAGCGGGCTGCCGTAACGGATGCGAAGCAACGGCCGGGCAAGCAAAGTGCCAAGCCAACGCAGCCCCCGGCCTGTTATCCCCGCAACCCGGAGGGCTGAAGCCATTTGTCGATTTTTGCCTCGCCGTCTCCCGACGGTCTCGTCCTCCGGACTGCTACGCAGGCTACGACGCGGCTCCCGCCGCTCGTCGTTGTGGCGTTGCTCGCTCGGGCGAGACCGCTGCGGGTATCGCCCAGCACTCGCGCCTTCAAAAATCAGCAAATGCTCTTCAGCGGCCTTCATGG
>JBAPTI010000071.1:0-28886 GCA_049282095.1 Chthoniobacterales bacterium
CTGAAAGCCAATCAGCTTCTGTGATCGATAAGTGCAAAAATGACCCGGTTGTAGTTTACCAGACAGGCCTTACAGCAGAACCAACGGTTACAAAAACTGATAAAATGGGTATTTATCAAGTCTTTGCAAACCCTAACGAATGGTGTCTAGTCGATAAATCTAGCGGAGTGATAATAGCTAGTGAAAGTCTTAAAAACGTAGCGACGCCTTTTGGTGATGTATCCTTCAGTCCAGATAGTAAAAGGATGGTATTTCTGTTGGGTGGAAATCGTGGCGATCCAAGCATGAAGGTAGTGAGTATTTCTGATCCCTTTAATGAACAGATTGTCGAAATGGGAGAGTCTAGAAATCTGGATGATCAAATCTTGCGGTTCAGCGCAGAAGGAATTTCACCAACAGTGAAATGGTTGAGAAAGACTGGGGGTTCAACGGAGGAGGCCCTTCGTTATAAAAGAACGACTTTAAATATTTCATTTCCTAAGGATAAAACAGATCATCGCCATATTACGTTTGAAGATCAAGGCAGGCTATTTATTGCCAAGTCTTCAGGAGCCCAAGTGCTCATGTATGATATATCCTCATTTAGAAAAGTAATGGCGGTTTCTGGAAGTGACTTTTATATAGATTCATCAACACATCAGATAATTATCAGATTAGAAAATAATGTATTTTGCTATAACTATCTAAATAACATCAAGCAATGGGAGTTACCGATTTCACTTGGAAACCTCCCTTTTGTTTTTAGCAAGGGGACTCTTTACACAGCTGACCCTGATTGCAATATTCAAGCCCGCGAAGTTTCTTCCGGGAAGATATTATGGGATAGAAGTTTAACGCAAGAAACAGACCAGAAAATCTCTAGGTTGTTTGTATCACCAGACGGACGATTTCTATGTGTTTCCGTTGGCTTAATGTCAGCAGGGCACGTCTTTGTTCTGAATACAATAGATGGAACCATTGTATACAACGCTGATTCTGATGGCAGGATGGCTTTTAGCGCAGACAGTATGCTTTTTGCTCACAGTATTTATGCTGGATTTGGCTCCGTCAATGCAACCGTTGTATACACAACTGATTGGAAAACCGTTTCCACAATTCATGAGGAGCCTAAAACACCAACTTATGGAATTCAGGATATGTGTTTTGATAAAAGTACTACCCAATTGCTTTATTCCCTTCAGTCTGTTGATTCTTTGCGATCATCTCCATTAGAGCAGCATTCGTCTCCCCGCCCAATTGTTCGGGAGAAACTCAGATTAAGTGACTTATCCGTTGCTCTATCGAATAATCTACTTCTGGCATCGGACACTGATGGTTTCTGTAATTATTGGAGCATCCCTGACAATGGCTTGCGCCTTAAGGCATTGATTAATGAGTCAGGATCGCCCCTTTTAATCACGCCGGATGGGTTTTATCTATCATCTGGATCTGCACTCAAATCTGTAGGCTTTCGCTATAACGCTCGGGGTTACCCTCTTGAGCAATTCGACCTGCGCCTGAATCGCCCAGATATCGTATTGGAGAGACTGGGAGCCCCAAAGGAGGCCATCGAAACTGCGAAATCCCTTCGCGATAAGCGCCTGAAGCGGATGGGAGTCACGGAGGAAATGCTCAAGCCGGACTTCCATCTCCCTGAGCTTCAGATCGTGGGGGAAGTCCCTGCAACCACCACAAAGGATCAGCTTGATCTCCAAATCAAAGCCACCGACGACAAATACCCCCTCGATCGCCTCCGGGTCTACGTGAACAACGTCCCGGTCAATGGCCGTGATGGGGAACTTCTGCGAGAGCAGAGGACTCAGACCTTAGAAAAGACCATCCCGATCAAACTTGCTGCTGGCCGCAACAAGATCCAGGTCTCCGTCCTCAACAGCGCCGGTGCGGAATCCCTCTATGCCAATGCCGAGGTGAACTGCACGGCTGATCGACCCAAGCCTAAGCTCTACGCCGTGGCCCTGGGGGTCTCCCAATACGACCGCCCCGAGTGGTGCCTGAAATACGCCGCCAAGGACGCCACCGACTTAATCGGGAAGCTCAAGGCCAAGGCAGGATCCTCCTACAGTGAGGTGAAGCCCCTGCTCCTCACCGACAAGGATGTGACGAAGGAAAGCGCCACCAAGATTAAGGAGTTCCTCTCAGGAGCTACCATCGACGATACGGTCCTGATCTTCATGGCTGGTCACGGCCTCCTGGATGACAAATACGACTACTACTTCGGAACGACCGACATCGACCCTGCCAAGCCTTCTGAGCGCGGTATACCCTATGAGGTGATCGATACCATCCTCGCCGAGGTTCCCTCCCTCAGGAAAGCCCTCCTCATGGACACCTGCCACGCGGGAGAACTTGACGACGATGAGAAGAAGGAGCTGGCTACATCAGACGGGAAGGGGACTCTGCCAGCAGGGTCATCCACAGCAGCAGACTCTGCGATCAAAGGTACAGTAGCGATGCGAGCCATCGGCACCCGAGGGATGCAGGTGAAGGCCGTCGAAGGAGCCAAGGGGAAGAGCGACTGGTATGAGAAGCTTCAGGACATGTTCGTCGACCTCCGCAGGGGGAGCGGAGCCACCGTGATCTCCTCCTCGCAGGGCGCGGAATACGCCTTCGAGAGCAGCGACCAGTCCAACGGCCTCTTCACCTACGCCCTCATGGAAGCCCTCGATGGCAAAGCCATCCCCAACAAGGAAGGGCAAATCACCATCAGCAGCATCTGCGACTACGTCAAAAAACGCGTCCAAGACCTTACAAAGGGAAAACAAAACCCCAACCTCCGCGGCGTCAATCTCGAGGAAGACTTCGCACTCAGCTCAACGAAATGAAATACATAAAAACCCCCATTCTTCTGATTGCGGTCTCTTGCCTGCTTACTCAGGGCTTTGCCAAAAATCAGGAAGGAGTAATCAAGCAAAGCTCGAATCTTATTGAGGGTACCAACTATGAGGGGGCTCGTTGGGCCTATGAATTCCTAGAAAATAAAACTTCAGGAAACCCATCCATTTTAGACAATCCACTGGGGGCAGTTGTTTTTCAGAACACGGAATGGATTGTGAAGGCGTCCCAAGAGTCGGGAAATGTGGGAAATGTAAAAACCGATCTCTTCTTTTACGATTCGCGGACACTAAAACTCATCTCAACTGCAAGAATTCCTAACAAAATCATTAAAGTTGGAAGAGTCGGTTCGGGCACCTCGTTCTATGTCATCACGATTACCCCCTACAAATATAGATTTGATGATGCTCCACTTAACATCTGTTTATTAGACCCAGAAAACAGGCAGATTGACCGTATTAAACTAGTTGAGGATAATGATGCATGGAGTTTTGTATTAAGTAATCCAATAGTTGTATCTTCAGAGGGAAATACAATTGTTGTCTGCATTGACGCAACTGCAAACGGGCACGCCGCCTCTTCTGGGTATATTTCAGGAAATCCAAAGAATCCTTTTTTCAAAGATATCATCGTGTCTTTACGGCCTGGTGCCAACATATACTACACTAAGAATCCTTCAAAGATAGTTTATCCGAAAATCGACACTGTTTATGAGGCAATTCAGCCCTCGCAAATGGAATTTTATAAGCAGGCACATAATGAAGAGGCCTTTTTGTTGTCATTGCGTGTTACCTCAACAGGAGATATTGATCCTATCGGATCTGAGGAAACTGATAAAACAAGTGTTTTATATCTATCTGAGGGCAAGAATTTAGGGATTCATCTAATTTGCTCCTCAGATCATGGAAGCGTTCTGGATCTCAACTTGAATAATCTGGTAACAAAAAGTGCCAAACTCTCTTCATCCCGGATCAACACACCCGGAATATTTGCGAATGGGTCGTTATATGGCCATTATTCTAATTCTTTAATAATCGCCACACATCACACCAATTATCTGATATCACTGCCAGAGCGTAGCTTTGCTTTCGATAAGGAAAATGCGTATGCAATTCCAGCTTCTCCCGATCAAATACCCTGGGAAAAGAATCTTGTTAAAAATAAGGACTTCTCAATCCTCTCATTTAATACCGAAGGCAAAAAAGATGAGATAAAGCTTCCATATTCTATGCAGGATCCCGATGTAAGTATAGCCGTCTACCCTGAAAAGCATATTTTTTACACATATAGAAATGATAATTTCACAAATGTCTTTCAGCGTTTCTCATTGGATACGGGCAAACCTATTGGAAATCCAATCACGACTTCCACTGGAAAAACCCCAAACGTTACTTGCATCAGGGATGGAATCGCGCCCCCGGGTTATCACCTTGTGTGTGTCGTAACAGATTTCTCTACGGGTGGAATTGAATATTCGATTATCATCCAGAAGGATAACAATTCTGAAACTATTGAGCTCGAGAATGGCCTTTCTGAATTACCGCAACCCTTTGAGTTCCGCGAAAAAGGGGATAAGACGATCCAATTGCTTTACTCGTGCGCTGGTGTCACCAAATATGAAAAGTACTTTACGGACGGAAAGTTGAAAGAAGCGCTTGCTGAATGGAAATCGCCCCCGCAGGAAGGTAATCCGCTTCTGCTCAGCGAGAAGAACCTTATCTTCATCCCAAAGGCTGGTGGCTATGACGCCTATCGGATCTTTGGGGAGGACAAGCCCGAGAAAGCTTTCGATATCTACTTCCGAGGTAGCGGCGAATACGTGATCCTGCTTCCCAACGGCTTCTACGCCGGCTCTCCCGGATGCGAGCGACTTATCACCCTGCAGGCAGGCAATGGAAAGGTAGATGCCACGGCGCTGGCTCCGTGGAGGAATAGGCCCGCCGAGGTGATCAAGGCACTCGGAGGTGATCCCAAGACGGCGGATGTCCTTGCCAAAGTCACGGAGCGCTGGCTCAAGAGAACGAAATTCGATCCCACTAAGCCCGAGCCGAAGGCTTCTGAAATCCCCAAGGTGGTGGTCAAACAGATGCCACCTCTTTGGGCGTCGGGAGCAGGGGTGACCTTCCCGATCGAAGTGACGGCGGGAGCGGCTCCGCTGAAGGAAGTGACGGTTCGGGTGAATGGAATTCCGCAGCAGGCGATCAGCGGATCGGATCTAAAGATCCCCTCCGGAGGCAAGGGAACCGTCCAAGGCTGCGTCGCGCTGGCTCAGGGGCAAAACTGGATTGAGGTGACCGCCACCGATGAGAAGGGGAGGGTAAGCAATCAAGCCCACTTCCGAAGCATTCTGCCGGAGGCTCCCGAGAAACCGAAGCGCTACATCGTGGCGATGGGATGCTCGGAATACGACCGACCGGAACTCAATCTCCAATATGCGGCCAAGGATGCCGGAGATGTCCTGAAGACTTTCCAAGAGGCTGGTGGCCGGGAATGCAAGACCCTGCTGCTGACTAATAAGGAGGTTGAGCCGGGGGCCTTGGATAAGATCAAGGCCTTCGTTGCTGGCAGTAAGGAGAGCGATGAGGTGATCCTATTCTGCGCCGGTCACGGCCTGCTCGACGAACATCTCGACTATGTCTACGCAGGACACCAAATCGATACCGAGCACCCTGGCGACACGGGAATCCATCTCGATGCCCTGTTGGATGCAGTCGGCTCTGGAAAATCGCTGAAGCGTCTGGTGCTCATGGACACCTGCCAATCTGGATCGGTGGGGGAGAAGGAGGAGATGAAGCTGGCTCAAGCCTCGACGGAGCTTCCCAAGGGGGTGAGGGCTGTGAAGTCCCGTGCCCTCAAAGTGGTGGGAACCTCATCTCTGGCGGGGGCTGATCAGCAGAGGTTCATCGAGGAGATGTTCCTGCTTCCCGGCCAGTACCGTGGCATCAACATCATCGGCGCCTCGGGAGGAGCTGAATACGCCATGGAGTCCGATAAGTGGAACAACGGGGTCTTCACCTCGGCACTGATCGAGGCTCTGCGCGATCACAAAGCCGACATGGATCACCGGGGTCGTATCTCCGTGAGCGATCTGAAGACTTATCTGGGTCAGAGGGTATCGGAGCTTACCGGAGGTGCTCAGAAACCTAGCGTGGTGGCCTTCGAGCAGGATCAGGACTTTGATCTTGTGGGCAAGATGCCTCCCATTCCGGAATCAGTAAAAAACAATACCGGTGCTTCATCCTCCGAAGCACCGGCTCAATCCGCATCATCCGCGACTGCGGGTGAATCCAGCTCGATGGCTCAGACCAATCTGGGTCCCCAGTTTGTGAACTCGCTGGGGCAGAGATTTGTTCCGATTCCCGGTACGCCAACCTATTTCTGCATCTGGAGTACTCGGGTGAGTGATTACGGGCAGTTTGTGAAAGAGACGGGAAGGGCTTGGAAACCGGCTGGGTTCCCGCAGAAGCCCGACCACGCAGCGGTGAGAATCAGTTGGGAAGATGCAACGGCCTTCTGCGAATGGCTGACTCAGAAGGAGCATGCAATGGGTAAGCTTCCCGCCAATCTGGAATACCGACTGCCCAAGGATCTGGAATGGAGCGCTGCCGCAGGGATCACCGCAAAAGAAGTGGATGGACCCCCAGCTTGGCGAAGCGGAAGCATCCCAAGCTGCTATGCGTGGGGATCATCATGGCCTCCACCGAAGGGATCGGGGAACTACGATCCGAAGATGAAAACGGATTCGTTCCCAAATACTTCGCCTGTGGGAAGCTTCGCGCCGAACAGATTCGGTCTCTTCGACATCAACGGGAATGCCTACCAGTGGATGCATGATGATTTTGACGAGAGCGGCCAAGGGTGCCTGAGAGGAGGATCCTGGGCGGATGAGGAAGAAGAGAGCATCAACCTGTCGAACCGCTTCCCAGCGGCAAAAGACTCACAAGGCAAGTGCTACGGCTTCCGCTGTGTGATCGCCCCGATACATCAATAATCTTTCTAATCTGATCGACTGCGAAAGTAATCGATTGACCCTGAACTATCGCAATTCAATATCTGAAAAACCCATGACAACAAAAAATCCCCAAGTCGAAATCCTCAAGCAATTCGCAGCTCTCGAGAAAAAGGCCTCCAAGCAGGTTCTCTCCGCAAAGGCCGCTATCGAGAAGAAGATAGCCAAGGAGGTGTCCTCGGTTCACAAGAAGTACGCTAAGGAGCTCAAGCAGATCGACTCCATGCTTTCCCGCTTCGGACTTTTAGCTAAAGCGCCGAAATCGACCAAGGACGCCAAGGCCTCTCCTGCTGGTAAGCGAACCCGTCGCACACTTCCCAAGATCAACGATGAGGAAATCAAGACCCAGCTCTCCAAGATCCTATCAGGCGGCAAGAAAGTCTCCTCAGCCGTGATCTTCAAGGAAGTAGGCCTCGCCCGTCCCCGCTTTACAGCCTTCCTCAAGGCCAACAGCGGCTTCCTCCACATAGAAGGCAACAAGCGCAGCACCACCTACTCCCTTAAATAACTTACGTTGACCTGAGTTTTTAAATTCAAGATGCCTAAAACAATTATATTTGTTGGTTCCTCTCAAGAGGCCAAAAGCCAAGCAAAGATTTTGATAAGAGATCTTGCCTCTGCAACAGTTGAATTTCTCCCTTGGTGGGACTGTTTCACACCTGGCCACCTCCTTCTTGATGATTTGGAAGCGGTCAAGAAGAAGAAGGCCTCTGCTGCACTTTTATTGTTTACTCCAGATATTCCTGCAACAGTAAGAGGTAACGGAGTAGCTCTTCCAAATCAAAATGTACTTTTTGAGCTGGGATTCTTTTTTAGTGCTTTTGATCGTCGAAAAATTGCTTTGGTCAAATATGGTGCAACTTACATACCCAAAGACTTAGAAGGATACACTCATATTCCAGGTAGTGGATATTTTAAGGCGAATGGTGCAACTGTTATTGGGAAGAAAACTAAAGAAGCATTTAATAAATGGATTGCTAATATATGATTCAGATTTTCTTCACCCTCTCCCTGACCACGTCCCCCAGATATTTCTGAACCGTCCGCTTCATGGGACGGGCTCCTAGAGCCTTGGTGATTCCCTTTCTGATCAATAGTTCCAAGGTCTCTTCTTCGACGGTGAGCTCTATCCCCATCGTCCGGTAGCGCTCAACCTCCTCGCCGATCACGATCATCGCGATTTCTCTCTGGGTATCAGGTGAAAGAGGCTTGAAGACGACCTTCTCATCGAACCTGCCGATCAGTTCGGGCCGAAAGTGCCTGTGAAGCTCGGCCAATACCGCCCGTTCTAGTGTCGCAAAGGGCAATCGGGTTGGCCGCATCAGCTGCTGGGAACCGATGTTGCTAGTGCAAACGATAAAGAACCCACTCAGGTCATGGGTACGGTGATCGGCCAGAGTGATCCGCGCAGCGTCGAGCATCTGAAGGAAAAGATCCCAGATCAGCCGGTGGGCTTTCTCTACCTCGTCGAACAGGAGGATTCCCCGAGAATGAGACTCGAAGACCTTCCCAAGGCGACCAGGCATTCCTGTCTCATCACCGAGGAATAGTTTCACGCTATCGAGGTGCTGGAACTCCGACATGTCGAAACGGTGGAGGGCTCCCTCTCCAAAGAGATACCGGGAGCATTCCAGAGTGAGCTCGGTTTTTCCGACGCCGGTAGGCCCGAGGAATAGGAAGGAACCCAACGGCTTGTCCGGGGGCTGTAGCCCAAGCTCCCCCCGCTCCAGAACCGAGCAAACCCTTGGGATGACATGGCCTTGTCCCCGGATCTTGGAGGAAAGATATCCCTCCAAGCCGGAGAGTTTCTGGATGAGGGCAGGATCAGGATTCATGAGCGAGATGGTGCTGGGGTTGTACCCCGCCACCACTGGCGCAGGGCATAGTCGGGGCGGAGACGGGTGAACCACTCGGGGAAATTTCCCTCCGGGGTGATGGGGGCCAAAAGACGCTTCCTAAAAGGCTTCTCGCAGTGGCAAACGATCGCCGTGAAGCGGGGGAGCTTCCTCAGACGGAAAGCATCGAACCATGGCTTAATCCGGGTCTGGTAGTTGTAGGAGCGCTTACCGGCGGACCATCCCCATGATTTCTCGGTGACTTCGTGCTCACCGATGTTCTTGGCCGCTATCACGGCAGAATCGTGATTCGCTACGGTGAAGATCAACTCATTGCTCAAATTGAGCATCAGGACATCGGCATACCGCTTATCGAGAGATCCCAACAGGGAGGTATATGCCTGGGTAGCCAGCACGATGGTGGCCTTGGCCTCACGGATGACTCCCGCCGCCCGGTGATCCGCAAAGGCCGACTCGGCTCCGGTAATAATCTCCTGTCCCTCATCGGCGAAGAGGATCAGTAGGTTATCGTTTTCCCGTTCCTCGGCAGGTTTGTCGAAACGGCTGAGGGCATGGAAGTAGTAGGAGAGCTTTAGGATCGTATTGATGTAGAGTCGCTCGCTCTGAAACTTCTGGGGCATCGCGAGGCAGACGATCTTCCCCTGGTCGATCTCCGAAACTGAAAAGGTCGGCTCATCTGCACAGAAGACTTCGGCGATCTCGTGATTGAGAAAGAACTCCAGATAGGTACTCAGGGTTCCCTGAACACCACCAAGCTGCTCCGGGGGTTGCTCAAGGTATGATTTAAGGGAAGCAAGGAGCTCGCGGGAGCGTTGGTCGCTCCGCTTTGACAGATCTTCCACCGTTTTCGTGGTATCGATCGAGCTGAGTAGGAGACGATGGATATTGGGGATGGTGACGTAGGACTCGAGGTGCCTGAGGATTTCAAATGCCATCTGGATCGAGAGCTGGGCCTTGATGGGGAAAAAGGGGTTCCCACCCCGTCCTCCTGTCAGGGAAATCGCGGTATCGACGATTACCTTGGCGTAGGTGGATGCGGGGACCTTGGGATTGCCAGTCAGATTGATGGAATGAGGAGGCCTCCACAGCATGCTCTCCCCCTCGGGGCGGGTTTGCAGAAGAACGAGGTCGTTACTTCTGCCAAAGTGGGCAGCCATCCGTACAAGGATCTCCCAATAGAGGCCTTTCTGATCGAGGCAGATGCCTCCCCAATTCTTCACATTTTGAAAGATCTGATAGGTGATCGTATTGATCCCCGACTGGGTCTTGCCGGAGCCAGTCCTCCCTGTGATGAGCCAACCCCGGACGAAATCCTCCATCGACCAGGAAAGCCCCCCAAGTCGCACTACGACATTCCCCGCATGAGTCTCTCCAAAGAGACTCCATGCCCCGAAGAGTGCACAGAGGGATACCACCGCCCATGAGTAGGGTGGAACGAGCAGAAAGTGCCCAGCGATGGCCCCGGCAATACTGCCGAAGAAGATGAACAGGTCAGCGATCCTCATCCGTAGTCATCGGAGAGAACCTTTTGACGAGATAGTCGAAGAGCCTCCGATTGGGATCCTTCACGTCCAAGGAGTGGGATTTAATCTTCACTGTCGTTACTCCGCCGGTCTCGGTGATGGCGTGGTGATAGAACGTCTCCACCTGAGAGGGTTTGAACACAAAGTTTTCACAGAGGATGTGCTCCGAATAGGGGGCATGGTCAGAGTCTTTGCGATGGGGACTGGTGATGGGCATGGTGTTGGTTGTTGGTTGGGAATCCGAAGTGCTGGCAATAGATCTGATGGTCCTCGCGGTACGTTTGCTTCATCCGGTAGAGGAGGGATCGCATCTCGCGGATGGAGTATTTGTCCACGGCTCCTGTGATCTTCTCGATGGTCCGAATCGGCATGGGTTTTCTCCTGCCGAGGAGTCGGGGCAGTCGGCGGAGGATCCGAACCGTGCTATGGGCCTGCCGCTTTTTGTGCAAAGCGGCCTCTAGTTCCTGAATGCTTTGGTAGGCATAACGCAGGCGCGTTGCGTAAAGGGATTGATCGTGATTGAGCGCCTCCATCTGCTTTGGGGTGATCTTTGGATGGCTTGAGATCTTGTCTGCATTAAGACGTCTCCCAAGGGACTCTTTGAGTTTTTCGGGATCAGCGAGGAGCTTGTCCCAGCGACGGTTTTCCCGCTCAAAGGTTCGCATCAGAAAGGTCATTTGGTTCTTGTTACCCGACTCTCTGGAGCGCGACATGCTGACCCCGACATAGGCCCCCTTTGCCGTGCGGGGACAGATGGCAATATGGGCGTGAAGGTTGTCCGTATCGTGATGGAGTCCGTAGGCATAGCCGATGGCATCCTTGGGATGAAAACGCTGCTGGAAACGGTTCAGAACGGTCTTCAGGGAACTCCTCAAAACGATGTCGGGATTGATCCCGGCATCCACCAGTTTGTCGTGAAAAGCCGTCGACATCGTGAAGATCAACCGGTGCTGAATGACGGGGTTAGATGAAGAGCTCTTGAACTTCTGCAGGTGTTCCATCCAGGCTTCGCAGATACGTTTCTTCCTCAGTTCATTGCTCATTGCGAACGGGGAGGTCTGGCTCCCATCCTTGTTCAAAATGATCTTGTGATGGAGAAAGCCTCCGGCATGAACCTGCCCCAATGTCTCCTTGGAAGCGTAGTCGGCGAACTGCTTGAGCTTTTTCCCCACGGCAGCGTGATCCGCCTCATCTTCCGAATGGGATTGTCCCTTTCTTGACTCGATTTTGCGCCCCGAGGTCTCGTCGAGATATTCCAGATCAAGACGCGATCTCCACGTCGTTTTGAACGGAAAAATCATCCCGTCCTTCATGTGACCAGATCGAGTCTTTCGATGATGTAGTCGATCTTTTGCTCAAGCCTGGCGCTCAAATCCGGATCGATTTTTTGCTCCACGGCGGCTTTGAAAAGCAGGGCTTCAATGACCTCGGTTCGTTTCGAGAACCCGAGCATTTTCTGGAGTGCTTTGATCCTCCGGATCCCATCAGGAGAGAGGGTCATTTCGATACGGCGCGAGCCGGGTACGGTAATGGCAGGCATGGTTATTTTTGGTGAATTGACAGGTGGATTCCGAAGCGTGCCCGACACGCGCAGGAAACAGTTCTTTGCGCAGCAAAGGCGGAGCTGTGATTTTTCCCGGAAAAATCACTTTGCTCTGTTACACTTGAACCGGGAAATGTGCCCAATGAGCGGGTCAGTTTCCGGGTCTTCCGAGCTGCCCAATCGAATCGATTGGCACGGGATAAGGAGCCGATTGCCGGGATGTCGAAAGCGCAGCTGGAGACTCCCGGTAATGGGCGGGATGAAAGCTGGTCTTTGTGCAGGGTGAGCTGATTGGACGGAGGAGGCAGGCACCGGGTGAAAGCTTCAGCGGAACCCAGTGCCAAAAGCGTAGCGGCTGACTCCGACCAATGAGCGTGCCAGGAGTGTGGATACATGGGTCGGTAGGTCATAGGCGGATGCCTCTGGTTGGGGCCGTCTGAGCAGGCATCTTTTGGGCGAGGGCAGGCTCCTCTTTAGGTGTGGCGAGACCTGCCGGAGACTGGGATTCACCGAGGGACTCCTTCTGCTCGATCCCAAGGATGAAATCGGTGCTCCTCTGAGCCTGTGAAGAGGCTGTGAAGATCATCCGCGGATCGTTCTGGAACTTCTCGATCCAGGAGCCGAGGTAGGCGGCTGAGTTGTCGAACTGGACCTGGTTCAAGATCCCCGCTTCGTTGGAAAGGAACGAGGCCCCGAGTTCTGCGATCAACTCCTCTTTGGAGTAGCGCTCCGATCCGAACTTAATCGGCAGAGTGACTCCCTCCCGGTCGAGCCGTGAGGCGTGACCCGTCGAGTGGGTCATCTCATGGAAGAGGGTCTGGTAGTAGGACTCGGGACTCCGGAAGGTTTTCTGGGCAGGCATCCGGATCACGTCCTCCCCCGGTGAGTAGACTGCTGCGAAGCCGGTGTGGTAGATGGGGCAGATCTTCGCCTCCGCAACGATCTTGGCGGCCTTATCGAGGGGCTGGATGACCTCCTGTGTGGCCGTCTGGGCTGGGGCTTCGATCCCTTCGGTCTGGTCGAGGTTGAAGGCGTTGCTCCATCGGATGAACGGGATCCTCGTGGGCCTGCCGTTGCTCCCGAGGACGAGATTTCCTTTGTCATCCCGCTTCTCGAAGAGCTTGTAGTAGATGACGGGGGTTGCCTTCTCCCCCTTCTTGATGTTTCCGCCGAGGTCATGGGCCTGCTTGAAGGTCAGCCAGTAGGGGGACTGAAAGTCGCTGCCTCCGAGGATCAGGGAATTGATCCCCCGGTAGGGTTTCTTGGAGACGATGTTCTGGACTCCCATCCACGGCTTCTGCCACGGGACGGTCCCTTTCTTGAGCTGGTCGATGAACCGAGCCGTGATGATCTCGTAGATGTCCTTGCTCACAGGGCCACCTCCTTTCGAGCGTGAAGCAGGTGGAGGATGGTTTCTTGCTCGGAGAGACCGAACCGGCGCCCCACAGCAGACGTGAGGTCTTCTCCGTAAAGTTTGCCGGTGAAGAGAGGTGTCTCTCCGGCGGGAACCCCACGGTCCACCAGACTGAAGAAGTAATCCTCCAGGATCAGGGGATAGAACTGCTCGGGAGCCGGGTGAACCATGGTGGTCGAGTGCAATGCGAGGGGATCCGGCTACCGCCAGTTGATCGCGTGGCAGAAGTTCATGACGAGCTCCTCAACCTCGCTCTCGGTGTAATGGAGCGAGAAGGCGAGGTCTTCGAGGCTTTCCCTGCCAATGAGGTCCGAACGGACGCAGTAGAGCACCACGGCGGCACGGAGGCCTTTTTCGGAAGGCTCGTCCGCTTCGGCTACCCACTCGAATGTTCTGCCTAGGACTTCACAGATCCTCTCGATGCTATCGTCCCCTCCGTCCGGGAGGGGTTCGATGTGGTAAACGGGGTGCCGTGTGTCGGCGTTTTGGATGTCGTTTTCGGGTGTTTGGGGTGTGTTCATCCCGCGCACCTTGAACGAAAAAAACAACCCTGGTGCTCCCGATCGGGAGCAACTTTCATGAATTTCTAGCCAATCACTGACTGAGGAGCACCTTCATCTTGGGAGTTCGCGTCAGGTCGTGGATTTGTTCCACTGATAGCACTTCGTGCTCTTTGAGGAGTTCAACGATTCTCTTGAGCGTTCCTGAGGTGCAGTGAAGGAGTTTTCGCCGGAGTCGTGGAATATCAGGCTGGGTGTGTGGCCATTTAGCTCCTGCTTCCAAGATGATCTTCAGCGCCTCAAGGCCGCGCTCGTCGCTGTCATTTTCAGAGAATCTCCATCGATAGGTGAGGGAGCTGATAAACCCATCAAGGATGTGCCAGTCTTCCTCCTCGGTTTGGTTGGGATTCGCGCCTTCCTTCAGGAGCCTGCTGACTACTTTGGGAAGTCCTCTGTGGGAAACACGGCGCAATAAGTAATCAGCCTGATCCGCAGGGATGGGTTTTTTCAGAAGCATTTCCAAGATCGCTTCCCGACTCATCCAGAGTGTTCGCTCGAACGGGGACTCAAGGCTGACCATCTCGTATGCTTCATCTTCAGGATATGGGGAGCATGGAACAAAGGCATGGGGATTGGCCCCCAGCCAGAGCATCAGCGCGACTCCCCTTTCGTCCTCACGGTTCACGGCAGCGTTGAGGGCGATATCTATCTGCCGCTGCAAGCAGGGAAATTGCTCCCGATAGCTCTTCACGAATCCCAGTAGAGGTCTGGCTTTATGTCGGAGGGCACGGGCCACGGCATTATCCAGGCAGGGGTTGGCACCGGCTATGATCAGCCGGTCCATCATCTCCCGGTCGTAGGTCTCCAGGGCATCACAAAAATCAAAGCCACGTGGATCAGTGCCGTATTCAAGCAGGAGGCTGACCATGGAATGGTTACGGGAGCGGACGGGGCCGCTCAGCGGGGAGTCGTCATCGCCGTTTGGATCGTATCCATTGACCAGGAGCAAAGCTGCCAAGCTGTGGAATCCGAGATCTGCCGCTATCTGGAGAGGCGTGGAAAGCTTGCGCCATCTTGGATCATCCGACGGGACGCATTGAATCGGCTTACCCTCTGCAATCCACTCCTCCACCTCATAGAGCTTTCCAGAGTTGCAAAGGGTTATGAGTGGCAGGATCTCATCGAGAGTCTCGGCCATGGGCCGAAACTTGATAGGCAGGTCCTGTTTTCGAATCTGCTGGGGTCTTTTCATGAGACCGGATCAGAATCAAAAATCTCGTCAAAATCAAAGGCAGCTCATGATTCAGCACCCCCTGAAGGAATGCAAATCAGCCCGCAGAGATGATCGACTCATAAGGTAACAAAGATTTGGCCAACGTGACGCTTTTGGGCGCTTTGAGGCTAGGCGACTCAATCGCCCGTAGATCCTTTATTTATCAGGCTAAAAGAGGGAAACGATTCCTCTTGGGATCCCGCCGGAGTTGAGGGGGTTCGAAGATGTTGCTCCCAATCGGGAGCACTTTTCATTCGAAAAACAGTGTAGCATCCAACGGGGGTTACTGTGTCTTTGCGGTGAACTGTTTATTGCAAGCGCGCAAAATGAACTCATGATTCATTTCATGCTTTTAGTATAAACATTTCAGTTGAATTGTTTATTATGAATGCTACAGATGAACCATGAGTTCATCTGAGCGCGCTGGAATAATCAAAGGGGTGATCTCGACCTTTTCCAAGGAAAGGCCGATCAGCTCACTAGAGCTCCGTCGTGCCAAGGTGTCCAACGAGCTGGCTTATCGCTATGTGAAGTCGGGATGGTTGAAGCGATTGGAGCGGGGGACATTCGCTTTTGCGGCAGCGGAGCTGAGCCAAGACGGGAGCCTGGAATTTTTGGCGGAACGATATCCAGGCCTCCATATCGGTGGAAAAACGGCCCTCTCTTGGCGTGGGTTGATTCATAATGTGCCCTTTCAGGAAACACTGTGTCTTTGGGGACCCAAGGACGTCAGGATCCCTGCGTGGTTTCAAGACAGGTTTCCATGCCGTTACACGAGTCGGCAGCTTTTTGAAGAGCCGATAACCCAAACGACAGCTATCAGCAACCTTCCGGACAAGCATGGAGAAGTTCCTGTTTCAGAGCCTGAAAGGGCCTTGCTGGAGCTACTTAGCGAGGTGGGCACGCATCAAGAAGTGGAAGAGGCTCGCAACATCATCGAATTGCTCGGTTCTCTCCGCCCGGAATGCCTACTGCCTCTGCTGACGCATTGCCGCCAAACCAAGGCGGCAAGGCTTTGCGTCCAATGGGCTGGGGAATTGGGGCTTCCTTGGGCGGCTCAAGCGGCTGAGGCAATCAAGGGAGTGACCGGAGGAGCCCGATGGGTGAGGAAACTTGCCAGCGGACATACACTGATTCTCAAAGGATCATGAACAGCCGTTATCTCGACACCGTCAGGCTGCTTCTGGATGTCGCCCCTGAGGTCTTTTCTCAGGATGGATTTGCGATGAAGGGAGGGACCGCTATCAATTTTTTCCATGGCAACATGCCTCGTCTCTCCGTGGACATCGACGTGGTCTTCACGGATCACACGCTCTCCCGGGAAGCAGCGCTGGAAGAAATTTCATCCAGACTCAAAGAAATCCACGAACGCGTCGCAAGGAGAGCGATCGCTGCGGAGTTTCGCCCCCTGCCGGCAGGGGAAGAGATCAAATTGTTCCTCAAGCGAGGAGATGCCATGGTGAAAGTCGAAGTCAACCAAGTGTTCCGAGGAACGGTGCTTCCGGTGGTTCGGTCCCGGTTGGCAGAGGAGGCAAGGGGCATGTTCACCCTGGATCTTCAGCTTCCCACGTTGGATTACCCCGAGCTTTACGGGAGCAAGTTGGTCGCGGCGATGGACAGGCAGCATCCGAGAGATCTCTTCGATGTGGCGAAGATGTACGAGCGGGGAGGCCTCACCCCCGAAATCATCGAGTGCTTTGTCTGCTACTTGGCCGGTCACAACCGTTCGGTTCATGATGTTCTGTCGCCGAATAATCAGGATCTTGCCCGTCCCTATGAAAATGAATTTGTGGGAATGACGAGGGAACCGGTTTCTCTTCCGGGCTTGGAAGCCACCCGACAGCGACTCAAGAAAGAACTGCTGGCGGGATTGGAGTCGCGTCACCGTGAGTTTCTGCTTGGGCTGGTTCGCTGCGAACCTGATTGGAGTCTCATGCGGTGTGGGTATCTTTCGGAACTCCCCGCGATCCAATGGAAGCTTCTAAATCTTGAAAAGCTCAGGGCCAAAGACGGGAAAAAATTTGATCTGCAGCATCAGAAACTTGTCTCGGTGTTTGAGGGCAACTGATCCAGAGGAATTTCCTTAGGTGCCTTGTGGCCGAACCGTCCAATTCCAGCTGGGGAAAAGGTAACAAAAGGTAACAAATTTTTGGCCAACGGGGCGCAATCTGGCGCAAATGACGGAAAGGGCTTTGTCGCCCGTGGAACCAGTATTTATGAGGCTAAAAGAGGGAAAACCCACTCTTTGGATCCCACCGGAGTTGACGGGGCTCGAACCCGCAACCCCCGCCGTGACAGGGCGGTGCTCTGACCAATTGAGCTACAACTCCAGGGATTCCTCGGAAATCTCCGAGGGCCGTCTATCTTCTACGCAATCGCGCCGGGGGCAATCTTTTTTGTGACTTTCCTTCATACTCCGGGCATTCTTGTGCGCATCCAGCCATGGCCTATCCATCCTACTCCGCTTTCCTGAAGGCCCTCGAAGATGCCGGCGAACTCCGCCGCATCAAGGAACCCGTGGCCACGGAACTCCAGATCACCGAGATCGCCGACCGTGAGATGAAGTCGCCGGGGGGAGGGAAGGCGCTGCTCTTCGAGAAGCCGACCATCAACGGCCGCGTCTCCGAATTCCCCGTCGCGATCAATGCGCTCGGCTCGAAGCGCCGCATGGCGATGGCGCTGGGTTTGGATTCGGTCGACGAGCTTGCCTCCCAACTTGAGTTCCTGATGAAGGCGAAGCCGCCTAAGAGCTTCAAGGACGCACTCAAGCTCCTGCGCAACGGCATCGATCTCATTCATGCCCGCCCCCGCAGCGTGAAGAGCGCCGCCTGTCAGGAGGTGGTCCGCCGCATGGGTGAGGGGAATGACGGGGAACCCTTCTCGCTTGATCATCTGCCGATCCTGAAGTGCTGGCCGCAGGATGGAGGACGCTTCATCACCCTGCCGACCGTCTACACCAAGGACCCCGACACCGGTGAGAGGAATGTCGGCATGTACCGCATCCAGATCTACGACGGAAAGACCACCGGGATGCACTGGCAGGTTCACAAGGTCGGAGCCCGCCACGGAAAGCGTTACTATGAGCGCGGCGAGAAGATGCCCGTCGCCATCTGCCTCGGTGGTGATCCCGCCTTCACCCTGGCCGCCACGGCACCGCTCCCCGACGGCATCGACGAGATCCTCTTCGCCGGATTTGCCCGCAAGAAATCGGTCGACCTCGTCAAATGCGTCACCCAGCCGCTGGAGGTTCCCGCCGAGAGCGACTTCGTGATCGAGGGGTATGTGCAGCCCGGCGAGATGCGTCCCGAGGGTCCCTTCGGCGACCACACCGGATTCTACACCCCAGTGGACGACTACCCTGTCTTCCATGTCACGGCCATCACCCACAGGAAGGAGGCCGTCTACCCCTGCACGATCGTCGGGATTCCGCCGATGGAGGATTTCTACATGGGCGAGGCGAGCGTCCGGATCTTCCTGCCCATTTTCAAAATGAACTTCCCCGAGATCGTCGACCTGGCGCTTCCGGCCGAAGGGACCTTCCATAACCTCGTCTTCGTCTCGATCAGGAAGCAGTACCCGTGGCAGGCCTTCAAGATCATGCACGGCCTATGGGGGATGGGTCAGATGATGTTCGCGAAATACATCGTCGTGGTCGACGAGGACTGCGACGTGCAGAACACCTCCGAGGTCCTCTTCCGCTGGATGGCCAACACCGACCCCCAGCGTGACAGCACCTTCACCAAGAACCCGGTGGACAGCCTCGACCATGCGCCGACCGTCCCGAACATGGGAAGCCACATGGGATTCGACGCGACGAAGAAGATCCCGGGCGAAGGCTATACCCGCGGCTGGCCCGATCTCGTGAAGATGGATCAGGCAACGAAAGCCTGGGCAGATTCCTTCCGCGGATAGGCATCAGGGGGCAACTCACCATGCCAGCCAGTCAGCCCATCATTCACCTGATAGGTGGCTGTAATGGTGCTGGCAAAACAACTTTTGCCCGGGAGTACCTTCCCAAGGAAGTTCATTGCCTGCGCTTTCTCAATGCCGATGAGATTGCCCGGGGATTATCCCCTTTTGATCCCGGGGCGGCGGCTGTCAAGGCGGCCAGAACTTTACTCTCTGAAATTAAGGAGTTGATCGGGAAACGCGTCACCTTTGCCTTGGAGTCGACCCTTGGTGGCAAAACCTACGCCCATCTTCTTTCTGATGCCAGAGAGCATGGCTACCGGATACACCTTCATTATCTCTGGCTTCCGAGTGCTAGGATTGCAATCGCTCGAGTCCGCCAACGTGTGAAGAAGGGAGGGCATGATGTTCCCTCTCATGATATCAGGCGGCGCTTCCATCGCAGTCTCAACAACCTTACAGCGCATTATGCACCTATTGCAGATCGATGGGGTGTTTGGGATAGTCAAACCATGCCGCCGACACTCATGGGGGAATCCGAGACTTGCTCTCTTGAGGAGCTAAAAACTATGATTAAAGCCAGATGAGGTCCTCAGTAAAAAAATCCGAGAGCGATTTCATTCTCTCTGCAAAGAGGGCTTTCGGCCGTGTCAATCGCTCACTGCGAGCCGAGAACGCTCGCTTGGGACTCCCTCTGATCCAGGGGGTGAATGGAAAGCTGACTCTTGTGAAGCTACCGTCATTGGCTCTTTCAGAGAAAAGAAGGTAGGGAAAAGCCAAGATTCCAGGGGCTGTGTCAAGCGGTTGGTTGCAGCCGTGCGGCTCGTGTCGTCTCTTTCATGCTTTGCTGGCTTGGCCGTTGTTTCCGGTCTTCCTGAGTTCCTGATTCAATTTCCGCAGTCTCAGCTCCTCGCCGTCATCACCCGGAGCAGGATCAGGAACTTCCTGAAAACCGGGACACGGTACCGCTTCGCGAAGACATCGTAGCGGTCGCGGTGCATCTGCAGGAGCAGGTCGCGGTAGATGCCGCTCATCAGACGGGCGGGACGCATGAGGCGCCGTTGATTGACGGTCATTTCCGACCAGGCCGACTCCGCCTTGGCGAAGTGGGAGTCCGCCCGCTCGGCCTGATGGTTCAGAAGATGGGTCATCGCGGGGGAGGAGTTGCTTTCCAGCACGTCACGTTCGCTCACCCCGAACCGCTCCAGATCCTCCATGGGAATATAAATCCTCCCCAGCGCGGCATCCTCGGCGATGTCGCGGAGGATGTTGGTGAGCTGGAGGGCGATGCCCAATTGCTCGGCATAGCTTTCCGTGACGGGGCCGGATGCACCGAAGATCCCGGCGCTGAGCAGACCGACCACCGAGGCGACCCGGTGGCAGTAGGTGCGGAGTTCCTCAAAGGTTGCATAGCGGATGCGCTCCGTTTCCCCCACGTCCATGAGCATGCCGCGCACGATCTCCGAGAGCAGATGACGGTCGAGATGACGCCGGATGATCATTTCGCGGAATTCCCCGGGGAGTGCTTCTTCGTGCCCCGGCTTCAGTGCCAGGAGCCATGCCTCCAGCAGATCCCGTTTCTCATCGGGGGTTCTTCCCGGCGAATCGGCGATGTCATCGACCGTGCGGCAGAAATCCGAGAACAGGAGGGCATCGCGCCTGCGTTCCCTCGGCAGCAGGAATAATCCCAGCACCAGATTCGAGCGTCTTCTTCCGCCGGTCTGGATCCGCAGGGGTTGCGGTGGTTCCGCGTGTGATGAGTCCATGGGTTCGTGATCCGGAGACTACGTCATGCCGCCGCGGCAATCATCCTTAACTTTTAGCTTTCAGCTTTCTCCTCCGCCACGGAATGTGGCGGGAGGATGACCCTTCCGAACCAGATCACCATAGCCCGGATCCTGATGATCCCGGTCTTTGTCGTGCTTGCGATCTACTATGGGAAGACCGTGGCCTCGGGTCATCCCGACGAGCATCTGCGCATGGCCACGATCGCGGTCTTTCTGGCAGCCGCGCTGAGCGACGGGATCGACGGGTGGCTGGCCCGGCGCTTTCATCTCAAGTCACGCCTCGGCGCCATCCTCGACCCGATCGCCGACAAGGGGCTCATGCTGACGGCGATCATCACGCTAAGCGTCACCCAGTGGCCCTACGAGCTGCCCGTCTGGTATCCCGTCCTCGTGATCGCGCGCGATGTCATGATCGTCACCGGTTGCGGGGTGCTCAGGCTGCTGAACGATCATTTCGAGGTGCGTCCCTCGCTTCTCGGGAAGGCCTCCACGTTCCTGCAGATGCTCACCGTCGCCGTCGTGATGCTTCAGTGGCAATACTGCGAGCCCGTGGTCTGGGTCTCGGGCATCGTCACTTTGCTGAGCGGATTCGCCTACATGATGGAGGGGGTGCGCCTCTTGCAGGACGGCGGGCACACCCGCCCCGTCGCCAACCAATCTTCCGGAAAATCATGAGACGCGTCGCCATTATCGGCCGCCCCAACGTGGGCAAATCCTCCCTCTTCAACCGCCTGATGGGCCGCCGCGTGGCGATCGTCCACGATCAACCGGGCGTGACCCGCGATCGCCTTGCCGGGATCTGCAAGACGGGCCCCGTTCCCTTCGAGATCATCGACACAGGCGGCATCGGGGACGCTCCCGATCCCGACTTTGCGGAAGCCACCCATGTCGCCGCTCAGGCGGCGATCGCCAGCGCCGATCTCCTGCTCTTCGTCGTCGACGGCCGCGCCGGCCTCACGCCCCTCGATCGCGAACTCGCCCACATGCTCCGCACGGGCGGGCGCCCCCTCATCCTAATCATCAACAAGATCGACCAGGAGATGCACGAGTCCCTGTCTGCGGATTTCTTCGAGCTCGGCTTCCCCGAGGTGATGACCATCAGTGCGGCCCACGGACGCGGTACCCATGACCTCCTTGCCGGAATCGGGGAGAAACTCGGGGGCATGGATGGGGAGGAGATCGCGGAGGAGGTGCCGTCACCGCGGCTCGCGATCGTCGGCCGCCCGAATGTCGGCAAGTCATCGCTTCTCAACAGGCTGCTCGGTGAGGAGCGGAGCATCGTCAGCAACATTGCCGGGACCACGCGTGACGCGCTCGACGTGCATTGCGATCTCGGCGGTGAGCCGTATGTCCTGGTCGACACCGCGGGGCTCCGTCACCGCTCTCGCCCCGACACGTCGGTGGAGATCTTCAGTGCCATGCGTTCCGAGGAGGCGATCCGCCGCGCCGATGCGGGACTGCTCGTGATCGACGGGGAGAGCGGCGTCACCAGCCAGGACAAGCGCATCGCCGGGATGCTCCAGGAATCCCAGAAAGCCTGCATCATCCTGCTTAACAAATGGGATCTCGTCCGCAAGGATGACGGTGGCCGCGCCTCGCAGGGAGAGCAGTCCGAGGTGATCCGCAAGGATCTCTTCTTCCTCGATTACGCTCCGGTCGTCTGCATCTCGGCCAAGACCGGCCAGGGATTCAGCCGTATTTTCTCGGCGCTCAAGAGCGTCCGCAAGGAGGCCGACACCCGGATCCCGACAGGTGAGCTGAACCGGTTCTTCCGCGACACCTTCGAACAGCACCCCCCTCCCTCCAAGTCCGGCAAGCGCTTCAAGCTCCTCTACGCGACCCAGATCGTGCCCGAGGTGCAGAGACCCTTCCAACCGCCGGAGTTCCTTCTCTTCGTCAACGATGCCGAGCTGATCACCGATGCCTATCGGGAGTATCTCTTCAACCAGTTCCGCGCCCGCTGGCCCTTCCCGGGCCTGCCGATCCGCTTGCGCCTGAAGGGGCGTGAGTCACGCGAAGTCCAGGATCGCAAGAAGGAGGGCAAGGCAGCCACCCGTGGTCCGGTTTCGTCCCAGGAGGAGTCCACACCCGTGGTTCCGCCTCCCCGTCCGCCCAAACCCCGCAGACCTATCGGCAAGGCTGGTCGCAAGCCGGTCGTGAAGAAAAAAGGGCGTCAGTCCGTCGCCAAGAGGAAGGCGGTCAAGGGGCCGACCGGTCGCAGGATGCGTGCGCCGCGGCGTTGACAGTGGAGTTGACTCCGTTTACTTCAGATCACCGATGAACACCTTTCCCTTTCCCGCCGAGCCCTCCGAAAAGCAGAATGCCATCGAAGGGGCCATCGGCCGTTGGTTGCTCGTCGGTATTCCCGTGATCCTGATCGGACACCTGCTCGGTGCACTCGCCTTGGTCGCCGCCCTGATGTCCGCCAACTTCAATATCCTGGGTTGGTTGGAATGACAGAGGTAGGTGATCGGGAATGGGTAATCGGTAATCGGGAATGGGTGATTGGTAATTGGTAATTGGTAATCGGGTATAAAAGGTTGGGTTCTTTTTGCTCCCTATAACCCATAGCCTATTCCCCATCCCCCAGCCGTCGCTGCGCGACGGCTACGGCTCCGGATGGTCGTCTCCCGTCGTGTGCGCCCCGATCTGCCGGTGGTTGATGTAGGCATGACCCTGCACATGGGCCATCGCCGCGCAGAGGCATCCTCCGAGGATGATGATGACGCCGGCCATGTAGACCCAGAGCAGCAGGAACATCATGCTTCCCATGGTGCCGTAGATGGCGCCGTAGTTCACGAGCTTGGGAACAATGTGCACGAAGAAGGCCTGACCCAACTGCAGAAGGATTGCGACCGTCAGCGCAGGAATCCAGATCTGGGGAAAGGATATCCTGTGGCGAGGGGCGAGCTTGAAGAGGACGGCGAAGCAGTAGAAGAGGACGAGTGTGCCGCCGACATAGCGGCCGATGTCGACGAAGGCGAGGATCTGGCCGAGGTCGAGGAGCGGGAAGTGATCGTTGAGGAAGTCCTCCAGCAGCCGCAGGATCCTGGCAACCCCCTGCAGGATGGCGGGCACCACGGTTCCGATGAGCAGGGCGCCGGTCATGGCGAGGATCATGGCGAGATTCTTGACCGGCATTTGCCACCAGGGGAGGCGACGCGTGCCCCAAGCGTGGTTGATGGAGAGAACCAGCGCGTGGAAGAACTGTAGCGATGCCCAGGTCAGGATCAGGAGCGAGACGATGCTGACGCCGCCGCGCGCCTTCTCCAACCCGTGCACCATGCTCCAGAGCAGCTCCTGCTGGTCATCCCCCATCGGGACAAAGCGGTGGATTGTCTCGAACACCGAGTCGGCCGGAAAGATGTAGGAGCCGAGCGTCAGCAGCAGGGCCACGAGCGGCACCAGGGAGAAGAGGGCGTAGTAGGCGAAGGCGGCGGCGCTCTGTTCGCCGTTGATGCGTGAGTAGATCGTGAAGGTCTCCCGCACGAGCCTCCAGAGGAAGTGGATCCGTTTTCTCAACCGCTGCATCACACTCAGGGGCTGAGCCGCTCGATGAGCCAGTCTCCTGCCCGCGCGGACTCTGCGCCGACGGGGCGGCGGTAGCGGAAGCGGTCATGGAGGCGGTTGGAGCGTCCCTGCCAGAACTCGATGGTCGCGGGAACCACCAGGTAACCGCTCCAGAACTCCGGCGCGGGGACATCTCCCGAGCTGAATTGCCGATCCAGTTCCTCCGCGCGTCGGTCGAGCGTCTCGCGGTCGGGGAGCACTTCGCTCTGCCGGGAGGCCCAGGCACCGATCCGGCTGCCGCGCGGACGGCTGGCGAAGTACGCTTCCGTCTCCGCGCGCGGGAGGCGGGAGGCACGTCCGTTGATCTGGATCTGGCGCTCGAGCGGTTCCCAGTAGAAGAGCAGCGAGACCGAACCGTTGGAACCGATCTGGGCGGCCTTGCGACTTCCCGTATTGGTGAAGAAGCGGAACCCCTTGTCATCGTAGCCCTTCAGGAGAACCACGCGGGAGGAGACATCCCCTTGGGCCGAGGCGGTGGAGAGGACCATGGCGGTGGGTTCCAGGATGTTCGGGCAGGCAGCGGCCTCGTCGATCCAGTGGTGAAAAAGCACCAGGGGATCGGCGGGCAGGTCGGCGCGCCGCAACTCCGCGTGGAGGTAATCGCGCCGGAACGAGGCGACATCAAGGAAGTCGGGTTTCTCGTTCTTTGTCACCGCGGCATCATGCAGCAGGCACCCCCTCGGAGGCACCCCTAAAATTGGTTGTAAAATTGCTTTTGACAGGAGAACGCGGGCGAATCATTCTTTCCATCCGCTTTTTTCAGGAAAGCATCGTCGCGTCGCGTCCCCATGAAACGGATGCCGCTTCGGTTGGAGCTTTCAAGAAGTCTGCGGAATCGACCCGGCCCGCCCGGGTCTCTGTTCTTTCAATAACTTGGCCGGTCTTCGGACCGGACAGGCCCATGTAGCTCAGTTGGTAGAGCACGTCCTTGGTAAGGACGAGGTCACCGGTTCAATCCCGGTCATGGGCTCCAGAGGAACGAATCACCAAACAAAAAAACAACCACCAGCACAACCCACCCATATGGCAAAAGAAGCCTTCAAACGCGAAAAAGATCACGTGAACATCGGCACGATCGGCCACGTTGATCACGGCAAGACCACCCTCACCGCCGCCATCACCACCGTGCTGGCCAAGACCGGCAAGGCCCAGGCCCGCGCCTACGACCAGATCGACGCGGCTCCCGAGGAAAAGGCCCGTGGTATCACCATTTCCACCGCCCACGTCGAGTACGAGAGCGAGAAGCGCCACTACGCGCACGTCGACTGCCCGGGACACGCCGACTACGTCAAGAACATGATCACCGGCGCCGCCCAGATGGACGGTGGCATCCTTGTCGTCAGCGCCGCTGACGGTCCGATGCCCCAGACCCGTGAGCACATCCTGCTCGCCCGTCAGGTCGGAGTTCCTTCGCTAGTCGTCTTCATGAACAAGGTCGACCTCGTTGACGATCCGGAGCTCCTCGACCTCGTCGAGATGGAGATCCGCGATCTCCTCAAGAGCTACGACTTCCCAGGTGACGAGATTCCCATCGTCAAGGGCAGCGCCAAGAAGGCCCTCGAGGGAGATCCCGAGCAGGAGAAGAACATCCTCGCCCTCATCGAGGCCGTTGATAACTACATCCCGATGCCCGAGCGTCCGAAGGATCAGCCCTTCCTCCTCCCCGTCGAGGACGTGTTCAACATCGAAGGTCGCGGCACCGTGGCCACCGGCCGTGTCGAGCGTGGTATCCTCAAGAAGGGTGAAGAAGTCGAGATCATCGGTCTCCGCGACACCCAGAAGACCACCGTCACCGACATCGAGATGTTCCGTAAGCTCCTCGACACAGCGGAGGCCGGCGACAACGTCGGAATCCTTCTGCGCGGCGTCAAGAAGGACGACATCGAGCGCGGTCAGGTCATCGCCAAGCCCGGTTCGATCAAGCCCCACAAGAAGTTCAAGGCAGAGGTCTACGTTCTGAGCAAGGAGGAAGGCGGACGCCACACTCCTTTCTTCGCGAACTACCGCCCGCAGTTCTACTTCCGCACGACCGACGTCACCGGCACCGTCACCCTCCCCGAGGGAGTGGAGATGGTCATGCCCGGCGACAACGTCGCCATCACGGTCGAGCTCATCACTCCGATCGCCATGGAGAAGACCATCCGCTTCGCCATCCGTGAGGGTGGACGCACCGTCGGTGCGGGTCGTGTTTCCGAGATCATCGAATAACACATCCCGAGCCTAGGCCAGTAGCTCAATTGGTAGAGTAGCGGTCTCCAAAACCGTTTGTTGGGGGTTCGAGTCCCTCCTGGCCTGCTCTGCATCCTTCGCCCATTCCAAAATTCATATGAAAATCGCACGCTACATCGGCGAGGTTCGCGCGGAATTGGCGAAGGTGCAGTGGCCCTGGGACGACAGCGAGCGCGGATTCCGGAAGTACAAGGAGCTCTGGGATTCCACCATGGTCGTCATCATCGCCATGCTACTCGTCGGCGGTTACATCTCCTTTTTCGATTTCATCAACATCAATGTGGTTGGTTGGCTGACCAAGCCTTAACAGCCCCGAAGCCGCACCTTAGTTTTCCCTAATTTTTCATTTCATGGCACTCGCACCGAAAGACCAGTGGTTCGTCGTTCATGTCCTCTCCGGACAGGAAAAGAAGGTCCACGACAACATCGTCAAGAGGATCGCTACCGAGGAACTCGGCGATCACGTCTTCGAGGTGCTCATCCCCACCGAGCGCGTCCAGGAGATCAAGCGCGGCAAGAAGACCGAGACCACCCGGAAGTTCTTTCCCGGGTATCTCATCGTCAACATGCACCTCCTCGATGAGAACAACGAACTCATCGACAAGACTTGGTACTTCATCAAGGACACCACCGGAGTCATCGGATTCGCCGGCACCAAGGACAAGCCCATCCCGATGCGCAAGAAAGAGGTCGAGGGAATGCTCGCCCAGATGAAGGAGCGCGAGGATACCGTCACTTCCAAGATCTCCTACGAGGTTGGTGACAAGGTCAAGGTGGCCGACGGCCCCTTCCAGAACCAGCAGGGCATCGTCGAGGAAGTCGACCCCGAACGCGGCAAGCTCCGCGTTTCGGTCAGCATCTTCGGTCGCGATACGCCCGTGGAGCTAGAATACTGGCAGGTCGAGAAGGCGTAGCCTTTGGGTCTTGGAATTTTGGCGCGGGGCGTTGTTGCCCTGCACGTGCTGTATGTCTCATACAGCTTTGCTTGGGCGCCTAGCCCCGCATCCAAACTTCCTGCGCCCTATCATCATCAGGCGATTCGGTCCTCGCTACATGACCATGCGCTGCATGTAACTCTGGCGCGCCTACGGCACTCGTCCTTCGGGACTGCCTTCGGCATTTCTAACTGCTCCCGCTAGTTGCTGCAGCCCAACTCACGGCGCAATCACTTGGGGAAGGTGCCCCGGTCGGCGTTCTCGTCCCTCACGCTATCTTCCTTATAGCGCTTCGTTCCTCGGGCCGTGATCATTGCCTCAAGACTGCAACGCAGGGTTGGCAGTTCAGCCCTTATAACTTTTTAACGCTTTCACATTTTAACCCCAAAAGATCACCATCCGGCTGAGCGCTCCAGACCTGTTGTCAGGGTTCCATCGCTAAATCACGGTTCGGTAAATTGACTTTCGGGAACTATTGCATCATGATGCAACATCATGAGGACAACAATCACGCTGGATGATGAGTTGGGGCGACAGCTTCAGGATCAGATGCGCCGGACAGGAAAGGGCTTCAAGGAAACCCTTCATGAACTCTTGGCGCGGGGGTTGTCCCGTGGGAGCGCCCCCAAGCAAAAGCCGTTCCGGGTGGTGGCCAAGTCCATGGGGTTGAAGCCAGGTATTGATCCGGCCTCTCTCCATGATCTGGACACGGATCTCGAAGTCGATCGCTTCCTCAAGGTCACCGGGAGACTCTCCCAGAACAGATGATCATCCCCGATGCCAATCTCCTCATCTACGCCTACGATGAGCGCAGTCCCTTTCATGCCAAGGCGAGGACATGGCTGGAAGGGTTGCTGAACGGGGAGGAGGCGGTGGGCCTGTGCCCCGTGGTGATCTTTGCTTTCGTGAGGATTGCCACAAATGCCCGGGCTTTTGTCGATCCCATGACGATCGGGGAGGCATCGGGCCATGTGCGATCATGGCTGGATGAAGAAGTTACGCGGGTGCTGGACATGGATGCGGCTTCCTGCATCGAGGCCCTGCAACTCCTCGACAGGGCGGGAGCTGGAGCGAATCTCACCACCGATGCCCAGATTGCTGCGATCGCCACTGCGAACAAGGCGACCATCCATTCCGCGGATGCGGATTTCGCGCGCTTCGGAGTGGACTGGAAAAATCCCCTGGACTGATTAGGCTCCTCGCTGTTTTGAGTGGGTAGTCTGAGACACAGGAGACTAATCAGGAAAGAACCATGAAGATCATGAAGGTAGATCCAACGGGGGGAAGTTATCACGCAACGGCCGCAAAGGTCGCAAAGTCAGGTATAAACCCGGAATTTGCATTGGGAATTTCTGAGAATACAGCAGGCCAAGTTAAAAGAGTTAAAAAGGTGGAATGTTACAACGTGGATCCGGGAGAGCCCTGACTCGGGATTCGGGAGCGGGAAATCAGGGAAAGTGCCCTCAAAGATGCCTTCATAAGTTCCATTCGGCCTCTGACTTCAGC
>JBAPTI010000072.1:0-2523 GCA_049282095.1 Chthoniobacterales bacterium
TGCAGAAGATGATGCCGAGGCGGAATCCGTGAAAGTCGACCAGACGAATCAGTGACTGAGTCTTCCCGCGCGGAGGAATCTCGTAGTACCACTGATCGATTGCGGGGGCCGTTACGTCCTTCCGTTCGATGGCCACGGTCTGCGGATCGCGGGAGTAGCGGTTGATCAGTTCCTTGATCTGGCGGGAGAGGGTGGCGGAGAAAAAGACGGTCTGACGTTCCTCGGGAGTCGCGTCGAGGATCCTCTGGATGTCGTCGCGGAAGCCCATGTCGAGCATCCGGTCAGCCTCGTCGAGGATGGCGACCTTGAGCTGATCGAGCTTGAGGGTGCCGCGTTCGAGATGGTCGATGATGCGCCCCGGGGTACCGATGACGATCTGGACTCCTTTCCTGAGCTCAAAGAGCTGGCGCTCGTAGGAGGCGCCTCCGTAGATGGGAACGGAATGGATGGAACGCTTGAAGGCGGTGAGCTGGTGCACCTCATCGGCCACCTGCTCGGCGAGTTCACGGGTCGGGCAGAGGATGAGTACCTGGACTGCCTTGCTGGCAGGATCGACCTTCTCGATGGCGGGAATGGAGAAAGCCGCCGTTTTTCCAGAGCCGGTCTGTGACTGGCCGACCAGATCACCCCCGGCAAGAAGGACCGGGATGGCGGCGGACTGGATCGGGGTGGCCTCTTCGAATCCGAGTTGGGCCACCGCCTTGAGAATTTCAGGCGAGAGACCCAGCCCGTCGAAGCGTTGTTTTTCCATAAGAGGAAGAGACTACGCCGGGAAGAGCCCCGCGTCACCAAGGAACGATCAGGAGAAAAATATGAAGGATGAGTTATGAATGATGAAATTCCCAGCGTGTGCCCTTGCTGCAGTCATCCCATCATACTATTAGCCTGTTGGGCTGTTGGGCTGTTGGGCTGTTGGGCCCGCATCGTCGGAATGGAAGTTCTGATTGGTAGGATCCCTTTTTCATCCCTCATACTTCATCATTCATACTTTCCATTGTTTCACACTCGGGTCACCTATGTCATGACTACCCCTGTGAGCGATGACATCCCTGAACACCACGACGTGATCGTGATCGGCGGCGGTGGCGCAGGGATGTTCTGTGCCTTCACGACCGCGAATCGCGGCAAACGGGTTCTCCTGCTGGAACACAATGATCAGGTCGGGAAGAAGATCGGAATCTCGGGCGGAGGACGCTGCAACTTCACCAACATCCACGCCACCGCGGCCAACTATCTCTCGGGCAACCCTGATTTCTGCAAATCGGCCCTGGCACGCTACTCCCCCTGGGACTTCATCTCCCTGGTGGAGAAGCACGGTATCCCTTACCACGAGAAGAAGCTTGGCCAACAGTTCTGCGACGAGAGTTCGCGGCGGATTATCTCGATGCTGGAGAGCGAGTGCCGAGAGGCCGGAGCGCGTATTCTCTGCGGATGCCGCGTCGAGGATGTGGTGAAGAAAGACCGCTTCGAGGTGATCACCTCACGGGGATCCTTCACGTCGGATGCAGTCGTCGTGGCGACGGGGGGACTCTCGTTTGCCAAGCTGGGAGCCACCGACATCGGTCACCGGATTGCCCGGAAATTCGGCATCGGTGTCACGTCTCTGCGACCCGGACTGGTTCCCCTCACCTTCAGACCCCGGGAACAGTCGTTTTTTGAACCTCTGTCGGGTGTCTCCCTCCCTGTCCGCGTGACCCATGGAGGGAAATCCTTCGAGGAAGCGATGCTCTTCACCCACCGAGGCGTGAGCGGTCCGGCCATCCTGCAGATCTCCTCCTTTTGGAAAGAGGGAGCGCCCCTCTCCTTCGATCTTCTCCCCGACCGGGTTGATTCCGAGAGCTTTTCCTCATCGCTACGGGGAGGTAGCACGGCCCTTCAGATTCTCTCCAAGGCATGGCCCCGCCGGTTTGCCGAAGCGTGGTGCGAGCGCAACGCCCCAGACAAACCGTTGGCCCGTTGCACAAGGCAGGAAACCGAGGCCCTGACGCGGGCGCTTCACGGATGGGAAGCCTCCTTTGAGGGAACCGAGGGATACCCGAAAGCCGAGGTCACGCTCGGAGGCGTCGAGACAGGAGAACTCTCCTCCAAGACCATGGAGTCACGGAAAGTCCCGGGACTGTATTTCATCGGAGAAGTGGTGGATGTCACCGGATGGCTTGGCGGATACAACTTCCAATGGGCCTGGGCCAGCGCACACGCCTGCGGAACGGCGGTATAGAGAAAGGATGAATGATGAATGATGAATGATGAAAAGAAACCAGCCGTCGACCTATCCGCTAGGACGAAGAAATTCGCCCTTAGGGAACCGCTGAATAAATCCCATGAAGGCCGCTGAAGAGCATTTGCTGATTTTTGAAGGCGCGAGCGCTGGGCGATACCCGCAACGGTCTCGCCCAAGCGAGCAACGCCAGAAAAATCGACAAATGGCTTCAGCCCTCCGGGTTGCGGAGATAACCGGCCGGGGGCTGTGTTGGCTTTGCGGTTACAGCCCACTGCGGGGATGCGCCCGCAAAGCCGCCTTGC
>JBAPTI010000073.1:0-2502 GCA_049282095.1 Chthoniobacterales bacterium
CCCTTGCTCCATACTCCTAAACAGACAGTCTCTGTATTGAGATCGCCTACCTCCTTTGCATGCTTTCCTACCGCTTGCGGGTTTGGTTCTGCATTTCCATTCCTGAGTTCCTGAGTTCCATATTAAACATGCAGTCTCTCCCTGGGCGACAGATTGAACAGAATATGCTCTAACGTTTTCACATTTTAACTCCCCTTGGACTCACCATTCTGGTGAACCATCCAAATCTGATAACAACGCTCTAATGCCAAATCTGGGTTAAATCAGCGCTTCCCCAGGGAATCGACGAAGCGGCGCATCTCCTCCTCCTGCGACTCGATGCTCGCGGCCAGCGCCAGCTGGGTGCGGCAGCGGTCCAGATTGTGTCCGGGACGCTTGGTCTTGAAGTAGACATCACCCTCGAGGTGGTCGGTGAGGAAACGGATACCGATCTCCAGCGAGATCAGCTTGCCGGAGAAGGCGAGGTGGCCCTTTTCCGCCTCGTTGAGGAAGCCGCCCGCCGTGGCCAGATAGCCCCGCACCAGCGCCTCGAACATCGGCATCTGCATGCGCACCTTGGAGAGATCGGTCTCATCCTCGGCCGCCGGACTGGTGGCCGTGCGCACCATGTCGCCGAAATCGTAGAGGGCGAGTCCCGGCATCACGGTGTCGAGATCGATGACGCAGATCCCGGTCTCCGTGGCGTCGTCGATCATGACGTTGTTCAGCTTGGTGTCGTTGTGGGTGATCCGCTCGGGGATCTCCCCCCGGGCCTGGAGGTCAAGCAGGACATCGACCAAGCCCTCGCGCTCGAGCAGGAACTCCCATTCCTTGCGCGCCCCGGCAAGCCTGCCGTGGGGATCGGCCTCCACCATCGCGCGGAGCTTCCCGAAGCGGGAGCGGGTGTTGTGGAAATCAGGGATCGTCTCGTGCAGGCGCGGGCCCTTGAGTCCGGCCACGAGGCGCTGGAATTCCCCGAACGCCTTCGCCACCTCGGTGGCCTGGCGGGTGTTGCGGATGATGTCGTAGGTCCGCGATCCCTCGATGAAGGGGTAGCAGCGCCAGGTATTCCCCTCCTCGTCGGTGACATAGGGCTTCCCGTCGAGCGCCGGGATCACGCTGAGGGCCCGGCGCGATGCATCGGGCACCCCCGCCTCCGAGAGACGCGCGGTGGCCTCGTCGGTGACGCGGAGGATATTCTCCATCAGCGCGGCGGGATCCTTGAAGATGCGTTGGTTGATGCGCTGCAGGATGTAGCGCACGCGGGTGCCCGACTGGCTGAAGGTGACGGCGAGCGTGTCGTTGATGTGGCCGCTGCCGTAGGGAGCGCTGTCGACGAAGGATCCGTAGATCCGGAATCCCGTCGCCACCTTGGCGATGGCTTCCTTGGTGAGAGAGTGGTCGGTGCTCATGAATGGTTCGTGGTGAGGGGTGTCGGGTAGAGGCCTTCGCGCACCATCCCGGCGATCGCCGCGGCGACCGCATCACGGTCCTCGCGGTAGGTCACGCCGTACCAGTGCCCGGCGGAGCGGAGCACCGCGGTCGCGGCGGCACCCGTTGCCATCATCGAGGTGACCGCGCTCGGGATGTAGAACTCCGACTTCTTGGCGGTCAGTCCCCCATCCTTCAGGAAGGAGGTGAAGAGATCGCCCAGCATCGGGAAGATAGCCGGGGTGAATCCCCAGAAGTTCATCGAGACCAGTTCCTCGCCGCTGAAGGTCCGCACCTTCCCCTTGGTGTCGGTGCCGGTGATCACTCCATCCTCGCAGCGACGGATGCCGGTGCACTCCTCCACGCTCAGGAGTTTCCCATCGGAATCCAGATCGCAGATGCCGCGTGACACCTCGCCGTGCTCCGAGAGCGTGTTAACGAGGGGATAGGCCACCATCGAGAAGTCGGCCGGCGTTCCCTCGGTCACTCCGCGGAGATGATCTGCCATGACGGCGAATGCTTCCCTCCCGTAGAAGTCATCGGCATTGACCATCAGGAAGGGTTCGCGAATCTCATTGCGGGCACACCAGATCGCGTGACCCGTGCCCCAGGGCTTCTCTCGCTCCGCCGGCAGGGAGAACCCCTCCGGAAGCGCCCCGAGATCCTGATAGGCGATGCCGACCTCGACCTTCCCCTCGTAGCGCGAGACCACGACCCTGCGGAACTCCTCCTCGAAATCACGTCTGATCACAAAGACCACCTTGCCGAAGCCGGAGGCAAGCGCATCGTGCACCGAATAATCGAGAACAACCTCCCCGGAGGGGCCGACCGGGTCGATCTGTTTCAGACCGCCATAACGGCTCCCCATCCCGGCAGCCAAGACAAGTAACGTGGGTTTCATGAATCATCCATTAAACTCATTACCGGGCCCCGGATGCAATTCCCAACCGAGGGGGGAGGGGGAAAAGGCAAAATGAAAAATGAAAAATGAAAAATGGGGGGCAGCAACCAGCAACCAGCAACCAGCAACCAGCAACCAGCAACCAGCAACCAGCAACCAGCAACCAGCAACCAGCAACCAGCAACCAGCAA
>JBAPTI010000074.1:0-8425 GCA_049282095.1 Chthoniobacterales bacterium
GGTTGGCCGGATCGATCTGAAGCGCCTCACCGAAGAGGACGGCGCCGATATCGGCGGATCCGAGCGGAAGACCAAGATGGCCCGACTTGCAGGCGGTGACGGCGTCTATGGCCAGACCGCGGGCATCGCGGGCGGCTAGTTGGAGGATTTGGGTGTTCATAAAATTCAGCTCAACAGCACACCTTCCGGAGGTCTCTTTGGCAAGCCTGCAGAGGTTTCAAAAACGACGCGGAAGCCGGCATGGAACGACACATTCGCCAAAATCTTGCAATGAAAGCATGATATCAGATCTGGAAAGTTCACCGGGATGGTGAGTTCTTTGGTTTAAAATGTGAAAATGTTAAAAAGGTTACAAGTACTGAACTGCCATCCCTGCGTGCAGTCTCGGTGGAATGATAGCAGCCCCACCTTTTTGATGTACGACTTTCCAATCACTATCATAGGGCATTCGATTGGGCGTGCTTCCCTCTACTTTCTAACATTGTAACGTTCTAACCCTTTTAACTTCTTCCACCTCAGCAATCCCGTCCCAAATACAAATTTTGGGTTCAAGACGATTCAGGCGACCGGTTGCTGCTGCGTCAGGCAATGAAAGGCCCCAAGCCCCCAGATCAGCTCCCTGCAATCGATGGGACGGATCATCCGGGAGGGGAATAATCCGGCCAGGAGATCAGCGGCAACGGCATCGGACCCCCCTCCGAAAGCGGGCATGAGCACAGATTCGTTGGCGATGTAGAAATTCGCATGGCTAGCGGGAAGGCGCATCCCCTCCCGGTCGATCCGGGGAGGCATCGGCATCTCCAGCACATTCAGGGGAGTGCCGTCGGAAAGGCGCATCTCCCTGAGTCTCTCGAGATTCTCCGACAGGGGTACATGGTTTGGGTCGCCTTGATGGGGTTCCACCACGGTGACCACCGTGTCACGGGACACGAAGCGCGTGATGTCATCGACATGGCCATCCGTGTCATCCCCCTCGATGCCGTCACCCAGCCAGAGGATCTGATCCACACCGAGATAGTCGCGCAGCCCCTGCTCGATCTGCTCCCGGGTCATGGAGCGGTTCCGGTTGGGATGAAGCAGGCAGGACTCGGTGGTGAGGAGGGTTCCTGCCCCGTTGGGATCGATGGATCCTCCCTCCAGGATGAAAGGAGGCTCGAAAAGCGGGAGACCGAGATGGCGGGCTATCCTGGTCGGGACGACATCATCGTCGTCGAAGGGAGGGTACTTCCCTCCCCATGCATTGTAGCCGAAGTCATTCACGGCCAGCGAGGTAGCCCCGCTTCTCTTCACAAAAATCGGACCATGGTCTCGGCACCATGGTTCGTTGGTGGGATTGTGGTGAAACTCGACGCGCTCCATGGGAGCCGCTTTGGAGAGCAGTCCCCTAACCTCCCTCTCCTGTTCAAGCGAGGAGATATTCACCCTGAGAATCTCGGACTCGGCAAGAGCAGCCGCCATCCGGACCAACGTCGGCACGACACGGTCATAGCTGTCGGGAAAACTCTGTCCCCCTGCATGAGGCCAGGAAATCCATGTCGCCTCATGCCTCTCCCACTCCGCGGGCATGGAATAGCCCAAGGCGCGAGGGGTCTCGGCAGCAGCCGTCACAATCAATGGCTCGATTAGGAAGATGACTCGCCCTGCAAGCGCAACTCTTGATTAGAGCGCCTGGAGTTTCTCGAGAAGAGCCGCCTTGGAGGCAAGGCCGGTCATCCGTTCCACGAGCACGCCGTTCTTGAAAATCATCAGGGTGGGAATCGCAGTCACGCGCTGAGCGCCGGAGACATTGGGAGCCTCGTCGACATTCACTTTGGCCACGGTGACCTTGCCTGCCAATTCCTTGCCAAGCTCCTCGATCACGGGTGCGATCATGCGGCAGGGACCACACCATGGCGCCCAGAAATCGACCAGCAGGGCCGGCGAGGAGGCGACGGTGGAGTCGAAGTTGGAATCGTTCAGTTCAAGGACGTGCTCGGAGGCCATGGTATGGGATGGGTTTGTGGTTTCTATTGATCAGGAAAGGAATGTCCAAAGCTGGATACCGAAGGCAATCAGGGCGAGTGCCGCTGCGGCAAGCAGGAAAGGAAGCGGGATAGCCCCGGCGGACACTTCCTCTTCCTCTTCATCTTCCTGCTCGTCCAAGTCGGCGGGCTTGGATCCGACTTTCTTCTGGGCCGGCTCCGCGGTTTCCTTCTTACCTTCAATGGGAACCTCGGAAACCGCGACGACGGGCTTGCGGGCGGCAGCGGGTGCCGGCGCTGACTGAAGCTTGATGGTGGCCTGAGGAATGGGCTTTGCCGGAGCGCTCTCAATCACGGGCTCGGGTTTGAGCGGTGCTGAAACAGCGGCAGGAGGTTTGAGAGGTGCCGGTGCAGTAACCACCGGAGTGGAAGTCGCCTGAGGGGGAACTGATGCGGAAGGAACCGAGGGAGTCGGTGGTTTGGTGGCAGCGGGTGGTTGTGAAGGAATGCCGCCGGGCGGTTTGAATCCACCGGGTGAAAATGCAGCCGGTGGCTTCAGCGGCGCGGGGATGGTGGGAGTTGCGGGGACTCCGGGGGGCTTGGGAGCGGAGGCTGACGGAGTTGCCACTGGAGACGCACCCGAAGGCATCGGCGGCATGGGGGGTCTGAGAGGTGCCGGGGGAACAGGTGCTACAGGAGATCCGGAAGAAGGGGCAGCAGAGGCACCGGGCGCAGGAACCGGCTTTGGAGGTAGCTTCAGGGGGGGGAGCTTGACCGGCGCACCGGGGTTCGGAGAAGGATTCCCGGAGGGAGTGGAGGGAGTATCGCTCACGATGGTGGGGAAAATAGGGCAATCAGTAAAAGGCCACCTCAAAGGTGTGTCAATCACGCACCCTTGGAGCGTGATCAAAGCATCAGCAGGTCAATTACCCTGGGCCGCCTTGGCCGTCCGCATGCCTTGGATTTCGGTGGTGAGATCCTTGAGGATCTGAAGGGCCTCACGCTTGACGGGATCAGGAGTGCCGGCTGCGCTCTCCCCCTCTTCCGGATCCTCACCATCCTCCGGGAGTTTGGCCGCTTTATCGCGGGCGGGTTTCTTTTTGGCAACCACCTTGGGCAGCACGGGTTTGTCCACGGTATCGAGTGACACTTCAAAGGCGGGCGGATTCTGCACGGGATTCTTCTTCCTCTCGGCCTTGCGCTGTTCCTTTCGCTGCTTTTCCTGGGCGATCTCCTCCTTACGCGCTTTTTCGTTGAGGGAAAGCTGGTTGAGTTCGAGCCTCTCGTGGAAGCGCTTCATGTCCTCATTGATGTAACGGAACTCGGGATCCTTGGCGACCCGCTCCTGGGATCGATTCTTGAGCGTATCGATCAGCGGAGCGGTGAATGAAAAACGGTTCACCGACTGGGGGGCCACCTCGTCATAGGCAAGGGGGTTGGGAAGCGAACTCTCACCGATTTCAGGAGTATCCGTGGGTGATGGAACCACGATGTCCGAAAGGACGCCACGATGCTGGGTCGAACCGCCGGAGACACGGTAGAATTTCTGGATGGTCAGCTTGAGGGATCCGGCCTTCGCCCCCTGATCCTGGAAAAGCGGCATGAACTTGCCCACATCAAGCAGGGTCTGCACGGTGCCCTTGCCGAAGCTTCGCTGGTCACCGACCACGACCGCACGACCGTAGTCCTGCAGTGCCGCCGCGAAGATCTCGCTTGCGGAGGCGCTGAGCCTGTTGACAAGCACGACGACCGGACCCGTGTAGAACGGCTCCTTATCGTCGTCACGGGCGACGGTCACCCTGCCGTTGGCATCCTTTGCCTGGACAACCGCCCCGGACCCCACGAAGAGACCGGTCAGGTTGATCGCCTCCTCGAGTGAGCCTCCCCCGTCGCGGCGAAGATCGATCACGAGCCCCTCGATCCCTTCCTTCTTCATGCGTTCGAGAATGCGGCGCACATCCTTGGTCGTGCTTTTGGGACCTTCTGAGGCGGCATTCCTGCTGACCAGGGTTTTGGCCTTGCCTTCCATGTCCGCGTAGAATGAGGGCAGGGTAATCCAGCCCAACTTCATCTTCCTCGCGTCGGCTTCATTGAGTTCGATCACCTCCCCCTTGGCCTCGGATTCCTTGAGCTTCACCTCTTCACGGGTGATCTCGATGACATTCCTCTTGGAGGGATCCGTGGCATTGGCCGGGATCACCTGAAGACGGACCTGGGACCCCTTGGCACCACGGATTTTCTCAACCACCTTGTCGAGCTTCATGTCGACGACATCCTCGAAGGGTTGCTTCCCCTGGGCCACGGCGGCGATCCGGTCGTTGGGCTTGAGGCGACCGTCCTTGTCGGCCGGTCCCCCGGGAACGACTTCCACGATCTTCGCGTAGCCGTCGTCCGTCCTGAGCACGGCACCGATTCCGACAAGGGAGAGCCTCATCTGGATGTTGAAGTTCTCCATGTCGGAGGGACTCATGTACTCGGAGTGGGGATCGTAACTCTGGGCGAGCGCCACAAGGAACGTCTTCACCACATCCTCGTCGCTCTGCTCGTTCACACTCTTGAGGAACTGATCGTAACGTTTCGTCACCACTTTGGCGGGCGGATTGAGCGGATGCTCGTTCAGGTTCTCCTGCAGGAGTTCCGCCTCGATCCGGTCGGCCCAGAGTTGGTCCGCCTCATCGAGGGTAGCGGGCCAGGGGGCCTTCTTGCGGTCTATCTGCACGGACTTGTCACTGGTAAAGTCGTGGGGGGCGGCCGCCAATGCCTTGTTCTTGGCAACACGGTCCTCCACGCGCTGGCGGAAACGGGTGAAAATCTCACGTGGCGCGCTCAGGTCACCGTGCAGGATCTCGGAGGAGAGCGTCGGTGAAAACCGCTGAAGAAACTCATCGACATCACCCTGGGTGAAGTAGAGATGCATGTAATCCAGCATCCGGAGGTAGTTCTTCAGGACGCGCTCTGACATTGTCTGTTGGGGTTCCGAATCCAACCGCGGCGGATTCTTCTCGGATAGGGAGAGCGGATGAAGGTAATGGCCCTGCTCGAGCATCCGGGCAACCGTCACCGCAACGGGGGACATGTCCGTGGAAACAGTGTTGGTGTTGGCGGCTCGTACGGGAAGTCCCCACGGAGTGAAGAGGAGCAGCAGTGCCCCAAGCACACTGGAAAGGAGTGGTGAAAGCCTGGACGACGGAGTGGTCATGAAAGAGAACCGTTGCAGAGGGCACAGGGAAAAGCAAACATGATGAAATGCACTTTCATCAGACACCCGAAGGCCCCGGAATGTTCACCGGAGGCGCCTTGGAGACCAATTCCTACCTGATCAGGTGCCCGGAGGGGAATCTTCTGGTGGATGCCCCCGAGGGTGCGGCCGAAGCTTTCCGGGAAACTCCCATCTCCCTTCTGGTACTCACCCATGGTCATTTTGACCATGTCTGGGATGCGGCAGCCCTGGCACGCCTCCATGGATGCCCCGTGGCCATGCACTCTGTCACGGAGGAGATGCTTGCCGACCGGGGGCTTCTCAGGCGCTTCGGCATGGATCTCGAAGTGGAACCGGTGGCCGCCTCCCAAAAACTTTCCGAAGGGACGGGGGTGGACCTTCTGGGCCGTAAATTCGATCTGTACGAGGTCCCGGGACATTGCCCCGGCAGCCTCTGCCTCCACGATCCCGCAAGCGGAAGACTCTACGGCGGGGATGTGCTTTTCGCGGGTGGGGTCGGCCGTTGGGATCTTCCGGGCGGAGATCGCGACCTCTTACTCTCCGGAATCCGCCGGAAGCTGCTGCCTCTTCCGAAAACGACAATTGTCCACCCGGGCCACGGGCCGGCGACAACGATCGGTGAAGAGTCCGTAAACAACCCTTATCTTCAGAACTCGACACCCTTCCGAGACATCAACTAGAAACACTGGAAATGCCCTCCTTTGCCTATATTGCCCTTGATGCCCAGGGTCAGCAGACCAGTGATTTCATCGACGCCGCATCGCAGGCGGAAGCCGTGGCGGCGCTGCGCGGTCAGGGGCTCTTCCCCACCAGCGTGAAAGAGCAGGCGCGGAGCGCTAAAACAAAGTCGGCATCACCGGGCAAGGGAGCCAAGAAGGGATCCAAGGAGATCAAGATCAACATCCCCTTCCTTGAAAAGAAGACCATCAAGAGCAAGACGCTCATGATCTTCACCCGTCAGTTGGCCACTCTCATTGATGCGGGCCTGCCACTGCTGCGCGGCCTCACGGTTCTGGGCAAGCAGGAGCCTGATCCGGTGCTCAAAAAGACGATCAATCAGCTGGCCGAGGCCGTTCAAGGAGGAGGCACCTTCAGCGATGGCCTGACGGCTCACCCCCGGATCTTCAACAAGCTCTACATCAACATGGTGAAGGCCGGCGAACTGGGCGGTGTCCTCGAGGTCGTGCTCAACCGTCTCGCCGAGTTCCAGGAGAAGGCCCAGAAGGTGAAGGGCAAGGTCCAATCGGCCATGATGTACCCCGCCATCGTCATGGTCATCGCCATCATCATCATGGGATTCCTGCTGGTCTTCATCGTGCCGAAGTTCGAGCAGATCTTCGCCGACATGCTCGGGGGCAAACCCCTCCCCCTCCTCACCCAGATCGTCGTCGGTTCGAGCCGCGCAATCCAACAGAACATCCTCCTCATCATCGGTGGTGTTGTGGGCGTGGTCTTCGGACTGAAGTATGCGATTTCTACACCCAAGGGAGCCGTCCTCTTCGACAAGTTCATGCTCAAGGCCCCGCTCTTCGGCGACCTGACGCGGAAGAACGCCATTTCCCGCTTTACGCGCACCTTGGGGACCCTGGTGACCAGCGGCGTACCGATCCTCCAGGCACTCAACATCACCAAGGAGACCGCCGGAAACGCCGTCATCTCCACAGCGATCGCCAAGATCCATGACGCCGTCAAGGAGGGTGAGTCCATCGTCCGCCCCATGGAAGCCAGCGGCGTCTTCCCCTCCATGGTCATCAGCATGGTCGATGTGGGTGAAGAGACCGGACAGCTCCCGGAAATGCTTCTCAAGGTCGCCGACCTCTACGACGACGAGGTGGACAATGCCGTCGCCGGCCTCACCTCCCTCATGGAGCCCATCATGATCGTCTTCCTCGCCGTGGTGGTCGGATCGATCGTCATCGCGCTCTTCCTGCCCCTCATCGGCATCATCAGCGGCATGCAGCAGTAATCAACCCATGTAACCTCATGAAGAATAAAAAACACGAAGGTTTTACCCTCATCGAACTGCTGATCGTCATCACCGTCATCGCCATTCTTGCCGGCCTCATTCTCTCAACAGCCGGATATGCCCAGAAAAAGGTCGCCCGCTCGCGGGCCGAGGCCGAGATTGCCGCTGTCGGTGCGGCTCTCGAGAACTACAAGGCTGACAATGGGGACTACCCGAGCAACAGCACGCCGAATAACTGCCTTAATCTCGTTGTCAACCTGATGCCCAGCAGTGGCAAGGTCTACTTTGAGTTCAAATCAAAATCGACCAACTCCTCGGGCTGGACGGATCCCTTCGGAAACACCTACGGCTATATCTACACGAACGGATCGCCCAACAACGGTGCCAACAACTACGATCTCTGGTCGAGTGCCGGTGGCGGAGCCTCCAACACTTGGATCAAGAACTGGTAAAAAATCCTAAGAGGGACTGCCGATCGTCCTCAGCCCCTTCCACCCCCCGACCACAAGCTGAGACCAGCTCTCGAGCTCATCGTGACGAGCGGCGAGTTCCTCGAGGGTGAGGAATCCCAACTCTGCGATCGCCTCTTCATTGGCCTTCACCGAAGGCTCCGCAAGCTGACACTGGTGGACGATCCCGAGATGAACGGCGCCGACGGGATTCGTATCGTCATTCAGCAAGGCCAGCGGGCGCTCGATGAAACAGCTCTCAATGGCTAGCTCCTCCTGAAGCTCGCGCATCAGGGCGCGCTGGTAGGCGGCGGCATCGAAAGACTCCCCTAACCCATCACCGTCGTTGATATGACCGCCGATCCCGACAGAGCCCTTCTTGAGGAGACGCTTCTCACCCGAGCCCGTCCCCCTGCGGTAATGGAGGATCCTGTCACCGGCAGTGACCACCACATAGGGAATGAGTTGCTTGAGCGAGGGATCCTCCTCCGCCTCCGCGCGTGGCACAAAGAAATGATTCCCGGGCTCGAGAAATACCGGCAAATACCGGGAAATCTCGGCATTGAGGCCATGAAAGGAACCGAGCTCATCAAAGAGGGAACGGCGGACGACGAGGACTTGTTCGGATGAAGACATAAAACAGGGAGATAGAGTGAAGGTTGAAGATCGTTAGGCAAGAGCCAAAAGTACCCTAAGAAATTCCGGCTCCTCGCTATTTTCAGTGGGTGGGTAGGGGTCTGAAGGGTGGCACTTCGAGTTGGAGTTTCCCGGCCTTGAGATAGGCCATGATCCTGAAGGTATTGATTGATCGGTAGCCTCTGGCCAGACG
>JBAPTI010000075.1:0-35218 GCA_049282095.1 Chthoniobacterales bacterium
GCCTCGGTCTCGGCGTCGCGCAGGAGGGCGATCCTCGAGGAGGCCGCGGTGCGCTCCTCGCGGGCTGTCGCAAGTTCCAGTGTGGCGCCCTCGAGCTGCTGCTGGCGCTCGGCGATCTGGGACTCCAGTTGACCGATGTATTCCTGGAGTGAGGAGATCTCGCCGTCGAGTGACTCATGGCGGTGGCGAGCGTTCTCGAGCTCGCGGGTGGCGAGCAGGTTGTCGGCCTGGGCGGCGGCGAGGAGTCCCTGGGTGTTGCCGAGATGTTCGCGTGCCTCGCGGAGTCTGTTCACGGCGGCCTCGAGCGAGGCGAGGGCGCCTTCGCGGACCAGGGAGAGATGGGCGACCTGCTCGCGCAGTCCGGCCACCTCGCGCTCGAGCGTGGTGATCTGGGAGCGGCGCATCAGCGCGGATCCGGTGGCCTCACCGGTGGCTCCGCCGTGGGCGACGCCGTCGCGTCCGAGGAACTCGCCGGTGCGGGCGGCAAAGGCGAGGCCGGGATTGGCTTTCTTGAGACGGAAGGCGGTCTCGAGATCGGGCACGATCGCCACTCCCTCGAGGAGGCGGGCGATGAGTCCGTGGGCGGAGCCTGCGGCGCGGACGACGTCGGTGGCCCAGCAGATCGCTCCCTCGGGAAGCATGCCGGTCTGCTGTGCCGCAACCGGAAGCAGGTCGCTGGCCAGGACCGAGGCGCGGCCTTGGGCGGCCTCGCGCAGGGTCTGGAGGGCGGCCTCGGCCATGCCCGCGTCGGCGAAGACAATGGCGCGGCTTGCCGCCCCGAGGGCTGCCTCGACGGCGGGGATCTCCGTGGCTGGTATCTCGACCAGGGAGGCGAGCGTGCCGAGGATCCCGGCCTGATAGAACTCGGGCCGGTCGAGTCCGCGCAGGATGGCCTGCGCTCCCTCGCCGAGCCCTTCTCCCTCGCGCTCGAGTTGGAGCAGGATCTCAAGGCGGTGTTCCCGCTCGGAGAGCTGCTTCACGGAGGAGTTCCATTCGGTTTCCGCCGACTGGCGGGCGATCTGCGCCTCGTCGTGGGCCTGCTGGGAGGCGATGAGCTCCTGCTCGGCCGCATCCAGCGCCTGGCGGGTGGAGGTCTGCGCGGCCGTGGTCTGCTCGGCGCGGGTGGCCGCGGTCGTGACGGCAAGGCCGGCCACGGAAACCTGTTCCTGGAGCTGGAGGGCGCGGGCGCGCTCGGCATCTCGGCGGGCTCCGGCGGTGGAGAGTTCTCCGCGGACGTCGGTGAGGCGGTTCTCCAGTTCGTGCAGGCGGCCGGTCAGCGCCTCGGTCGACTGCTCGGCGGTGATGCGCTCGCGCTGGGCCTCGGAGACGCGCGCGGTGGCGGCTGCGAGGGATTCCTCCTCGGCGCGGAGCACCTCGAGTAGCGAGGTGAGCTGGGCGTCCGCCTGCTCGATCTCGCTCTCCTGTTCGCGGATGCGGAGATGGGTGGCGTCGATGTCGGCGCGCGAGCGGAGGATCATCTCGCGGAACTCCCCGGAGCGCTCGGCATTCGTCTCGATGCGGTTCTCCCCGGAGAAGATGCGGTTGCGCAGGGTCTGCAGATGGTCGCGGGCCCCCTCGGTCTCGGCGTCGAGCGTGGAGAGTTGCTCGCGGGCGCCGGAGACCTCGACCTCCTGCTCGGCGATCTCGCGCTCGTAGAGGGCGCGGGCGTCGGCGCTCTTGTCGACCTCGGCGGCCACCTCGGCGATGGAGCGGTCCAGGTCGAGGTAGGTGCGGTGGGAGAGGTGGGTGTCGAGGACGCGGAGATCCTCCATGAGGGACTGGTAGCGGCGGGCCTTGCCTGCCTGGCGCTGGAGCGATCCGATCTGGCGCTTGACCTCCTTGATGATGTCGGAGACGCGGAGGAGGTTCGACTCGGTGTATTCGAGCTTGCGGAGAGCCTCTTTCTTCTGGGCCTTGTACTTGGTGATGCCTGCGGCCTCCTCGAAGATGGAGCGGCGGTCTTCCGGGCGGCTGTTGAGCAGAAGGGCGGTCTTCCCCTGCTCCATGATGGAGTAGGCGCTCCGGCCGATGCCGGTGTCCATGAAGAGATTGTGGATGTCCTTGAGGCGGCAGGGGGTGCCGTTGATCAGGTACTCGGACTTGCCGTCACGGAAGACACGGCGTGTGATGCAGACCTCGTTCCACTCGACCCCGAGCTCCTTCTCGCACTCGGAGAAGGTCATCGAGACCTCGGCCATGTTGTGGGGTAGGCGGGTGTCGGTGCCACTGAAGATGACATCCGCCATTTCACCGCCGCGCAGGGCCTTTGCCGACTGTTCGCCAAGCACCCAGCGGATCGCGTCCAGGACGTTCGATTTGCCGCAGCCGTTCGGGCCGACAATGGCGGTGACGCCGCGATGGAACCGGAGGGTCGTCTTCGGGGCGAAGGATTTGAAACCGATGAGTTCGATAGATTGGAGATACATGGAAAAAGGGTGAAGGTTGGGGGTGTGCCAGAGTAGGCTTTACCTTCCGAAAGGCACAACAAAAAACACTACGGATAGGGGATATCTTGTCTATGAACCACAAGATATAGTGGTTTCCGGACATTTTTCACCAAAAGGATCTGTGTAAGATGGACATCCTTGGCAGGGTCGTGGAATGGGGGCTTGGCGAATCAAGGCCAAGAATCTAGAACTAGGAGATGTCCTTGTTTGATTTCACACCTGTTCTTGCCAACCGCATCATCTCCGTCATCACCATCGACCGCGCCGAGGATGCCGAACCGCTGACCCAGGCCCTCCTCGACGGAGGCCTTAATGCCCTGGAGGTCACCTTCCGCACCCCGGCCGCCCCCGAGGCCGTGCGCCGGATCAAGGCTGCCTTCGGTGACAAAGTTCACCTGGGCGTCGGCACGCTCCTGACCGGTGAGCAGGTCGTCCAGGCGGCGGAGGCCGGGGCCACGTTCGGTCTCGCCCCCGGCCTGAACGCCAATGTCGTCCGGGCAGCCCATGAGCGCGGGTTGGGTTTTATCCCGGGAGTCATGACCCCTTCGGAAATCGAGGAGGCGCTCGAACTCGGTTGCAAGGTCCAGAAGTTCTTCCCGGCCGATGTCGCCGGCGGCGTGAAGATGCTCAAGACGATCTCCGGACCCTACGGCCATACGGGCGTGAAGTTCGTTCCGCTCGGGGGTGTCAGCGAGGCCACGCTCAAGGAATACCTTGCCGCCCCGGGCGTCGCTGCCGTCGGCGGATCGTGGATCGCCGACCGAAACCTGATTAAGGCCGGGGATTGGAAGGGTATCACCGCCCTTGCCCGCCGCGCCGTGGCCATCGCCACGGGCAAGGAGGAGGAAGGCGCCCTCGGTTAAAAAATTTTTTCACAGCGGCGGCATCGCCGGTGCGGCTTCCCGCCGTTAGTTTTTTTCCAACCGATGCACCCGTAGCTCAGGGGACAGAGCAGGGGATTTCTAATCCCTTGGTCGGAGGTTCGAATCCTCCCGGGTGCGCCACGGATCCGCAGTTTCTCCTAGCGGGGCATTCACAAGTCACTGCATCCTTTCCCGATGCTTGAAGTCACCATCCTCGCCAGCGGCAGTAGCGGAAACTCCGCGCTGGTGCGGACCGAAACCGCGGCATTCCTGGTCGATGCCGGGTTGAGTGCGCGTGAACTCTCCCAGCGGCTGGCGCTCTGTGGCATGGAGCCCCGCGAACTCGCGGCCATCCTGGTCACCCATGAGCACGGCGACCATGCGCGGGGACTCGCCCAATGGTCGAAGAAGCATGCCACGCCGATCTATTGCAACAGGCAGACTGCGATGGTTCTCCGCGACAAAGTCACCGACTTCGCCGGCTGGAACCTCTTCGAGAGCGGAGGGGAATTCGAGATCGGGGGAACGTCGATCCGATCCTTTCCCATCCCGCATGACGCGGTCGAACCGGTCGGCTTCGTCATCCGCCGGGGCGGCCGATCCTTCGGATTTCTCACGGATCTGGGCCATGCCACCACGCTGGTGGTCGAGTCGTTGCGCGGCGTCGATGCCCTTCTCATTGAGGCCAATTACGACGAGGAACTTCTCCAGAACGACACCAAGCGCCCTTGGGCCATCAAGCAGAGGATCCAGTCACGCCACGGCCACCTCTCCAATGGAGCTGCGGCCGAGACCGTCTCCAGAATCCTGCACGATGGTCTGGGCCACCTTCTGCTGGGGCACCTCAGCCGTGATTGCAACAGCGAGGAGCTGGCGCTCGGCACCATGAGAAAATCCCTCGGTGAATCAGCTGTTCGTCTCTCCTGCGCGCGGCAGGAAGAGCTCAGCGCGGCAATCCGTTTGGATTGAGGCGGAGGGTTGAAAAAGTTAAAACGTTAAACCCAGATTATGCATCAGAGCGGCGTTGACAGGTTGGAGCGTTTCACCCGGATGGTGAGTCCCTGAAGGGTTAAAAGCGTTACACCGTTAAAAGGTTAAAAGGGGGCTGAAGTCCGAGGCCGAATTGAACTCATGCAGGCATCTTTTGACGACGTTTTCCCTGACATTCCCCTTCCGAATCTCGGGTCAGGGCTCTCCCGGATCCATGTTGACGCCACTTGCCTCCCGGCAAGCGGTGGCGCCCTTTGGGTCCCGCATGCGCGGGATCTTACGCGACTCTTCCCAGAGCCTTGTTTGTAACATTTTCACTTTTTAACTCTTTTAACGCGGCCTCCTATTATTTCAGGAATTCCCAATGCAAATTCCGGGTTAAAAGGGTTAGAAAGGGCCGAAGGCAGCAGCCTTCTCTTCTATCTCTGCGCCAATATTCCCCTGCGCCTCTGCGGGAAATCATTCAGCTGCACGAAGGCGTGAACAAGTTGGGAGGCGGGGACAGGCGCCCAAGTGCAGCCGTAGTACTCCTACGGCAAACGCAGGGCAACACCGCCCCGCGCGCAAATTGTCACGCCCCTACTTGGCGTTCAGCCAATCGATCAAACCTTTCGGCCCGCCCGGAATATATCCGCTCTTCTGCTTGATGATTTTTCCCTGCGGATCGAGGAGGACGAGGGTTGGGAACCCCTGGACCTGATACTGCTGCTGGAGGGCGTCATTCTGCTTCTTCACCTCCGGGCTCTGGCTCTTCCCCTGCGGGAAGTCGATCTCGACCAGAACAAGGTTCTTGTCGGCGTATTCCTTGAAGGAGGGCTGGTCCAAGGTCTCCTTCTTCAGCTTGATGCACCATCCGCACCAGTCGCTACCGGTGAAGTCGAGAAGGACCTTTTTGTTTTCCTTGGCCGCAGTGGCGAGGGCGGCTTTGTAATCCTCACTCCAGCCACCGGCAAAAACGGGACTGATGAGAAGAGCGGCAATGAGGAGGCGGATGAGGGGACGATGGTAGGACATAACGCCTGTGTGTCCCATAAGAGGCGTCTCGGCAACAAGAAAGTGAAGAAAAGAAAGAAGGAGGGATGATTGATACAACCGAGAACAATCCGAGGCCCGTCCAAGGCAGAGGGTGAAGAGAGCAGAGGACGCTCTTTGCCCATCCCTCACCGCCGATTCCCCATCACCCATGAGTTGACCTGAGGAGGGGGTTCCGGTTTCCTGTAAGACTGCATTCCGACATGATTTCCATCACCATCCCGATCTATAACGAGCACGGCGCGATCGAGGCTCTCTTTGCCAAGATCAAGGAGGTCATGGATCGTCTCGGCCGGCCCTATGAGGTGATCTTCGTGAACGACGGCAGCACGGACGGAAGCGGCGCCATGCTCGACGGTCTCGCCGCCAGGAACCCCGAGGCGAAGGTGGTTCATTTCCGCAGGAATTTCGGCCAGACGGCAGCCATGATGGCCGGCTTCGACCATGCCTCCGGCGAGGTGATCATCCCGATGGATGGAGACTACCAGAATGATCCCGAGGACATCCCCAAGATGCTTGCGAAGCTGGAGGAGGGATATGACGTCTGCTCGGGATGGCGCCGTGACCGCCAGGACAACGCCCTGCAGCGGAATCTCCCGAGCATGATGGCCAACAAGCTGATCTCCAGGATTTCGGGTGTCCGGCTCCATGACTTCGGATGCTCACTGAAGGCCTACCGCGCGGAGGTGGTGAAGGATGTGCGTCTCTACGGCGAGATGCACCGCTTCCTTCCGATCTACGCCAAGTGGCATGGCGCCCGCATCACGGAGATCCCCGTGAATCATTTCGCCCGCACGACCGGCAACTCGAAATACGGTCTTGAGCGCGTGCTGAAGGTCATCCTCGACCTGGTGACCGTGAAGTTCCTCGACAAGTACATGATGAAGCCGATGTATCTCTTCGGGTTCTGGGGCTTCATCTCCTTCGTCGCCTCCCTGCTCTTCGTGGTCTGGACCTTTGTCATGAGGACGCGCGGTTACTACTACACGCAGACCCCGCTTCCGATGATGGCGGTCTTTTCCTTCATGACGGGAATGATCTGCGTCCTGATGGGGCTGCTCGCGGAAATGATCACGCGCACTTTCCACGAGAGTCAGAACAAGTCGATCTACCTGGTGAAGGAAACCAGGAATTTCACGGCGCGCTGATGTGCGGGATCGCGGGATTCGTTGCACCCCGTGATGCGGGTGACCGGCAGACCCTCGAAAGAATGACCCGTGCGCTGGCCCATCGCGGGCCGGATGCCGAGGGGTACGCCGTCATTCCCGAATCGGGAGTTCATCTCGGCCATCGACGTCTCTCCATCGTCGATCTCTCCGGAGGCGCCCAGCCGATGTCGAATGTCGACGGGAACCTGACGATCATCTTCAACGGCGAGATCTACAACCATGCCGATCTCCGCGAGGAACTGCAGGCCAAAGGGCACCTCTTTCAGACGGACCACTCCGACACCGAGGTCCTGCTCAACGGCTACCGCGAGTGGGGCGACGGGATGCTGGATCGCCTGAACGGCATGTTTGCTTTCGCCATTTACGATCAGGCACGGGGCACCCTCTTCCTGGCGCGTGACCGCTTCGGGAAGAAGCCGCTCTACTGGTTCCAACGTGATGGCGTCTTTGCCTTCGCTTCGGAGTTGACGGCTCTCCTTCATCATCCGGCGGCCCCTTCCAGTGAATCGGCACTCGCGCTGAAAAAATACTTCGCTTACGGCTACATCCCTGCGCCCCTCTCCGCGATCGAAGGGATCCGGAAGCTTCCGGGGGGGTGGTGCGGCACCTTCACGATCTCCAGCGGTGCTTGGGCGCCCCGCCGTTGGTGGGAGTTCCGACTGGAGCCCTCCGACAAGGAGGTTACTCCGGCGCGCTGCGAAGTCTGGTTCTCCGAATTGAGGGAGGTGCTCGACCGTGCCGTGAAGCGGCGGTTGGTGGCCGATGTGCCGGTGGGTGTCTTCCTCAGCGGGGGGATCGATTCCTCCGTGGTGGCGGCCCTCGCGGCGCATCATCTTCCCGCAGGGAGGCTGCGCACCTTCAGCATCGGCTTCACCGATCCGACCTTCGACGAACTTCCGTATGCGCGCGAAGCCGCCGCCTTCATCGGGTGCGCCCACGAAAGCGAGATCCTGGACCTGTCGCGGGCGAGGGAGTTGCTTCCCGGCCTGCTCTCTAGGCTCGACGAGCCAATGGGGGATGGGTCGATCCTGCCGACATGGCTGCTCTGCGGCTTCACCCGCCGCCATGTCACGGTGGCCCTTGGCGGGGATGGCGGCGACGAACTCTTCGCCGGATACGATCCCTTCAAGGCACTGGGGAAGGCCGCGCTCTACGACAAGCTTGTTCCCAAGGCGCTTCACCCCGCGATCCGCCTGCTGGCATCGCGACTGCCCGTCTCTCACGCCAACATCAGCCTTGATTTCAAGATCAAGCGGACGCTCAGGGGGCTCTCCCACCCCGCCAGCTACCGCCTTCCGGTCTGGATGGGCCCTCTGGAGCCCTCGCAGATCGATGCCTATTTCGTTGATCACACCGCGCCCGAAGAGCTCTACAGCGAGGCGATCGAGGCGTGGGAGGCCGCCGGGGAACATGCCGATCCGGTCGACCGGACGCTCCAGTTCTTCACGCGCCTCTACATGCAGGATCAGATCCTCGCCAAGGTGGACAGAGCCAGCATGCTTCACGGCCTTGAAGCCCGCTCGCCATTCCTCGATCTCGAAGTGGTCAACTTCGCCCGTCGGCTCCCCCATTCAGTGAAACTCCGCGCCGGCACGACCAAGTGGATCCTGAAGAAGGCGCTGGAGCCGCTGCTCCCTGCATCGATCCTTTACCGTAAGAAAAAGGGCTTCGGCACGCCGATCGGCTCCTGGATCCGGGAGGGGGCCATCGTGCCGCAGATCCCGGGAGGGGAGGCGGGCGCGCTGGTCCGTGAGTCGTTGGCGGCGCATCGTGCGGGTCGGAGCGACGAGCGCCTCTTCCTCTGGTGCCAGCATGTGCTGGCGGCATGGCGTGCAGAGCTTTCTGGGCGCAACGCGCATTCCCCATCGTGAGAATCCTAGTCCTCAACTACGAGCATCCGCCCCTTGGCGGAGGCGGCGGCAGACTGGCTGCGAAGGTCGCCTCGGGACTCGTGCGGCGTGGCCATCAGGTCAGGATCGTGACGGCTGGGATGCCGCATCTGCCCATTGAATCGGAGGAGGAGGGGATCGAAGTGAGGCGTCTGCGCGCCTTCCGTCGTCGCGAGGATACCTGCAGCGTTCCCGAGATGGCGGCCTGGGTGATGCGGGCGATTCCCGCAGCCATCGCCGAAGTGCGTCGCTGGAAGCCCGATGTCATCCATGCCCACTTCGCCGTGCCGACCGGAGCCGTCGCCTGGGCGGTGCACAAGGTCACCGGGGTTCCCTATGTGCTGACGGCTCATCTGGGTGATGTGCCGGGAGGCGTGCCGGAACAGACGGGAAACATGTTCCGCTGGATCAAACCATTCACGGTGCCGATCTGGAGAGATGCCGCTGCCACGACGGCCGTCAGCAGTTTCGTGGCGGGGCTTGCAAACGACGCTTACGGTGTGCGCCCCAAGATCATCCTCAACGGGATCGAGTTGCCGGCGACTCCGGAATTGAAGCAGTCGCAGATTCCGCGGCTCCTGATGGTCGGGAGGATTAGCGTGCAGAAAAACCCTCTAGCCGCCGTCGGTGCCCTTGCCTTGTTGAAGGATCTGCCTTGGACGATGTCGGTGATCGGCGACGGGCCTCTTCTTGCCGGGATGCGTGCCGAGACGGAACGGCTCGGCCTCGCCTCCCGGATCGAGTTCCGGGGATGGGCCACGGCCGCCGAGGTTTCGGCGGAGATGGGGAATTCCTCAGTCCTGGTGATGCCCTCGCTCTCCGAGGGGTTGCCGATGGTCGCGGTTGAAGCGCTGACCCATGGCCTTGCCATCGTCGGAAGCAGGATCGGGGGGCTCGCCGACGTTGCCTGCGAGCCTGACAAAAGCGGCGCGGGTGGAAATGCCCGTCTCTACGATCTGGCCGAAGGGGCCGGGGGACTGGCTGCAGCTATGAAACCGTTCCTCCTGGATCCACAAATCCTCATGGCGGCCCGCAGGGCCTCGCTGGAGAAGGCTTCCGCGTTTGATCTCAATCATGCCCTCGATGATTACGAGGCCGTGTTGAAACAGGCTACCCGATGACTTCCGGAATCCGGCTTCTTCTCACGACCTTTGCCGACGAGGCGGCGGCCGCGACCGTAGTCCGGTCGCTTCTTGACGAACACCTGATTGCATGCGGCACCCTCATTCCCGGAGCCCGCTCGATGTACCGATGGAAGGGGGCCGTCGAGGAATCCTCGGAAGTGCAGGTCATCCTGAAAACCTCCGGCGAAGAAGCGAGCCGATGCATGGTCCGATTGGCGGAACTTCACCCCTACGAGCTGCCCGAGATCATCGAAGTGGAGCCGGCATCGGTTTCGACACCCTACGCAGACTGGATCAGGGCGTCACTGGAGGAAGCGCCGGGTGAGAACGGAGTGTAGCCGTCCGGCTTCTCCGGGTTTCTTACGTTTGAACCCGAACTCCGAATTTGAGTAGGCCTAATGCGAGCCCAATGATCGGGATGCAGAAAATCGGGTGGGTAAAAATGAGGTCGTGATCATTTCGTTGAGACTGCAAGGCAGGGGTGGCAGTTCAGACCTTGTAACCTTTTAACGATTCAACATTTTAACTCGGGAAGAACTCACCTTGCAGGAGAGCAATCCAACTCTGTTAATGCTGTTTTACTGCATAATACGGGTTGAATCGGCCCTCTGAGGAGATCCGCTTCCGACTCAGGCCGAACCTCGCTCCGGCACCTCGATCGCCTCGCAGACATCGCGCCATCCCGGGAAGTTCCAGGAATTCGGGAAATCCTTGCACTGCTGAGGCTTCACGGACTGGATCGAACACTCGTTCCCTTTCAGGAAAAAGCAGGCGCCGTCTTCGCGGTCGATGAGGGCAAGGCCACCCCTGTTCGGCCTCAAGCGGGTGTAGTCCTGGATGAATCGCCCCTCTTCCATACCGAGATGGTGGGCGATCGAGCGGATTTCCTCCTCCGTCACCCGAACAAATCCGGGCCAGCGGCAGCAGGCCGTGCAACGCTGGCAGAGATAGGTGGGAGGCATGGGGGGAAGTGAAAGGTGGAAAGTAAAAAGTGAAAAGTGAAAACAGGAATTGTCAGGAGTCTGCCACGAAATTGACATGGGCAATGGTTGAAGCCGGCATGCGAATTTGCTTCAGCCTTCAGCCTTCAGTCTTCAGCCTTTCCGAATGAAAATTCTGATCCTTGGTTCCAATGGCCGCCTCGGCTCGGCCCTCGTCCGTCGCTGGAAAACGCTGCCCGGCGTCGAGGTCATCGCCTTGACCCGCGCCCAGGTCGATCTCTCCGTTCCGGAGATGGCCGAGGCCGGCGTTGCCGTGGAAGCCTTTGGCGCCGGGGATGTCGTGGTGAACTGCGCGGCGGCCACCGATGTCGACGGGTGTGAGCGGGATCATGAGTTGGCCCGACGAATCAATGCGGAGAGCCCCGGGCGGATCGCCCGTCTCTGCGCTGCCCGCGGCGCCCGCTTGGTTCATATCGGAACCGACTATGTCTTCGACGGCTCCCTGGACCGTCCCTACACCGAGGAGGATGAGCCGAACCCCCTGAGCCATTACGGTGTCACCAAGCTGGAGGGGGATCGCGAGGTGCTCTCAGCCTCACCCTCGCACTGTGTCGTTCGTGTCTCTTGGGTCTTTGGTCCCGACAAGCCGAGCTTCGTCGATGCCATCGTGAAGCGCGCCCTGACATCGCCGGATGCGGCCGCCGTCCACGACAAGACTTCAGCTCCCAGCTACACGGAGGATATGGCGGTCTGGCTTGAGGCATTCCTCAAGCCTTCGGTGCCGGGGGGCATCTACCATCTCTGCAACAGCGGCACCTGTTCCTGGCGTGATTACGGCGAGTATGCCCTCGAGTGCGCGAAGGTCAACGGGATCCCTGTCCTTACCACCACGGTCGCTCCGCTCAAGCTCTCCGACATGAAGGCCTTCATCGCAACACGTCCTCCCCGGACACCACTCGACACCGGGAAGTTCGCCCGCATCACCGGGATCACCCCGCGCCATTGGAAAGAGGCCGTAGAGGAATACTTCAAGACTTGGAAGGCCTAAAGATTGGGATTTTGGCGCATCGCAGTGTTGCTGCACGTTCGCAGTAGTTCACGACAGCTTCACTCGCGCGCCTTGCGCTGCATCCAAACTTCCAATCTCTCCGACAGAAGTTTCTCCAGGACGGAGTTCCGATACACAATTGAAACGATGCAAATAGGACTCGATAGCTTCGTCGCCACGCTGGCTGATCCCGTCACGGGAGTCTTGGTCGATCCTGTCGTGAGGCTGCGGAATCTTTTGGAAGAGGTGGAAGCCGCAGACCGTGTGGGGCTGGATGTCTTCGGCATCGGCGAGCACCACAGGGAAGAGTTCCTGGATTCCGCCCCGGTCGTGCTGCTTGCGGCCGCTGCCGCGCGCACGAAGAGGATACGGCTTGCAAGTGCCGTCACCGTGCTGAGCGCCGCTGATCCGGTGCGGGTCTTTCAGGAGTTTGCCACCCTCGACCTGATTTCGGAGGGACGGGCGGAAATCGTGGCCGGCCGCGGTTCCTTCACCGAGGCCTACCCGCTCTTTGGACTCGACCTGCGCGACTACGACTCCCTCTTTGATGAGAAGCTACGGCTGCTTCTGCAAATCCGTAATCAGTCACGCGTCACCTGGTCCGGCAAACATCGACCGCCTCTGCAAAATCAGGAAATCCACCCGCGTCCCCTGCAGGATCCCCTTCCGATCTGGGTCGGCGTGGGTGGATCGCCCGAATCGGTGATCCGGGCCGGATCCCTCGGCCTTCCTCTCATGATCGCGATCATCGGTGGTCAGCCCGATCGCTTCCGTCCGCTGGTGGATCTCTACCGCGATGCAGGAAGGCAATCGGGGCACGCCCCAGAACGACTCAAGGTCGGCATCCATGCACTCGGCTCCTTCGCGGCAACGACCAAGGAGGCGAGGGATGATTATTTCCCCGGTTACGAGCGGATGTTCGGGCAGATCGGGAAGGAGCGTGGATGGCCGGCGATCCGGCGGTCACACTTCGACGCCCTCTGCGGTCCCGAGGGGGCGCTCATCATCGGTGATGCCGGCGAAGGGGTGGAGAAGATCCTCCGTTACAATGACGTGCTGGGCGGCATCAACCGGATCACCATCCAGATGAGCCCCGGCACCCTGCCGCATCCGAAGGCCCTGAAGGCAATTGAGATCCTCGGCAACGAAGTCGCCCCTGCTGTTCGGGAACACCTGAAAAACATTTAGCCCGCAGAGGCGCGGAGGCGCTGGGAAAAGCAGGATGAAAAACCCCTTTTGCCTCGGCGTCCCTGCGGTTGCTTCGACCACGCCCCGTGGCCCTCGTTCTTTGGCCTGCGAAGCAGGCCAAACCGTGGCTCCTGCCATTCGGTTTTCTGCAGGAAACTATTCAGTCCCTAACAGTCTTCAGTCCAAATTCCTTCAGCCTCAGCTCAGGAGCTCGCTCCTGAGCCTCTCCAGTTCTTCCCATCGTGCCATGGTCTTCTCAATGGTCTGGTGGAGTTGGTTGAGTTCCTGTTCCACCCGCTGGAACTCGCCATCCTTTTTCTGGTAGAGGGCCGGGTCGGCGAGTCGTTCGGAGAGTTCCGCCTGCTTGGCTTCGAGTTCCTCGATCTTGCCGGGAAGTTCGTCGAGTTCGCGTTGTTCGCGATTGAGGAACTTACGTCCCTTCTCGATTTTCACCCCTTTTTGCGGTGGAGCGGGGGGCTGGGGAGGGGTGGCGATTTTCGCGGCTTCCGCCACCTTGCGCTGGCGCAGCCAGTCCTCGTAGCCGCCGGTGTACTCGGTGAACCTGCCTTCCCCCTCATGGACGATCGTGCCGGTCACCACATTGTCGAGGAAGGCGCGGTCGTGGGAGACAAGCAGCAGCGTTCCCTCGTAGCTTACGAGGAGTTCCTCGAGGAGTTCGAGGGTCTCCGCGTCGAGATCGTTGGTCGGTTCATCGAGCACCAGGACATTGGCGGGCTGCAGGAAGAGGCGCGCTAGGAGGAGTCGGTTGCGCTCGCCACCCGAGAGCATCTTGGCCGGCATCCGGATCCGGTCGGAGGGGAAGAGGAAGTCTCCCAGATAGCTGTGGATGTGGCGCGGCCGCCCCTGGAAGGTGACGGTCTCCGACTCTCCGGCGACATTCCAAGCCACGCTCTTCTCCCCGTTGATCTGATCCCGGAGTTGGTCGAGGTAGACGATCTGGAGCTTGGTTCCGAGGGCGACCGATCCGGATTCGGGTTCGAGGCGGCCGAGCAGAAGTTTCAGCAGGGTGGTCTTGCCGCTTCCGTTGGGACCGATGATGCCGATCTTGTCGCCGCGCCAGAGGGTTGTGCTGAAGTGGCTCACGATCGAGGCTTCGCCATAGCCAAAGCTGACATCCTTGGCCTCGATGACCTTCTGCCCGGAGGTCGACCCCTCCTGTAGTTCGATCTTCGCCGTGCCGGTGCGCTCGCGACGTTTGCTCCGCTCGGTGCGCAGGGCCTTGAGGGCGCGGACGCGGCCCTCGTTCCTCGTGCGCCGCGCCTTCACTCCCTGACGCAGCCAGGCTTCCTCCTGGGCGAGCTTCTTGTCGAATGCAGCCCACTGCTTCTCCTCCGCCTCCAGGACGGCGCCCTTCCGTTCGAGATAGGTGTCGTAATCGCAGGCCCAGCTGGTGAGGTGTCCCCGGTCGAGCTCGACGATGCGGGTGGAGAGTTTCCGCAGGAAGGCGCGGTCGTGCGTGACGAAGAAGAGGGTCGGCTTGACCTTGAGCAGGAAGTTCTCGAGCCAGAGGATCGATTCGAGATCGAGGTGGTTGGTCGGCTCGTCCAGCAGGAGGACATCGGGCTGTCCCACCAGAGCACGGGCCAGCAGGACGCGGCGCTTCAGTCCCCCGGAAAGACTCTGGAACTCTTTCTCCGCAGGCAGGTTCATCTCCTGCATCAGATCCTCCACGCGGACATCGGCCTCCCAATCCTCCTCAGTGCCGCCGACGCGGAGGCCGGCATGAATCACCTCGAAAACCGTCCCCGTGATCCCATCGGGCACTTCCTGGGGAAGCCTCGTCAGGACGACGCCGTTCGGCTTGGTGATCTCGCCCTCCTGAGGCTTCTCCTCACCCGCGATGACGCGCATGATGCTTGTCTTTCCGGTTCCGTTGCGGCCGACCAGACAGACGCGCTCGCCCGGATCGATCTGAAGGTCCACCTGATCGAGCAGGGGGCGGTCGGTGTAGCGGAGGGTGACGCCGCGGAGTTGGAGAAGGGGCATGGAAAGAAAAGGATGAATGAAGAAGGATGAATGATGAAGAGCGGCTAAAGTCGAGGGACGAGAGTCGAGGGCTATCGAACTTCAATCAACACTGCAGAAGAGAAAATCAGCGGCTCTGGAAGGGGTTCATTTTGGTGGCAGGTGACGCAGCGGTTTCCTGCTCTCGACCGTCGACGTTCGACTCTCGACATTCCCCCAGCTCACCTCACCGGTCCGCCTCCCGGTAGCGCTTCATTCAGCCAAGGCTTGTCTTCCGCGCTCATCTGCAGCGAGTTCATCAGGACGTAGAGGAGTTGTTCGAGTTGGGCCGCATCGCCTTTGTAGACATCGGTGGCTCCGGCGGGAGGCTGCCAGGTTGCGGCGGGGAATCCGGAACCGTAGGTGAGTTCCTCGATCAGGAAGGACATTGCGAAGTCGCTGCGGCGGATGTCGATCCGCTTGGGAGTGTACTCGGAGCAGATCCAGAGCTTCGCGGAGAAATCCTCGGCCTTGGCCGCCTTAGCGATCTCGGGCATGAGTCCCCCGGAGATGACCCGGCAGGAGCTCCCGCCGATGTCTGCCACGTCGGCTGAGCGGTCGAGTTGAAAGAGCGCCGGGAGAAGGACCGCCTGCTGCGCGGTGAAGGGAAGCTGAAGCGGCGCACCGTTCTTCTGCTGGGGGCGCGGCTTCTGTTTGAACTGCGCGAGCAGGAACTGGATCTTGGATCCGGGGACGGCCCAGACCTCGTTCCCATTGCGGCAGACCGTGAGGGTCTCGCCAAGGACGGGTGCCTCGACGCGGATGCGGCCGGGGTATTGGATCTGAGCCTTGAAAGCGGCCCCTTGGATGACCTGGGGAAGGCGACCCGCGACCTGACCCACGGTGGCACGCAGCGTGAGGGCGCGTTCCTGGGACTGGGATCCGCCAAGGAGGACTCCCGCCATGGGGGTGATCATTCTGGAAAGCACATCGTAGCGGTTCCCCGAGGGGGCGGGGCCGGAAGATGCCGTTGCGGCTGCGGGCGTCCCCCCTGCCTGATTCGTCTCCTGGGCAAACACGGATCCTGCCGCCACCAGACTGAGGTTCATGACGGTGATCAGCTGAAGAAAGGACGGGGACATCACGCCTTGATACCCGTCCCGGGGACGGATGGCAAAGTCACAATCCGCGTCACCCTCCAATCTTAACCTTGTCGGGGCAATCTTAGGGAACCGCTGAGTAAATCGCATAGAGGCCGTTGCGGGAAGAATGGCCGAGGGCAAGGCGGCTTGGCGCGAGCATCCCCGCAGTGGGCTGTAAGCGCCAAGCCAACACAGCCTCCGGCCTGTTATCTCCGCAACCCGAAGGGCTGAATCCATTTGTCGATTTTTGCTGCGTTGCTCGCTCGGGCGAGACCGCTGCGGGTATCGCCCAGCACTCGCGCCTTCAAAAATCAGCAAATGCTCTTCAGCGGCCTTCATGGGATTTACTTAGCGCTTCCTTAGGGAGCATCATCGGCGCATGGATCCGATATCATCCCGACCCGCTCACGAGATCATCTCCAGACTCGGCCTGCAGCCTCATCCCGAGGGGGGGTTCTACGCCGAGACCTTCCGTTCACCGCTGAGAGTGACTCTTCCCGACGGGCGCGAGCGGGCGGCCTGCACGTCGATCCACTTCCTGCTGCGAGCGGGAGAGTTTTCCGCATGGCACCGTGTCTCTTCCGACGAGATCTGGCACTTCCACGGCGGGATGCCCCTCGAACTCGTGACCCTCGATCCGGAGGGCAAGGTTGAGCAAGTCCTTCTCGGAGGTGATCTGAGCGCGGGGGAGAGAACGCATCATGTGGTTCCCGCAGGTCATTGGCAGGCCGCGCGACCGGATGGCGAAAGCGGCGAGGGCCACACCCTCGTCGTCTGCAGCGTCTCCCCGGGGTTTGATTTTTCCGATTTCGAGATGCCGGGTCGCGCCGAACTGCTGCGACTCTTCCCTCAGCATGAAAAACTCGTCACCCGGTTCACGCGGGAGGGAGATAGAGGCTGAGGGATATTCTCCCGCCAAAGCTCAGGAACGTAGCGGAGAGGATATCCTCAGGAACTTTCAGGGCCCCTACATGCTCTTCATGGTTATGTTCAGGATGCTTTTTGCCTGGCGACCCGCCCGATTCAGCCATCCGGGTACTCCCGGACGGCCCTCGGCATCACGAAGGCTGCCAACCTTGGCATCTTTTCCTGATTTCCTGATTTAATTCAGCCCGTTCGATCCCATGCGGTTGGTTGATGCAAATTTTGGGTTTAACCTTGCGGCGATGGGGCCTGCGCCATGATTCTCTCGGGGATGTCTCTCTTGCTCGGCAGCGGAATCGTCTACGCCTTCCTCGAATCAACCCTCGAGGGAAAGATCGTCCTGTTCACTCTCTTCATCGGCTCGATCTTCAGCTGGTCGGTGATGATCACCAAGATCCGTGTCCTAAATTTTGCGAAAAGCCAGTCCGAGCGGTTCATGGCGCTTTTCCGCCGAGACCGCGAGCCGCTGAATATCTTCGAGACCGGCTTGGAGTTCGAGGGGTCCCCCCTCTTTGACATCTACAAGGCCGGCTGCGAGGAGCTCTGCTTCCAGGTGCTCGGATCGACCGAAGTCGACGAGACATTCAAGGCCCGCCTGAAATATGCTGAGCGCATCACCCCCGCGCAGATGCGCTCCGTGCAGGCCGCCATGGAGCGCGCCGTCGGGGAATCCTCGCTCAGGCTCGAGTCCCAGATGATCATCCTCTCGACAGCGGTCAGCGGCGCCCCCTTCGTCGGGCTGCTCGGCACCGTCTGGGGAGTCATGGATGCCTTCGGCGGGATCGCGGCCTCCGGAAGCGCCAGCCTTGCCGCGATGGCGCCCGGCGTCTCCGGCGCCCTCATCACGACGGTCACCGGACTGCTCGTGGCGATCCCGGCTATGTTCGGCTACAACTTCCTCGTGACCAGCGTCCGCGGCATGATCGTCTCCTGCGACAACTTCGCCGCCGAGCTCGCAAGCGAGATCGAGCACCGCTACGTCAGCCACGGGAGCCGCGGCTCCTGACACAAGGGGAACGGGGTCATGCGCAGATTCTCCGACCGCAACGCGATGCACACGCTCAGCGAGCTGAACGTGACGCCGCTGCTCGACCTTGCCTTCGTGCTCCTGATCATCTTCATGATCACCACGCCGCTGCTCGAGAACAGCATGGATCTGGTCGTGCCCACCAGCGCCACCGCCAAGACCGAGATCAACCCCGCCCAGGTCCAGACCCTCTCCGTCGACCGCAACGACATCCTCAAGCTCAATGAGCAGGTCATGACCGCGGATGAGTTGGAGGCCCGTCTCCAGCAGTTGCGGCGAGAGACGCCGGGACTCGCCGTGGTCGTCCGCCCCCACAAGGAACTACCCGTCCAGAATTTCGTCCGCGTCATGGATCTGCTCCACAAGGCGGGGATCACCAAGGTCGGCGTCATGACCCGTCCCGAGGATCAGGGCCCCGCCGGAGGCCAGTAATCCCGCCATGAGCCGTCAGGAACCCCGCTTCAGCCGGGCCTTCGTCATCGTTGCGACGATCCATGTCCTGCTCATCGCGGGCCTGATCTGGTGGTTCAACAAACCGGTGAAAAAGCCCTCCGGCCAGCTCACGTGGATGGAGACCGGCTCCTTCGCCCAGGCCGCGCAGTCCACGGCCGAACCGGTGATCGAGCCCAAGCCGAAAACCGAGACCCAGGAGATCATCGCCGACCACGTTCCCAAGCAGCGCCCCTCCCCCAAGGAAAAGGCCACTCCGCGACCCGACGCAACACCGGATGTCCCTTCCGATATTTCACTCGCCACACCCACACCCACACCGAAACCGACTTCGACCCCGACCCCAACTCCGAAGGCCACTCCGAAACCGACTCCCAAGCCAACGCCCACTCCGACACCGGAAGCAAAGCCGAGTCCGACTCCGGAGCCCGAGGAGACGCCCAAGCCGACTCCGAAGCCCACCGCAAAACCATCACCAAAACCATCACCAAAACCCTCTCCGAAGCCATCGCCGAAACCCTCGGCAAAAGCATCGCCTCAATCTTCCCCCAAGGCCTCCCCACAAGCCTCCCCTCAAAGTTCGCCGAAACCCTCCTCCAGCCCCCAAGCTAAATCCTCACCCAAGACCGAGGGTGAATCCTCGCACAAGACCGATTCCGCCGAGAAGAAAACCGCCTCCGGTGAAAAGAAATCGGGCGATGCCGCCAAGTCCTCCTCCGGCAAGGGAGAGGGTAAGGGGAACTCCGACGCCAAGGCCGCCTTCATGGCCTCTAAGGGAGGTGGAACCGGAGCGGGGGGAACCGGTGGCAACGGGGCCGACCCCGGCACCGTCGACGCCTACCACACCCTCATTCACGACCGCTTCTACAGCCAGTGGGAGCAGCCCACGTCCATTCCGACGGAGCACAAGCACGACTTCTCCACCGTGCTCAAGATCACCATCCAGCGTGACGGAACCATCAGCGCCTTCTCACTGGCGAGGCCAAGCGGCAATCCCGTCATGGATCAATCGGTCCTCGAGGCCGCCCGCAAGGTCCTCAAGATCGCACCCGTTCCTGAGAAAATGGGAACGACCTCGGGATACACCATCAACATTAATTTCGAGTTGGAGTAGAGGCTTGCGCTTTTGGCGCGGGGCGGTGTTGGCCGGCGCTTGCAACGCCGAGTGCTGGGAAGCACGGAGTAGCCGATGCGAAGCATAGCCCCGAAAGGGGCGAGGCCGTCGGGAGACGGCGAGGCAATATGTTTCATACAGCTTCGCTTGCAGGCCTTGCGGTGCATCGAAACTTCGAAGCCTTAAGGCCTATACCCTTTCCCTATGCAGGCAAACGTTACCTCTTGGACGATCGATTAGGAGTTTGGGCTTGGCCTTGCCGACATGGCGCTCGGCCGCCTCGCTACGGGATGACGTTTCTCCCTTTCAGGCCGAAGTGTTTTGCGGCGGTGAGCATGTGCCGGTCATTGGAATAGATTTCCCGGAAACCGTTCTCCTTGGCACATGTCAGGTGGAGCGCATCGACCGCCCTCAGAAAGACCGTTGACGAGAGCTTTTCGTACCTTTGGCAGGCGGTCTCGATGATCCGGGCATCGGGTTCCAGCCAGACCCAGATCCCGGAGGAGCAGTCAGATCGGAACTGCCTGATGACGGCGCGGTGTACGGCCGCGGGAATCTCTTTCTCCCTCAGCTTCCGATGGAATGCTGCGGAGAGCTCCAAGCGCGCGAGGGAAAGGGAGGAGACCGCCCTCTGTTTGCCGATCAGTTCGCGGACTTCGGGGCTACCCTTCTCGTCCAGGTACCATTTGAGGAGGTAGGCGGTGTCGCAATAGATCATCAGAGTTCACGCAGGCCGCGATCCTCGTCCTTGATTCCTTCCTTGCGGGATCTGAGGGCGCCGCTCTCCGCCAGGCGGCGGTATTCGGGAAGGAGCTTCCGGCGCGCGCTGATGGTTGCGGCCTGCCCCTTGCCGGAGATCGGGTTCAGCGGGGTTAACCGGGCGGCGGGCACGCCGCGTTCCGTCACCACGACTTCCACGTTCGAGGCCGCCTTGCGGACATAGTGACCTGTCCTCGCATGAAGTTCCCTGACCGGGATTTCAATCGTGATCATGATCCAATGTGTCTCACGAGACTCACACCGTCAAGGGCCCGACCGAACAATGTCCACCGGGGCTGTGATGCCCCCCTGTCTTGCTGCTGAAAAGATAGGGGCTTTTTGCACTTTAGCCTTCAGCCTTGAGCCTTTATCGTTTCCCCATGCCAGCAGCCGTTGCCGAAAGTCTGATCGACCGCGTGATCGAGGGGGAGCGCATCACCCCGGAGGAAGCGCTTGAGCTGTACCGTCTGCCACTGGAGGAACTCGGTGCCCTTGCCGATCACCGCAGGAAGCTGGCGCTGGCCGGGGCCTATGACGGACAGGGGAACGATGTCGTCACCTACATCATCGACCGGAACATCAACTACACGAACATCTGCAACGTCTATTGCAAGTTCTGCGCCTTTTACCGGACCGAGAAGGATGCCGACAGCTATGTGATCACCTTCGAGGAGATTGATCAGAAGCTCGATGAGCTGACCGCCGCCGGAGGGATCCAGATCCTGATGCAGGGGGGGCATCACCCGTCGCTCACGATCGACTGGTACACCGACCTGCTCTCCCACATCCGCGAGAAGTACCCGCATGTGAACATCCACGGATTCAGTCCTCCGGAGTTCACCCACTTCGCGGAGGTCTTCAAGATGCCGCTGGAGGAGGTGATCCGCCGCTTCAAGGAAGCGGGGCTCGGCTCGATACCCGGTGGCGGCGGCGAGATACTCGTCGACCGTGTCCGCAACCGGATCGCCCCGCTCAAGGCCAACAGCGACCAGTGGCTCAAGGTGATGGAGGTGGCCCACGGCATGGGCCTGAACTCCAGCGCCACGATGATGTTCGGCCATGTGGAGACTCTCGAGGAGCGGATCGAGCACCTCGGGCGCCTGCGTCGTCAGCAGGACGAGACGGGCGGCTTCACGGCCTTCATCTGCTGGACCTTCCAGGCCGAGAATACCAAGCTCCGCGCGGAACCGGTCGGCTCCGCCGAGTATCTGCGCATGCAGGCGCTCTCCCGCATCTTCCTCGACAACATCGTCAACGTGCAGAGCTCCTGGGTAACTCAAGGACCCAAGATCGGCCAGGTGGCGCTCCGCTACGGCGCCAATGACTTCGGCAGCGTCATGATGGAGGAGAATGTCGTCAGCAAGGCCGGCACCAGCTTCCGCCTCCAGGCACAGGAGATCGAGACGCTCATCGGCGAGGCCGGGTTCACACCCCGCCGCCGCAACAACTGGTACGAGCTGGTCGGCTGATCGATCCCTCCAACATTTTGAACAAGGCCCTGATTCTTTTCCTGCTCTGCACCACCGCCGTGGCCCAGCAGCAGGTGGGCGTGACCAACGACACCCGGTTTGTGGTCGATGACGAGGCCTTCGAAAAGGAGGCGCACGAACGGACCGAGGAACTGGCCAAGCAGGGAAAGCTCGTCGACTACACCCTGATTGCCAAATCCCTTCCCTCCCGGCGTCCGGCCGTCTCCACGGCGCCGGTCGCCGCGAAGGATCTCTCTCCGACCGAGTTGGCGGAGAGGCTCCTCCGCAGCACGGTCGCACTGGGCCTCCGTTATCAGGAGCCGAAGTCTAAGAAGTGGCGCTTCATGATCGGCGCGACCGCCTTCGCGGTGGCTCCCGGGATCTTCTCCACCTCGCTCCACGTGATGACGATCGACCCGACGCTGATGCGCGAGGCGCAGGCCGTGGCGGTCACGCATGAGGGCAAGGTCTTTCCTGTGGCGGGGGTCCTCGCGGCGAGCGATCGCGCGGACACCTGCCTGATCAGTGTTCCCGGACTCGATCTCCCTCCCCTGCCGATCCGTACGGGCGCCAGGCCTGGCGAGCAGGTCTGGTGCATGAGTCACCCCGACGGATTCACTTACATGTTCACCTCGGGGCAGGTGGCCCGTGTCAGCCGCGACCGCTGGGATCAGAAGCACCAACCGGCGCTCCATGTCGAGGTGACCGCCGAGTATTGCCCCGGTTCAAGCGGTGGAGCCCTCACCGATGCCGCGGGGAACGTGGTGGCCCAGGTCTCCAGCATCAACAACTACGACGGCTTCACGTCGCGTGACGGCAAGGCGGTCAACGGAATCGTCTCCGCCCGTACCTGCACGGCGGCGGAGGAACTCCTGACCCTGACCGCGGAGGGATCGAACGAACCGGTGCCGTCGCCAACCCCCACGCCCAAGCCCAAGCCCAAGCCGAAACATCGCGCACCTAAAGCGTCTCCCTCTCCCTCGTCGTCGGTGGGAGCCAAGAATCAGTGACTCATTCCTTGCCTTGGAAACCTAGTCCGGTTCCATCGGCGATGCTTGATCTTTTCCGCCGTTTGTCCCTCTATAGGGCCATGCGACTTCATCATTGTGCATTCCTTTCCATCGCCGCCCTGCTCGCCCTCTCCGGTTGTGCCAACAAGAAGGGCAAGCAGTACGCCGGCGTCGACGGCGACTATGTGAGCGGCACGCCGCTCGGCGAGCGCACCGAGGGGGCCAACTTCCTCGGTTCCAATGTCCAGCGCGGCCAGTATGCCCCGGTTCAGTTCGGCTACGACAGCTCCTCCGTCGCCCCCGATCAGGAGTCCAAGGTCGAGGCCGTCGCCTCCGCCCTGAAGGGTTCGGGCAAGACGGTCATTGTCGCGGGATTCACCGATGAGCGCGGCACCGAGGAGTACAACCGCAGCCTCGGCGAGAAGCGTGCCCTCGCCGTGCGCGAGGCCCTCATCGCCAAGGGAATGAAGGCCAACAACGTCCAGACCGTCAGCTTCGGCAAGGAGATGCCCGTCGATCCCGCCAGCAACGAGGCGGCCTGGGCCAAGAACCGCCGCGCCGAGTTCGGCGTGGTGAAGTAAGCACCCGCGACGACCATTCCGTGCCTGTACCTCTCTTTGACCTGAGCCGTCTCGGTCCGCAGGTCGACGAGGCTGTCCGCGAGGCGGCCCTCCGCGTGCTGGGTCACCGCGGTTATGTGCTCGGCGCCGAGGTCGAGTCGTTCGAGAACGACCTGACCGCTTATCTCGGCGGCGGCCACGCCGTCGGCATGTCCTCCGGCACCGATGCCCAGCTCGCCCTCCTCATGGCGATGGGGATCGGCGCGGGGGATGCCGTCATCTCGACACCCTACACGTTCTTCGCCACCGCCGGGTGCATCCACCGCGCCGGTGCTGAGATCCTTTTCTGCGACATTGATCCGGTCACCTTCATGATGGACCCGGAGAGCCTTCGCGCGCTCCTGTCATCGCTCAAACACGATTCCGACGGATTCCTCCGCTCGCCACGAGGCAACCGCGTCCGCCTGATCGTCCCGATTCATCTCTTCGGAGCCTGCTGCGACATGGACGGGATCGGGTCTGTCGCCGATGCATTCGGAGTCGAGATCCTCGAGGATGCCGCCCAGATTCTCGGCGCCAAGTATCCCTCCAAGTCGGGAACCAAGACCGCGGGCATCATCGCGCCGACCTCCTACGTCAGCTTCTATCCCAGTAAGAATCTCGGTGCCGCCGGTGACGCCGGCGTGGCGCTCTGCCTGGACGGAGAGATGGCGGAGAAGCTGCGCCGTGTGCGCAACCACGGCATGGAGGAGCGCTACTACCACAAGGTGGTCGGCGGCAATTTCCGCATCGACGCCATCCAGGCCGCCGTCCTGCGTGCCAAGCTCCCGTTCCTGGATGGTTGGAACGCCACCCGCCGCGCGAATGCCGCCGCCTACAAGCAGGCCTTCACGGAATCGGGACTCCTTGATCGTGTCACCCTGCCCGCGGAGCCGTTTGCCTCGAGCGGACTGCGCGACCACCATATCTTCCACCAGTACGTGATCCGGGTGACCGGTGAAGGGAAGCGCGATGCGGTCATGGCTCGTCTGGCTCAGCAGAAGATCGGCTGCGCCATCTACTATCCGGTGCCACTTCACCTGCAGGAGTGCTTCGCTTACCTGGGGCACAAGCCGGGAGACTTCCCTAAGAGCGAGAAGGCCGCCAAGGAGAGCCTCGCCCTGCCGATCTTCCCGGGCCTCACGCGGGAAGAGCAGGCCGAAGTGGTCACGGGGATTACCGGCGCCCTTTCGTAAGCTTAGGGAAGCGCTGATTAAGCGTGAGTTGTTGCGGCGGGGCAGGCTTCAGCCGTTTTCCAATACGGCGTGGATGAAGGGGTTAAAAAAGTTAGAATGTTGAAGCGTTACAACCAAGGCTCTGGGAGGTGCTGCGTAAGACTACGACGAAGTCGTAGCCCAAAGGGCGCCACCGCTTGCCGGGAGGCAAGTGGCGTCAAAGTGGATCAAAGCAGCCTTGAACTGAGAATCGAGATGGCGAATTCAGACAAATTCGTCTCATCAGCACCGTCCGAAGAGTCCAATCAAGGTTTCCAATTCAGCCCCTTGTAACCCTTTTAACGCTTCAACTTTTTAACCGATCGCCGCGCGTCATCCCGGCGAACACTCCGGCACTGTTGTCATGGTTCATTGCAAAACCCGGGATAAAAATTCCCTTCTCCCGATTTCTGTCGTGCGCCCCCGTGCCCGGTGGCTGTAGCCTGCTTGCCACTCATGAATGGCTCATCAGACCTCCGGATTTTCAGCGGCTCCGCCCACGTCCAGCTTGCCCAAGACATCGCCGCCTATCTGGGGCAGCCCCTGGGGGATGCCATCGTCACCTCGTTTCCCGACGGCGAGACCTTCGTGAAGATCAATGACAACGTGCGTGACCGCGATGTCTTCATCGTCCAACCGACCTGTCCGCCGAGCAACCACAACATCATGGAGTTGCTCATCATGGTGGATGCCATCCGGCGCGCGAGCGCCCAGCGCATCACGGCGGTGATCCCGTTCTTCGGATACGCCCGGCAGGACCGCAAGGACCAGCCCCGCGTCCCGATCACGGCGAAGCTTGTGGCCAATATCCTGGCCGCCTCCGGGGTGAACCGCGTCCTGACGATGGATCTCCACGCCCAGCAGTTGCAGGGATTTTTCGACATCCCGGTGGACCACCTCTACGCCATGCCCGTCATGGTCGACTACATCAGCAAAAAGAAGATCGAGAACCTTGTCGTCGTGGCTCCCGATGTCGGCGGGGTCAAGATGGCAAGCGCCTATGCCGAGGCTCTCGGGGCCGGACTGGCCATCGTCGTGAAGCGCCGCCGCACCGCCACGGAGGTCGATGCCCTCCATGTAATCGGCGAGGTCGAGGGGAAGAATGTCCTCATCATCGACGACATCACCGAAACGGCCGGAACTCTGACCAGCGCCGCCAAAATGCTCCGGACAAGGGGGGTGGGTGATATTTATGCTGGCGTCTCGCACGCCGTGCTGACAGATTTGGCGGTTCAGCGGTTGGAGGGCTCCGAAATCAAGGAGCTCATCACCACCGACAGCGTCCCCGTCCGGCAAGGATCGGGGGATCGCGTTCGGGTCCTTTCCATTGCCGAATTGCTCGGCGAGGGGATCCGTCGCATCCATGGAGGCGAGTCGGTCAGCTCGCTGTTCCGACTCAAGCACTCCTAGCATCAACCGTCCACACTTCCGAATCCCATGGCAAAACAGGTCAAACTTTCCGCCCGGCCCCGCGCCGATGTCGGCCGCAATTCCGTCAAGCATCTCCGCACCCGCGGCGTGATCCCCGCCGTCGTCTACGGACACAAGGACAAGCCGAGCAACCTTGAGATCGAGCAGCGCGAGATCTCGGCCCTCCTCTCCCACGCCGTCGGCGAGAACATCCTCGTCGAGCTCGTCATCGCAGACGGGAGCGCCGTTTCCAACAAGCTTTCCCTCATCCAGGAAGTCCAGCACCACCCCGTGCGCGGCGACATCCTCCACGTCGATTTCCTCGAGGTGGCCATGGATGAACTCCTCCACACCGAGGTGCCGATCGAGGCGGTCGGCGAGGCCGACGGCGTGAAGAACTACGGCGGTCTCCTCGAGCACAGCCTGCGCTCCCTGCACATCGAGTGTCTGCCCAAGGATCTTCCCGAGATCATCCGCGTCGATGTCAGCGGCCTGGGGCTCAACCAGTCCCTGCACGTCCGCGATCTCGCCCTTCCCTCCGGCGTCAAGGCGACCTCCGATGCGGACCTCACCGTCTTCATTGTCGCCGAGCCCAAGGTTGAGGCCGAGCCGGTTGCCGGCGCGGAAGCTCCCAAGGCTCCCGAGGTCATCAAGGAGAAGAAGCCCGCCGAGGGCGCCGAGGCGGCCAAGAAGTAGTCCTTCGGGGCGTCTCTTTTCATGCCGGATACCGCAGCTTCGGGCGCAGTCCCCGCTGCGCCGGGTATCCGCATCCTTGCCGGCCTGGGAAATCCGGGCCGGGAATACGACGGCACGCGTCACAACATCGGGTTTGCCGTCCTCGACCGCGTCGCCTCCCTGCTGGGAGTCACCTTCACCAGGGAACCCAAGTGGGAGGCCATGGTTGCACGCGTTCCCGGATCCGATCTGGTGCTCATCAAGCCGACCACCTTCATGAATCTCAGCGGCGAGTCGGTCTGCGACTATGCGCGCTTCCACCGCATCCCCGCGGAATCGATGCTCGTGATCGCCGATGATGTAGCCCTGCCGCTTGGCGCGCTCCGCATCCGCCGCGAGGGGAGTTCCGGCGGGCAGAAGGGACTCGAGTCGGTCCTGATTCACTTCGCCACCCAGCAGGTGCCACGCCTCCGCGTCGGCGTGGGAGCCGCCTCCGCAGGCGCCGATCTCTCCAGCCATGTCCTCTCCCGCTTCCGTCCCGAGGAGCAGTCCGCCGTCGAGGAGACCCTCACACGCGCCGCCGAGGCGACGCTCTGCGCGGCGAGGAGCGGGCTTGCCGACGCGATGAACCTTTACAACGGCTCACCCTCTTCCGATAAATCTTCCAACACCACATCAAACCAACCATGAAAAACCGATACGAAATCCTCCTCGCCCTCAACGCAGCCGGCAAAGAAGAAACCAACAAGGACATCATTGAGCGCCTTGAGAAGTCCCTCGCCTCCGAGGGTGCCCAGGTCGAGCAGGTGCAGCGTCTGGAGCGCCGCGAGTTCTCCTACCCGCACAACAAGCTCAAGAGCGCCTACTTCGTGAACTACATCGTCACGGCCGACTCCGCCGCGATCGCCAAGATCCGCACCAAGCTCACCCTCGACGAGGAAGTCATTCTCCAGAACTACCTCCGCAAGGGTGCTGCCAAGCCCGCCGGCAAGGCCCGCAAGGCCGCCAAGAAGACCGCCAAGGCCGCCTAAATAGGCTGTGGCAGTTCAGGCTGAAGGCTGTTAGGAAGAACCCTGGCAGTCGGAGCTTTCGCAACTGCTCTCCTTCACCCAATAGTCTTCAGTCCCAACCCCAAAACACCTCCTCTCCTATGGCCAACCTCAATAAAGTGATGCTCATCGGGAACGTCACCCGTGACCCCGAAATCAAGTACACCCCCAAGGGAAGCGCCGTCACCGATCTCGGTATCGCCGTGAACCGCGTCTTCACCCCCGAGGGTGGAGAGAGGCGCGAGGAGACGACCTATGTCGACGTGACCCTCTGGGGCCGTCAGGCGGAGATCGCCGGTGAGTACTGCAAGAAGGGCCGCTCGATCTACATCGAGGGTCGCCTGCAGCTCGACAGCTGGGAGGACAAGACCTCCGGTCAGAAGCGCAGCAAGCTTCGCGTCGTCGGCGAGAACTTCCAGCTCCTCGGGCCCCGTCCCGGTGGAAGCGGAGGCGGAGGAGGAGGCGGTCATTCCGGGGGCGAGGAGGAATACTCCGAGCGCCCTGCGCGCCGCGAGCAACCTTCCTCCGGAGGCGGATTCAGCCGTGGCAGCAACACCGCCCCCCAGCCTCCGATCGAGGAGGACGACATTCCTTTTTGAGCTTCGCTCAAAAAGGAGGCGGTCGAGAGTCGAACGTCGAGGGTCGAGAGCATCAGGATTCAGACGGAATCCCCAACTGCGTGTCAGATTCAAAAGACAAAGGTCCGGGAAACCGGGCCTTTTGTATGTTTGTGGATGTTGCCTAAGAGGCTTCGGTAGCTTTTCTTAAGCCCTCGACTTTCGACTCTCGTCCCTCGACTCGGTCAGAAGAAACGGGTGGCTGACGGGATTCGAACCCGCAACAGCCGGTACCACAAACCGGAGCTCTACCGTTGAGCTACAGCCACCATCGTTTCCGCCGTGAAAATGGCGGGTTGACATCATGGAGCAGTGGGAAGAGTTGTCAATCCCTGTAGCTACCATGTCATGAAGAAGACCTCAGGGCCCATCCGCCGAAAATTCCTCCTCGCCTCGCCTCCGCCCAGGATGGCGGGTGGCCGGGGCGTCGAGATCGAGCAGGGCTATGTCGTCCGCGAACGGGGGCAGGAATTGAGGATCCGACGCGAGGGCCGGCGCTATTATCTCTCGGCGAGAGACCGCCGGGGTCGCTCCGTGACCGGTCAGGAGATCAGGATCACCAAGGGGCATTTCGAGAAGCTCTGGCCCTTCACCCTGGGTCAGCGGATCACCCGGATCCGCCATCTGGCCAAGCTCGGCCGGCTCCGGATGAAGATCGACGAGTTCACCGGGGAGCATGCCCCGCTGCGTCTGGTCGAGGTGTTCTTTCCCGATGCGGCCGCCAGCCGGGCTTTCAAGAAACCCGACTTCCTCGGCGAGGAGGTGACCCGCCGGGATGAGTATCAGACCGCCGAGATGGCGATCCACGGCGTCCCGGAGCCCTCCGGGATGTGCCAGCTCGGGATTATCCCCTACACCTTCATCGACAGGAGGCTCCACCTGCTCCTGATCACCAGCTCCTCGGGAAACCGATGGCTCTTCCCGAAGGGCCGTCAGGAGCCCGACATGACCCCGCATGAGGTCGCCCTGATGGAGGCTGTCGAGGAGGCGGGCGTGCTCGGGACGCTCCGGCAGGATCTGCGCACCCGATGCCAGATGGCCGATGGCCGCCATCTCCAGCTCTACGCGATGAAGATCTCGAAGCTCCTCAAGAGCTGGCCCGAGGAGCATGTCCGTCGTCGCCGGCTCTTTCCTTTCAGTGATGCGCTCGAGATGATTGCCGATCCGGGGCTCGCCAAGGCGGTCCGGAGACTCGCGGTGGCGATTAATAAGTAGGGGCTCCGTTCGCAGGAGTGCGATGGTGAAAGAGTTAAAAAAGTTAGAACGTTGAATCGTTACAAGGCGGGCCGAGAGGCAATTTCCAATGACTGCGCCTTAATCCCCCAGAGTCTTGAAGTTACCGGGCAAGATTTGAGAGGGAGTGGTTCAAACCCCTTTTAACCTTTTAACACTTCAACTTTTTAACACAGAAGCCTCGCTCCATCATGGTGAACACTCCAGATCTGTTCTCATGGTTCCATTGTAAAATCTGGGTTGAACCCCTTCCCCCGCGCTTGCCTTGAGGGCCCGGCCCCAGTAGTCAAAAGGGTCGCTTTCATCGAGTTTTCCCTCTTCCCCATTACCGATCACCTATTCCCTATCCCCCCATTACCCAAGTCTCCCATGCTGACCGTCATCCGCAAAAACCAACAGTTCCTGATGCTGATCATCGCGATCCTGACGATCGTGGCCTTCATCTGGCTCTACAACCCGACCGATAAGTTCAACAAGTTCGGCTCCAACGATGTCGCGAGCATCTACGGGCGTGTCGTGCAGCGTGCCGAGATCGACCGTGAGGTGCGCGGATACAGTCTGGCGTTGGGTCTCGGCCTGACCGACTTCGTCCGTGATCTCGGAGGCATGGGGGCCAACGAGGAGACCTCGCTCAGCGATTTCATCCTCAATCTCATCGTCGTGCGCCACGAGGCCCCGATGCTCGGTGTTCACCCCTCGGACGAGGAGGTCGCCGGGGTGATCAAGGGTCTGGCACCGCTTCAGACGGACGGGGCCTTCGATCCCTCGAAGTACGCCGCTTTCCTGCAGGAGCAGCTTGCGCCAAAGGGATTCACCGAGCGCCAGCTTGAGGAGATCGTCAGGGATTCCCTGAAGGTGAGCCAACTCCGCCGCATCATCACCTCGCCGGTGGCGGTCGGCGAGGCCCAGGTCCGCGAGGCGGCACGCATCTATCAGCCGGTGACCGCACAGATCCTGCGATTCGACCGGGATGGATTTGCGAAGGATTCGGCGGTCTCTCCCGAGGAAGTCTCCGCGTTCTACGAGAAGAACAAGCAGGGGCTTCTCTCCCGCGAGGCACGCGACATCTCCTACGTGGTCATCGAGCTTCCCGCCGGACAGCAGAAGCTGGCCGGGAAAGAACGCGCGGGCGCCCTTCAGAAGCTGGCCGACCAGGTCGAGGAGGCCGGCAAGTCGATCCGCGCCGAGCTCCAGAAGGGAGCTGATTTCGCAAAGGCCGCGGGGAAGGCTTCCCTCCAGCCCAAGAAAGCGGCGGCCATCGAGCGTGACGGCAGCCAGAAGGGGAAGGATTCGGGGATTCCGGCATCCGTGGTCGCAGGTGCCTTCAGGTTGCAGAAGGCGGGTGAAATTTCCGACATCATTCAGGAAGGGAACTCCTTCTACATCGTGACGGTCGAGGGAGTCTCGCCCGCCCGCCAATTGGCGTTGGCCGAAGTCTCCGAGAGGCTGACCAAGCTCCTCAGGCAGGAGAAGGCCGAAAAAATTCTGGCAGATGCCGCCAACAAGGCCGTCGAGCAGATCCGCACCGCCCTGACCTCAGGCAAGTCCTTTGCCGATGCCGCCAAGCAGGCCGGGGTGAAGACCCAGCAGATCACCGGCATCACCCCCTCCGACACGAAGGCCACGCAGGAGCAGCAGGCTCTCGCCTCCGCCACGCTCAGCCTCAAGGAGGGTGAACTCGGCGCATTGCAGGCCGCTCCGTGGGGTGCATTCGTGGCCTACCTCGAGAAGCGTGCGCCGCTGACCGATGCCCAGTGGAAGGAGCACAATACCGCCCTTTCCAAGACCCTGCTCTCCAATGAACGGGAACTCCTCTTCCTCGAGTGGCTCCGGACCGCGCGGGGAGCCGCCAAGATCAGGATGATGGGGCGCCAGGGCGCCTGATCCCCGCAGATACCCGTTCCATGTCGGATCAGGAGCCTGTTCCGGCCGAAGTCGCGGCCCTCTTTGACGAGGCGAGCGGCGACATCGCGATCGGCGAACTGGAGGCCGCGGTGGAGAAGTACCGGCGCTGCACGGAACTCGCCCCCGCCTTCTTCGACGGGTGGCATGCGCTCGGGATGGCACTCATGAAGACGGGCAGCTTTCCCGAGGCGATCGAGGCCGGGCTCCGTGCGACGCAACTCAGGCCCAACGACCAGCTGGCATGGTCGAGCCTTTCCATGTTTTATGTAAGGAACCATCAGATCGCCGAGGCAGAGTCCGCAGGCGTGAAGGCCAGGATCCTCTCCTGGGGCGGCAAGATCGCCAAAGAAGAGAACCCTCCCGCCGCACCGGCGGGTGAGAGCGAAACACCCACGACATGAAACCTTTCTTCATCACCACGGCGATCGATTACACGAACGCCCCGCCCCACATCGGCCACGCCTACGAGAAGATCCTCGCCGACGTCCTGGCACGCTTCCAGCGACAGCGCGGCCGCGAGGTTTTCTTCCTCACGGGAGTCGACCAGCATGGCCAGAAGGTTCAGCAGAGCGCGGAGCGCGAGGGGATTCCCCCGCAGGAGTTCGCCGACCGGGTCTCGGGGAAATTCCTCTCACTCTGGAAGACGCTCGGGATTTCCTACGACGGCTGGGCCGCCACGACGGCGCCCCTGCACAAGGAGGCGGTCCAGCGCATCCTCACCGACCTCAAGGAGCGTGACTGGCTCTACAAGGCGACCTACAGCGGCCACTACAGCGTGCGCCAGGAGCAGTTCCTCACCGACAAGGAACGCGGGCCCGACGGCGAGTTCGGACCCGAGTGGGGCGAAGTCATCCTGCTGGACGAGGAGAACTGGTATTTCCGGCTCTCCAAGTGCTCTGAGTGGCTGGCCGGTTTCCTGGAGGCCCGGAAGGATTTCGTCACTCCCGATTTCCGCCAGACGGAACTCAGGAACGCGGCCGCCAAGATCACAGGCGACCTCTGCATCTCGCGACCCAAGAGCCGCCTCGCCTGGGGAATCGAGCTGCCGTTTGATCCCGGCTTCGTCACCTACGTCTGGTTCGACGCGCTGATCAACTACATCAGCTTCGCGGGCCACGGTGGCGCGGAGCAGGAGCTGTTTGAAAAGCGCTGGCCCTGCGACCATCACGTGATCGGCAAGGACATCCTGATCCCCGCACACGGTGTCTACTGGCCCTGCATGCTGCACGCGATGGGCTTCGCCGACGAGGCCATGCCGCATCTCCTGGTGCACGGGTTCTGGAGCCTGAGAGGGGAGAAGGTCAGCAAGAGCACCGGCAACGTGGTCGATCCCGCCGCGCTGGCCGAGGCCTACGGACCCACGGCGCTCCGTTACTACCTGATGCGCGACGCCGTGATGGGGCGCGATGCCGACTTCAGCGAGGAGCGTCTCCTGCTCCGTCACAATACCGAGCTCGGCAACGGACTCGGCAATCTCGTGAACCGGACCCTCAGCATGACGCGCCGCTACCGCGAGGGGGCGCCCCGGCCGGTGCAGCTTTCCCCGGATCTCGTCGCGCACCGCCAGGCCGATGTGGAGTCGCTCAGGAGCTTCATCAGCCAGATGGAGGCCGCCCAGATCCATGCGGGCCTCGAGACGATCGTCGATCTGGTGAACAGGGCCAACGCCCTCGTCGATTCCGCCGCCCCGTGGAAGCTGGCCAAGGATCCCGATCAGTCCGATCGCCTCGATGCGGTGCTGGCCACGCTGATCCACTCGGCACGGGTCGCCGCAACCCTGCTCCTTCCCGTGGCTCCCGATGCCTCCGCCGAGATCCTGCGCCAACTCGCCCTCGATCCGATCCCGCTTACTGGGGAGATCGTGATCGCGGATCTTCCCGCAGGATACGTCTGCGGCGAACCGAAGCCGGTCTTCCCCAGATTGGAGTTGCCCGCCGTGGAGGACGCCGCCGCATGAGTAAGGAACCGCTGATTAAATTGCATAGAGGCCGTTGCGGAAAGAACTGGCCGCGGGCAAGACGGCTTGGCACGAGCATCCCCGCAGCGGGCTGTAAGTGCCAAGCCAACACAGCCCCCGGCCTGTTATCTTCGCAACCCGAAGGGCTGAAGCCATTTGTCGATTTTTGCCTCGCCGTTTCCCGACGGGTTGATGCCACTTCCCTCCCGGGAAGCTGTGGCACCTTTCGGGGAGCGATTGCATCGCTCTCTTCCGCACACCCTCCCGGGTGTTTGGTTCGTCCTTCGGACTGCTTCGCAGGCCACGACGCGGCTCCCGCCGCTCGTCGTTGTGGCGTTGCTCGCTCGGGCGAGACCGCTGCGGGTATCGCCCAGCGCTCGCGCCTTCAAAAATCAGCAACTGTTCTTCAGCGGCCATCATGAGATTTCATCAGCGGATCCTTGAGGAAACGGCCGCCGCGCTGCGTTCCGTTCCCTTCTGGAAACGCCAGCGCTACCGGCTCGAGTATTTCGGGCTCCGTGCGGCCGCCGCGTTGATCTGCCTTTTGCCCTGGCGCTGGATCGGGCCTCTGGCCTCCTTCGTCGGCTCCGTTTTCTTCTCCTTCGACCGTCATCGGCGCAAGGTGACCCTGGATAACTTGCGCTGCGCTTTTGGCGACCGCTTTTCGCAGCCGGAACTCATGGCCTTGGGCCGGAAATCGTACGGTGTTTTTGCCAGGACAGCGCTGGAGTTGCTCTGGTCCTCCAATCTCAGCAGGGAGGTCCTCGACGAGATCATCACGACCGAGGGACTCAACCCGATGCCGGCGCATGGAGCCGATGGAAAGCCCGCGATCTACTTCTGCCTGCACGCCGGGAACTTCGAGTGGCTCAGCCAGATCACCTGCCGTCACTTCGGGACATTCCCCGTGATTGCCCAGAACCTAAAGAACCCCCTGCTCGGCCCCCTCTTCGATTCGTGGCGTTCCTCGCTGGGCCAGCAGATCATGCCGCAGAAGGGGGCGATGCTCCGCACGCTGCGACACCTCAAGGATGGCGGGAAGATGGGGATGCTCATCGACCTCAATCTCAAGCCGAGCGAAGGCCCCGTGGTCATCCGCCAGTTCGGGCAGTTTCTCACGCCAGTAACCCGCCTGCCTGCCGAGTTGGCATTGAGGACGGGAGCGGCTCTGGTGCCGGTCGAGTGCCTTCCGCGCCCCGACGGGGGCTATATCGTCCGCTACCTCCCCGAACTCCCTGTCGCGCCTGATGCCAAGATAGAACAGATCGTGCAGGCCTGCTGGGATGCCTTGGAGCCGGGACTGCATGAGCATCCGGAACTCTGGCTCTGGAGCTACAAGCACTGGCGCTACCGCCCCGAAGGAACGAAGGGGGAGGGGTATCCCTTCTACGCCTCCTGCTACGGGCCTTATCAGGAACTGCTGCACGCCCAGGGATTCGCTCCCTGACCGGAGTCTGAAAAAGAATCTGAAAGATTTTCCCGCAGAGGCGCGGAGGCGCTGAGATTTTTATTTCAATTCATGAGTGCGGCAGTGCTTGTGAAGTTCCATTGAGCGTCACTCTTTCAGCAATATTCTATAGAAGTGACTGGTTCCGCAGATCTACTCCTCTGCGCCTCTGCTCCTCTGCGGGAGCTATCGGTTCTCAGTCCCTTTCCACGAAAAAGGAGATGACAAGGCGTGAGGGCGAGGATAGGAATCGCGTCATGAAAGCACTCCTCATCCTTCCCTTGGTAGTGACCGTTCTCGCTCTTGCCGGTTGCAATACGGTCAAAGGATTCGGTGAAGATATCAGCGGCACGGCTTCGTGGACTCAGGAGAAGATGGGTGGCGGAGGTGCCTCCTCTAAGTCCTCCGACTCGGATTACGTCCAGAATCCGCCGCAATTCCCGAAGGGCAACTAAGAATCCGTCGAGGGTCGAGTGACGAGCGTCGAGGGCCAGAAATCACATCCACTGATGGGGGTGTCGGCACCCCTCGCAGTATAGGCATACAGCTCTTGGCTACGCC